>URGW01000008.1 GCA_900547475.1 uncultured Clostridium sp. | reverse complement strand
TAATAAATTAATATATTTTAAATTATATTACATATTTGTATAAAATTAAAGACTGCTGACACTTTGTCAGCAGTCTGGAGTATAATAAAAAGCCACATTTCTGTGGCTTTTTATTATACTGTGTCATAGTGGAGGCAAGGCATGACTGCTAGTACCCTCGACTCCTAAATTAAACTTATACTTTTTTATCCTTATTAATTGGAATGAATTCAAAATACTCATTGTTATACTCTTTAATAATACAATTTTCTCTTAAATCTATTGCTTCAGCTTTCTTCATTCTCTTTTTACGTGTGCTTAAAGGAAAATGATTTGCTAAAAACTCTCTACTAATTCTTTTGTTTTCAGAATTCTTATTAATCATACTATCCCTCTTTTAAAAATATATTTAATTAACGAACTTAATGAGCCATTCTTATATACTGGCATTGACAGATAAATATTTTCTTCATCTTCTGATGCATATTGTATTTCTGCAACATGAGCATGTTTTCCTTGATATAATAATCTAGCCTCTAAAAAATAATTTTCAATATCTAATCCTTCCTCTGCAAGTTTATTTTTACTGATTTTTTTAATAAATAACTCAGCATTTAATTGAAGGTCTCTTGCGATAAAAACTTCTGAATTTTTCCTTCGTCATTTCCTATCTTTCTTATTGGTTCAAATTTTATATTTGCACATATACATCCCATAGCTATTCCCCTTTCTTCTTTTGCATAGCAATAGCTACCACTAACGCCTCTTTATGTCCATCATTAAGTACACATTTTCTATCAGTTTTATACTTTTCATTCAAGTTTATCTCATTAAAAATATCTAATATCTTTTTAGAACTTGTCTTTAATATAGAAGATACGCTAGAATTACATGCTAAATCATATTCTTCTATTGTACTTCCTGCAAATACCTCTTGTATAACACCTTCTAAATTTACTCTAAATAAAGAAGTACTATTAATATTGCTCATAGCTGCACCTTCAATCACCCTCATAGAAGCATATGCAATAGAATATTGCTCTATTATAGTAATTAAAGTGTTCCTAACATAAGATAATTTTTGTGGAATCTCTAAAGCTTTTGGAACTTTTATACTTGAAATACTTATAACATCAAACCCCTTATTATTTTTTTTAATAATTGAATAATATACTTCGCTTGTACTTACTCTTATTCCTATATAATTCATATCTATGTATCTCCTTAAATATTTACAAAAAGTAGATTACTTGTGTTTCATTACAAACTATTTATTATTATCTTCAAACTTAACTCTTATTTATCTGCAGGATTTACTTTATATGGAATATATTGCCATATTTTCTTGCGCAATTCATATATATTATTTTATTTCTATCATACTTATTTATATATTTAGTATTAATTGCTTTCTCATTATAATTTCCTTTTCAGATATTCAATTTTGAACAAAATTAAAACCCACATTGAATACTAATTCAACATGAGTCTTATAAACTATAACTTCTTTAACAAAATCCTGTATGAAATTTTTACACTCTGAAATATTACAATAAATTCAACTAACATTAGAAATACCTAACATTAACTTGGCATTTATAATAGTCAACTAAATAATCTAAATATCTTATGTTTATAGTAATATTGTTCTCTTTATCTAAACCACATTTATATAATTATTTTCTTTCTTCTTCAAAATTATCTATATCAGGATACTTAACTCCATTTGAGTATTCTATATATAGAATCAACCCTTTTTTCTTACCATATTCTGTATTCATTGTATTTTCACAACAAAGTAATAATTCATAATCCCCAACGAAGTATTTTTTTAAATCATTACTATCATCAATACTTTCTATTCTTTCTCTATATACCTTAAGTAAATCACCTAATAATAAAATATCTATCTTCAAGTTATTTTTTAATCCAATACCTTTTAATCAAAACCCTCTGTCTCCTTATTAAAAATTTTTAGCTATAATAATTCAAGTATTATTTGTCCTATTATAGCTAAACCAATTTTCTAAACACTGTAATTTTCTAATAATTCTAATGCTTTAATTATAAATTTTTTAAATTTATAATTGATATTCTGTAAATCTAATAAACTTATGCTTATTTCTTGATATTTATCATATCTTGTATCACTTTCATAAATAAGCTCATTCTCTTTAATTTTAACTTCTCCCATGCAACAATGGATTTCCTTAGACCTTATATCATGTATAATTGGATACCATATTATAGCGTCATTAAATAGCCTAATTATATCTTTATTTGTATATATCGCTTTATTCTTTTTTTTGATATATCCATTAAGAACATCGTTAAACCCTGTAGGTGTACTCTGTCCTCTATATCTATCTGATTTTTCTTGATAGTGTCTTAAAACATAAGAATAATAATCCAAACAAGAATAAATTTCTTCACAAAAAATAAATATTTCCCTCTCTAAAATAAATTTAAATTTTGCATCTAATAAACTTGGGTTTTCCTTAAGGGTGGTATAGTATTTATTAATTCTTATATACTTTTGATCTATAATTTTACACTTATCACCAATCCCCTTATTAGTTTGAATAGCAGCATAAGACATATTTTTAAAAAAACTTTCTTTATTGTTCATATTTATTCTTAGCCTCATCATATAATTTATCCAACACATCATTTAACTCTTTTACTATTTCTTTCGAATCTGATATAAAATTACTTCTATATGCCTCATCTCTTTTCCAGACTTTATTATATTCTTTAAATGACCCTGTATGCCCTGCTAATTTATTTCTTGAATTATATACTTTCTTTAAAATTTCATCTAACTGATTTGATGAATTAAATCCAATAGTATCTAACATAACTTTTAATTGAAGCCTACTGCCCAAATTGTTACCATCACTTCCCTTTAGTAAGCTTTCATTATTAACCACTTGTTTTATAAGCTCTGTATTAATTCTTTCTACAGTTAACTTGCATATCTGCATAAGAAAAGTTTGATAAGAAGTTGTTGAGTTATTGGTTGGTATAGAAAAAGCATTTTTTATTTGTAAGTCGGCCTCACTTAAATCTTTAAATAATTTAACATTATATTTTTTATAGAATAAGCTATTTATCTTATCTATTATTACTATCAATCTTTTTTCATCTCTAATTGTATCCGTAAATTTTGCTCCTAACTGCCTTTCTAAAAACTTTTCATTCATTCCTCCATAAGGATTAATATTAAATGACTTCCAATAGATTTGCTCCTTATTTGGAATTCTTCCTAAATCCCCCAACCACACAGAAACTTTATCATTACTATTAATGTTATATGGTATAGACCACTGATTAAGATAGCTTATATGGTCATCTTCTATAAAATATTCAGCAGGGTTATTAGTGTATTTATCTAATACTTGTTTATCAAAATAAACTGGTGTTAAGAAATTTGGAGAACCTTGATTTGCTCCAAAAAAATTAGATAGTTTATCCTCATTACAGGTATAATAAATTTCTTTTCCTGTACTTTGGTCCACAGCAATAATAAACTCTTCATATTTTTCATCTGGATAAAAATACTTATAATCACTATGTTGTGGCTCTTTAAATGGACTTACTACAATTTTACCTAATATACTGCTAAAATAATTATAATCAGAAAATGTATCTTTATTTACAGATATACAATACACAAAATTATCATTCTTATTAGTAATATAATTTTTATTTATACCTTTATCTCTCTTAAAAAATCGCCTATTATCAAATCCTATTATACATACTTTATTATATGCAGATAAAAAATCTCTTAAATAATCTCTCAATACTTCTATTTTATTTTTACTTACTTTTATTTTGTAATCCTTACTAAATGGTTCAATATATCCATCAGATACCTTAACCAAATTGTTGTACCAAATTAATTTAGGGTTTATTTCAATTTCTTTTTCATAATCAGCATCAAATATTCTATATGCTATTAAATATTCATATTTATCGTACTTATCCCCTGATTCAAAAACGATTTCTTCATCACTTCCATTAAATAGTTTTGTAAAAGTTGCTTTTCCAAAACTATCTGGTGTAAACCCCCATTGAAAATCATCTAAATCAATTTCTATTTCTTTTTCATCATTTTCTAATAATGCTGAAAATACAAATATATCATTTTTTATATCATTCTCTTCACTCTTATATTGTTCAAATAATGTTATCCATTCTTCACAATTATCTGAAATAAGTCTGTATTTTTCTTTATAATCATTAAACTCTACCTTATCTATAATTTTATCAGCCATAATTACCCCTCCACATAAATTTATATATCATTTACTATTATTCTTATATATAATGGTATATTTCTACTTATTATATAGCTATCACTTTTTTATATTTATCTCTATCTACTCTGTATGAATCTTTTATTACTTCCAATATTCGCCTGATTATTTCTTGTACTTTTTCTTTTCACCTTAAATCTTCTATTTCTATCATATAAATCCCACCTAAAATAAAAAACGAATACTTAAAGTTTTTTTACTCTAAATACTCCTTTTTTTATTAAAAGATAATATTATATATTTGAAATTCATAATTAATACATATATCTTTTTAATAAATTTTTATTTCACACTATATTCATTTTTGCTTAAATCTATCAATCCTGATTCACTAATAGCTTCTCTACTTTTAGTTTTATTTTTAAAAATATATCTAATATATTTTCCTTCCTCTTTAGGTGGAGTATTATCTACTATTATAATTTGCGTTTTCTCTCCAATCTTACTCAATAAACTATATATGCCTTTATATGTTTCTTCATCCATTATCTCTACTGTTTCATCATCTGATACATATATAGATTTATATGCCCCCAAATACTTTCCTATTGTATCTAACATTAAAAAATTAGGATATTTTATTTCAAACTCTTCATGTTCGATGCAAGTATTGATCATTGCTCCTAAATAAGATACTTGAATACAAACTAATAATCCTCCACTATCATGTTCATAAACACTTGCACCATTATAATATGGAATATAATTATCACTTGATATATATGTATCACTTTCATCTACTTTATATCCCAATTGTCTTAATAACGTCCTATACTCTTCATTAATTGAGTTTAAAACATTCTTTTTAAATTCAATATCTATTAATAAATCATCTAATTTATTATTTAATTCAAATAATTTTTTTTCTTTAATACTATTTTCTTCATTTTTTTCTTTTATTTTATTATAAATTTTAATTGCTTCTTGATATCTTATAAATTCCTCTTTTAAAACATTTATTATTTTATTAATATTTTCTATTTCATTTATGCTATCTAATTCTTTTAAACTATCAGAATTATACTTATCTAACAATGTAGTTATAGTTCCTATTTTATCAATATAATATCTTTTTTCTTGTTTCATTTTGTTTATATTTAATATTAAGTTATTTATCATAACTTTAATCATCTCTATTTTTTCTTGCAATTCTTTGCATAACCCAAAAAATGTTTCTTCAGTAATGTTATTATCATCTATTACATCTACTTTACTTTTACATAATGGACACTTCATTTTGTGTTTAATAGTTTCAAAATAATAATTTGCTTCTTGTGTGGCTTTTATATCTGCTAATTCTTTTTCATAAGACTTTAATAAATTCTCTCTTGAATATATTTCTAACTGTTTTTCTTTTATGTTTTTTTCTATCCTACTTATTTCTAACATCTTATTATTTTTATCTTCAAGCAATTTTTGATAAATTGGATTATCATCAACTTCATTGCTTTTCATATTTTTAATTAGCAATCGTTTTTTATTGTTTAACTTTTTTATTTCAATATCTATGTGATTTCTTTTTGCTATTATATCATTTAAATCCGAAAACTCTCCTTCTTTTAAAAACTGAGTTAATCCATTTATTGTTCTTTTATTTTCATTTATTTCATTATTAATTTCTGCTATTTTTTCTTTTATTCCCTTTTTATCTTCTTCAATAAAATTCATTATTACTTCAAATACATATTTATTTTTTCTTGCTTCAGGCTTTTGCCCCTTTAAGAAATTATGTGTTCCTAAATCATGTTGATCTATATATGTAAATCTAAATATATCCCTTATTGTTAACTTTTCTAACTCTTTATCACTACTTTGCTTTTTATTTCTTAGTAACTTAATTATTGGTATATCCAATAATTTCATTAACATAATACTTAAATCCTTCTTTTTTAATACTTTAGGTGTATATTCAGCAAGATTTATTAATTCACAATAATAGATATAAAAATTCGTCTTATCTTTTTTTAAGTTTCTCCTTATTGTATATCTTTTATTATCTATTTCTATTTCTAAAAATACCTTATCACAATATTTATCTAGTGCCTTCTGTACTTTTAAATTAATTTCACTCTTACCTAAAGCATAATCTATAAGTCTTAAAACTAATGATTTTCCTGAGTATATATCTCCTGATATTATATTTACTCCATTTTTAAATTCTAATGTTCTTCTATACTCATCTCCTTCTATTCGTAATTTATTTATCTTAACCCCATTCATTTATTACCTCCAAAAGCCTTTTATATTCGCTGTTACTATATTTTTTTTCAGATTTAATATAGAAAATATTATCAATTAACCTTTTATAATATATATCTTTTAAATTGCTTACTAACTTTCTCCCTTTATCTGTAATTGAAATTTCTAAATCTAATACATTTTTTATATTTTTACTCGCAATACTTATACAATTGATATTACTTAAATATAATATTATTTTTTCAATTTCACTATTAATTTTAAAATATGTATATCTCCCTTCAAAAAGTTCTTCGAATTCGCCCTTATTATTTAAAACATTTTGTAGTTCGTAATAAATATATTCTTTAACTTTTATCTTTTTTCTCCCATTAGAAATTACGTATATTATTACTAACGCACGAGCTGTATCCAATTTAAAATTTTTAAATAATAACTCTATAGATTTAGGAATATAACTCATATTTCATTGTCCCCCCATCTTATATCTCTAGTTTCATCATCTGCTAAAATATGAATTAATCCAGATTTTTGTACCCCCCTAGGTTCCATATATCTATTTAATTCTTTAAAATTGCTCTTACTTATATCTTCTACAACCTTTTCAAGAAATTTTTCACTATCCTTTTGTTTTCTATAAATATTCATACGAGAATCTAAATATTTTATATAGCATATACTAAAAACTTCATCTATTAAATTAACTGGTATACTATACTTTTTTAACTTTCTCATATAACTATCAGAATAAATAAACATATTTTTGCTGTAATTAACAATTTCATCATCTATATTCTCGATTTTAAGTTTTCTTACAAATAAAGCTCCTTCCAATTCAAGTAATCTATCTTTCGTTGGAGGAGCATCTAAAAATTTTCCTTGTCCACCATTTCATCATCATTGTATAATTGTCCTAATATTTCTCTTATAGCTTCTATATGTTGATTATTATCGTTAATATCTTCAACTGAGTATGACAGTACAATTAATTTATACTTTTCCATATATTCTAATTGAACCTCTCTTGTAGCATTAGCTAATAGTATATAATGGTAATCATTAAAATATCCCTTATATGTCTCCATTAAATCTATAATATATTCATCTGAAAATGAGAAACCAATAAACAAAAATGTATATCCTGCTCTAAAAAAATTAAAAAATGTTTTATATTTTTCGCTACTATAAACTTGATTGTATTTTTTTTTACTCAAAACTATACTTTTTGAATTAGCTATATCACCATGTAAGTGAACAACTCTTCTTCCATCACTCTCACCAGCTAGCTTCTGAATTCCGGAACTAATGTCACTTAATATGGTTGGTTGATACTTGGATTGAATATACATACCCAATAAATTATCATAATTGGTTGTTAAATAATATGGAACTTCTAGTTTTGCCAAATCTAAATAATTGCTATCTTTGCTTTTATCTGTTATCATAGACTCTTCAATTATATCTACAACTTCATTTTGTATATATTCTTCATCTTTTGCACTATAAAGCATGATATCATCTACCGCATTCCAATACTTACCTGCATAAATATCTTCTTTAATCATTTCTATTATGTCTAATTCATCGATTAATTCCTCACATAATTTTATAAGTAACTCTATCCAATTGGGAATATTAAATGGTCTTGAAACTCCAGCACCAATAAAAGGTATTAATCTACTATTAGAATATATTTTTTTCATTTTTCTTATATCAGATTTAATAGACATGTTTTTTCCTCCATACATATATAATATTATATTATACCACATAAAGAAATTTTTTTTAAATATGTCATATAATGTGTAAATTCTTGAATGTATAAACAAAAACCCACGAAAATTACTTTAGATTTTCGTAGGTTTCATTGCGGAAGCGAAGCATTGCTTCCTCATAATAAAATATTAGGAGCTTCAAACTTGTGAAGAGCTACTTTCATTATATATTTTTTATTTTACAACTATAACCCTTACTCTTCGAATCATAGCATATTGCTACTAATAATACTCTTTTACCTTCATTTTCTCTTTTAAACTTTTCAACATACCCCCTTTCAATAATTTGATTTATATCTACTTAATTTAATAATTAACTCCCTATCCAACCAAAACATCTCTAACCTTCAAATAATCCTCAAATAATCCATTATCCTCATTCTCCCCAATATTCTCAGATAACCCCTTATCCTCCACCACTCTAGATAAATGATAATCTGATAAACCCTTATTAAAAACACTAAATATAACCTTATCCACTTTTCCCGAACAATCATTACAATATAAAATACTACACTTTAAATTAAGTGGATTCCTTATATCCTTAAGTACCTCATAAATATTTACAGGATTGAATTTATCACCTTTAACCCATCCAAACATACTATTTTCATTTAATACTTCTCCACAAACATGACACTTCATCTCATTACATCCCATTTTATACACATCCTTCCCAAAACTATTTTACCAAATTTTACACTCCTAAACTACTCTCATTATTGAACAACCTATTCAATATATAATGAGCCTCCCCCTTCGTTAAGTCTCCAATTTCCCTACGTCCCATATACCTCCTAATCCACTCCATCTGCTTGAAAGATGCTGGTTCCTTACCCCATTTCCTTATTATATGCAAATCCCATAAAGGCCTTTGATCCTGATAATGCAAATTCAATATATTAAACACCTCATCAAGAGCATCCTGCATCTTCATTCTTTCACCATTATAAACCGTATATCCTAATTCATCCTGGCAAGGTAACTTAATTCTTATATCCTTCAAAATTAAAATCAAATCACCATTAAAGCTCCTTGTCCAATTTATATTATGAAGATTATAATTTCTCTCCTTAGCCCAAAGATTTACCTCTTCAGTTTCCTTAACCCAAAGCCTTGGACTCTCCATCTCCTTAATTTTATTTGGAATATCAAGCAAGTTACCATCTAAATCCTTAAGTTCATCATCATCTAAATTATCAACATTCAAACCTAATAAACTTGCTGCCGTACACAACTTATTCTTCCCCGTAACACCAACTAAGTCAATTAAATTAAGCTTTTCCTTATCTTTATGAAGTCTAAGACCTCTTCCAACCATTTGTGCATATAATGAACTATTTTTTGTTGGCCTACATATTATTATTGTTTCAACTAAAGGCATATCTGTACCTTCAGTAAATATCATGCAATTTACAAGGACCTTTATTTCTTTATTTGTAAATTTTCTTATAATCTCATCTCTATTTTTAGTATTAGCACTTACAACTACTGCTCCTTCTATTTCAGCCGCAATATTTTCACAATGAGCTATAGAAGTACCAAAAATCAAAGTTTGTCCCACTCCATAATTCTTATAAGCTAAAGCAACCTTCTTATTACTGTCATCATTATTTATCATTTCTTCAAGATCATCTAAAGCATAATCACCAGGTCTTGTTTTAGCCTTAGAAATATCATAATCAATATTAACTCTCATGCAATGAATATCACAAAGATACTTATTTTCAATAGCCCATCTTATATCTTTTTCATAAATAATGCTATCAAAAATTCCATCAAGACTTTTACCATCTCCTCTATTTGGAGTTGCTGTAAAACCTATGTGCAATCTGTAATTAAAGTATTCATAAATTTTTCTATAAGATTTTGCTATACTGTGGTGACATTCATCAGTAATAATCATATCAAAATCATCCTTATTAAACATATTTAATCTACGAACCAAACTTTGAACTGAAGCTATAACAACTTCTTCTCCATTTGACTTTAATTCTCTCATTTCTATACCAACTGGTACATCATAATATTTAATAGGTTGAGTTACTAATTCTTCTCTATGGGCTAAAACAAGAACTCTTCCTTTTCTTTTTATATTAGCAAAGGTAACTGTCTTTCCTAAACCTGTTGCTAGCTGAACTAAATAACTTCCACTATTTAAATTATCAATTATATCTATAATTTCTTTTTGATAAGGTCTAAGCTCCATGCCCTCTCACTCCCTTTATACTAATTAATTCAATGTACCTACCCTTATGTCTCCCTTATTAATCTCTTCAATCCCTTTAAAATAGCCAATGTCGCCCTGTCGCCCTAATAATGAACTCTATATATTAACTTTTATACTATATTTATTTTTTTATTAAATTCTAACTTTATTTATAAATAATACTTTTTTAAGGTGGACAGATAGACAAAAATATTTTATATAGCTATAACCCTGTATTTATAATGGTTGTAGCGCGTCTACCTTCCTTTAAAAATAGGACGACACAAGGTAGACAAGGTCGGCAATTTATTTAAAAAGGTACATTATCCTCAACAATCTCATTAAAAAAGTTATCATCATCCTTCTCATAAAGCTTTAATTTTATACAGTTGGTTAATATTCCATTGATTCTAACTCTTTGAGTATATTTATTTCTATTGTCTTTAAATAAAAAGCCCTTTTCTGATAATCCAGCTTTAATACCATCAAAGCTAATATTTCTCTCCTCCAGCATATCAACTAAAATAGATTTAATTACAAAACATTCACCTCTTACAGTATTGATTTTGCCATAAATTTCGTTATTGTCATTATTCTTAAACTTATTTATATTTTGACCAATCCAATCATTTATAATGTTATAGGATCTTTCAGCTAAATCAACCTCACTTTCCTTAGGTAAAACTTCAATAATATCCTCAATAGTTAATAAGTCATCATTAAAAATACTATTGCTAAGCTCATCACCTAAAAGAACTGTTGCTACAGCAGCTGCTTGCTTATCCTTAAGCTCTGTAGTACTATTAACTTCCTTTGAAATTTCACTGTATCTCTTAATAATTTCTTCCTTTTGTGGTAAGTTATCAATAAAATCTCTAGATGCATATCCATAATTACTTTTAACTAAATTAGCAGTTAATACTCCATCATCTATAATTTTTGCAGTTGCTTCAATTTCTAGAACTCTATTTTTAGCTCCTCCACCTGAATATTCCTTAGTTACAGGCTCTTCACCAGTAAATAGAAAAATATTTCTCCATGTACCTTGTGTTTGAATTCCTCCATCAGCTCTTCCAAGCCCTCTGTCTATCCCCTCTGCAAGTTGCATTATAATTTCATCAAAAGATTTATATTTACTTCTTACAATTTGAAGTTCATCATAGGCTACAGGTAAATTATGCATAAAAGTAGCATATCTAGACATTGCAAGTACTGTAGAATTTAAAGTCTTAATAAGCTTACCAATACTAGGGTTACCCCATATACTCATAGCCACCATGGTAGCAACAGTTTTTCTTGTATCAGTTCCACCCCATAAATGAACTATAAAAGGTAAAGTTCCTAATATTTCAATAAGTGGACTTGCAAATGAAGCTGCCATTAGAATCTTTAAAATCTTACTTTTACTTCTAAGCTCCTTAACATGTTCCTTCCATAACTGATAATCACCTTGTGCCTTAATACTTTCATACACACTTTTAAAAGAAATATCTCCATCATATTTATAGTTATCCATAAATGGTACAAAGTCATTATCTACCCAACCTAATCTATTAATACTTTTTGTAACAGGGATTTTCTTATTATTTAAAGAAAGGATATCGCTTAGATATGAAATTAAAGTTCCTGCATTATTAGAATTAACTTGAATTCCTATGTCTGCTAAGGAAATTATAGATGTTCTATTAGAAATTAAACTATTATCAACAACTACATCTTCCCAAATATTATCTCTACGAAAACTTAATCTAACTTTTTCTAACCCACTTTCTACATTTTTCAATCTTTCTACTGGTAAAATAGGATGTGGGCATGCCATTACTTTTACTGGCTCAAAATTTCTAGTTTCAATTTTCCATATACCATCATAACTAGCATTCCAAATACCTGCATCTAAATTATCTATAGGACAATCTTCAAAATTGACTAGATTTTCTTCAGTTACAATTTTGGAAGTTTCTTTATTATTGGAAGTTCCATTACAATAAGATGAAATATTTCTATTAAATCTATTCTTATATTTTTTATAATTAGCTTCCTTATTCTCTTTACAATATTCTTTGTTATAAGCTTTATATAGTCTATTAAATTCATTCTTTACACCTAAATTTTTAGCTATATCTCTTACTTTCAATAAAATACTTTCTTTGAAAAATTCATTTTCAATAGCATTTAAATATCTAAATGTCTCTTCTGAAAGTACCTCTTCCTTAGTAGACCTATAAGGATCTAATGGTAAAAATTCTGCTTCAACTATTTTTTTTGATAAATCTTTCATTTATAGCTTGCACCACCTTCTTGTTATACTTATAAAACTCTAGTTTTTCTTCTATATCATTGCTTGTAAATATATCTAAATAATAATCAATTATATTTAGCATTTCTGCTGTTTCTTCATCATTTTTTTCTGATAAATATCTTCGATAATCACTTAATAATAAAAAGGTGTCATTTTCCCACTTTTCAAAAGCTTCTATTATTACTTTTGAGTTATTATAGTTTTTAATTTTAGATATTTTATTATCTTTTGCTTTATTATTAGTAACTATAGACTTGTCCTCTTTAACTTCTAACCCTAAATTTAAAAGCTTATTTATATAAATCGCACTTTCATAGTTATTTAAACCTTTAAATTTAGAAATAAGAGCTATACTATCACCTGACTCTCCACAAGCAAAACACTTAAATAACTGTCTTTTACTACAAATACTAAAGGATGGTGTTTTCTCATTATGAAAGGGGCATAAGCATTTGTTATATCTATTTAAATTAAGCCCAATTGCTCTAGCTACATCTAAAATATCGCTTCTTTCTTTTACTTCTTCAAAGATATTCATTTTTCGTCTCCTTTGTATAGTTTCTACTTAATAAATATCCACCACTAATAACTTTTTACAAAAATATTGATTTTTTTATAAAAAAGAACTAATATAAATAAATTTAACTAAATAAAAGTTAAAACAGCCCCCTATTTATAATAGGAGGCTGTCCATAACTAAAATAATATGCCTAAAACAATTGTAAAAATATATGTTACATTTAACAAAATAAAATTTTTAACTGCTAATATAAAAGTATCCTTCTTTGATTGCAGTATATAAAATGATTTAATATTTTTATTAATTGGAATAAATACTAATAATGTTAATAAAGATACTATAGGTAAAACCTTTAAAATAACTCCTATACTTATACCAACAAACCCTATGTAATATAAATATTTAAAGATACTTAAGGCATTTTCTTTTCCTATGTATATTGGTAAAGTAAATCTCCTATTTATAAAATCATCTTCCATATCACAAATATTATTAGCTAACATTATATTTGCTATTCCAACAATTAGTGGAATACTTATTACAAATATAGATATAATAACCCTTAAGTTAATCATTAATTCAAAATTACCGTCTATTATAGATATATTTAATATTCCTTTATCAAATATATGTATATATATTGCTAAAAAAGTTATAAAAAATCCCATTGTTACTCCAGAGAAAATCTCCCCAAATGGAGTTCTTGAAATTGGAATAGGTCCAAAAGAATAAAAAATTCCTATTGTAAAACACACTAATCCTACTAATAAAATTATTATATTTGTATTTAAAAATAATAATATTCCTAATAATGATGATACTATTAACATAACTATAATAATTCCTAAAACAGTTTTAGGTTTAAGACCATATTTTGTTATAGCATTATGCTCTTCATATCCAAATCCCTCTTTTTTTATAGCTTTAATATAATCAACATAATTATTTATTGCTGTTACAGTCATATCAAAAATTATCATTGATAAAAATAACAATATAGCATTTTTCATATTAAAATTATCAAATTTGTATAAAGCAAAGGCTGTTCCTACCATATATGGAATGATACTAGCTACTTTTGTTTGAATTTCTACTAATTTTAAAAAACTTATTATCCCCATTAAAACTCTTCTCCTTAGTTATATTATATATAAAAATGGAGAACTAATCTTAATTAGCTCTCCAAATAACTTTTAAAGTAATAATTCCTTATACTATATCTATTAAGCTATAGGTGCCATAAGAATTTTTCCTGTTCCACGATATACATTAACAAATCCTTCACCAGAAACAGCTGATCCTACTAAACTTTTACTTGATTTTTCAACTCTAAAATCTAAAGATTTAGACCATGCAACAGCAAAATTTCCATCAATTCTAACTTCATCATTTTCTAAATTAATTTCTATAAGTTCATCTCTTGGAACTGGACTTTCTAACACAGCTATCCCTTGCCCCTCAAGACATAAATTAAATAGTCCTTCATTTCCAAGCATTGCTGAAGAAAGATTAGTTCTTGCTACTACCTTTTGCTTAATTTTAGACTCACAAGCAAGGAAAAGCCCATCATCAAGCACTAATCCATTCCATTCAGCAACATCCTCAAGAAGTATATGTTTATAAGTAGGCTCTAATACTAATAATCCACTACCTTCATATTTAGGCTTAATTGCAGATTCCTTTGTTACCTTTGATGAAATAGCTTTACCAAAAAAATCTCCTATTCCTTTAACATCAGCTGCCATTTTCACATTTCCTGCTGTCCACTGCATTGCACCAGCACTTATTGTATATGCATCGCTATTTAATTCAATTAAAACTTGTCTCTTTCTAACATTCATTTCTGAAGCAAAATATGCATTAATTGCACTTGCAGCATCAACACTTAGATCTTTTTTATATTCAAGTACCTTAACTCCACCTTTAGACGCAATAATTTCCACATTTTTATTATCATATAAATTTTTACACGTAATCATCTTATACCTCCATATATCCTCTATTACTTTTAAACTTTAATCTATCTCTATTTATAATTATACTATATTATTAACTATAAATATTTATCTCAATTATTTTTCATAATATTACATAGTTATTTATTATCTAAAAGTAAACTATATTTATGTAAAAAATTAAGAGCTTCAAATCTATGAAGCTCTATTTTATTATATATCTTCTATCTTACAACTATGACTCTTACTTTTTGAGTCATAACATATCGCTACTGCTAATACTTTTTTACCCTCATTTTCTCTTTTAAACTTTTCAACATACTCTTTTTCTATAATTTGATTTATAGCTACTTCAGGTAGTACATCCTTTTTTAACTCAACAATAAAAGGAATATCATTCTTTCGTCTAGGATGAAAAGTAAAATCTGCATATCCTTTTCCTGTCTTTTCTTCACGTTCTACTCTATAAGTATCTCTAGCTGAAAGATAAGCTAAAGTAAGTACACATGATAAGCTATTTTCATCATTATATTGTAAAATAGGTATTTCTGAATTATGAATATCATGAAGAATTTCCTCTACAGTTTTTGTATCTCTATTTACTGTTGCTTTTAACATTTTTCTTGAATTTTCTATTATCTTTGAAACATATCCAAAAGATTCATCCTCTAAGGCCTTCTCAAATTCTTGCATAAGCTCTTTATTAGGTATTTTTAAATAACCATCATAATATGATAAAAATCCAAGTACTATCATAGCAGAGTAAATTTCCTTTTTCGTTCTAGGTGTCCTTTGACCAGCTCTAAACTCTTCATTTATAGTTATGTCAATTTCCTCTCCAGAAACCATTTTTATTACATCATCACAAATATCTAAAGTATTATATTTTAAATATTCAGCAACTTCATCCATGGCTCCAGGATTTGTCCAATAGCTTTCACAATAATTATTTTGAAGCGCTTTTACTACTGAACGTGGATTGTAAATTCTTATTCCTGCAGCTGTTAAATAACCATTATACCAACTTTCTAATTCTTTAAAATCCATCTTTCTATTTTTCTTGCATAACTCTAATACTTCCTCCTCTGTAAAGCCAAAATATTCTCCAAATTTTCTATCTTTTAAAAATGTATATTCATCAAACATATTAAGAGCACTACCACTAGAATATTTTTTAATAGGTAAAACTCCTGTCATATAACATAGTGCAACATAAGGTTGATCTTTTAAAAGATTTCTTAAAAATTCTAAAAAATCATTCTGATTCTCTTCAAAAAGATTATTATTAAAAATATAATCCCATTCATCTATTATAAATATAAATTTATCATTTAAGCATTCTAATAAATCACTTATAGATAAATATTTATCTACATTTATATATGGATACAGTTCTTTTATATCTTCCTTTAAATTAGTCTTTATTCTATTTATATAATCGTCATAGGTATTTCCAATATCTGATAACCTATTAAAACTTATACTAATTACATTATATTTATTTAGATGTTCTTTATAAGACTCTGATTTACTAATATTAAGCTTATCAAAAATATCTTTAGAATCAACAACTTTACTATAATAACCACCTAACATATGGGCAACTGATGATTTTCCAAACCTTCTAGGCCTAGTTAAACATATATATTTACTTTTTGTGAATAGTCTTTTATTTAGTATTTCTATTATAGATGATTTATCAACAAAGTATTCTTCATTTAGAAGTTCTCTATAATTCTCTAAAGGATTAGTTGTATTTAAATATATAGTCACCTTTTCATCTCCCTTCCTAATTAGTTTCTTCTCATTAATAACTATAAATAATTATAACATAAGTCAATGACTCTTTTGAATCATTGACTTATGTTATAGTTTTTATTCCCTTAAACTTACTCAGTTAATTTAGCTTAAAAATTATTTCCATACATCTCTTAATTTCCACACTTCTATACCTTTAACTTTTGTACCATTACAATCTGAGCAAATTTCAAGTTCATCAAATTTATTTTTAGGATAAATTCTACTTGTCATAGTAGCCTCTCCATTATTAATAAACACTTCAACTGATGATCTATCTATAAATATTCTTAACGAAAGCTTGTCTTCATTATTTAAAATAGCCTTTCTTACACTATCCTTATTCTTACCACATTTAGAGCAATCAAGAATTAGCTCTGAAATATTTCTATTATAATTTAAACTTAATTCTTCTTCATCAATTCCTTTTATCTTAACTCCAATTTTATCTGACTCAAATTTAGATAAATCAAATTCAATGTTAATTTCCATCATTCTTTCGTTTGTTTTTAATTGATAGCTTTTATTTTCATATACATTTATATCTTTTTCTTCTAAGATAGATTCTTCTCTTAAATCCTTTAATTCTTCAACAGGATTCATCATTATTTTATTATCAGAGTTTAATGTTAATTCACGTGGAATTGTTAATGCTCCACACCATCCGTCTTGTTTAGTAGGCATATCAGATTCCCACATATCCATCCAGCCTATTGCAATTCTACGTCCCTTATCATCTAAAAATGTTTGAACTGCATAAAAATCATGTCCATTATCAAATTCATGGAATTCTCCATGTACAAATTCATTTTTAGAGTAATCATAATCCCCCACTATATATCCTGTTTGGAATAAATTTGGATATTTCCCATCTTTCTTTTCAATTCCTTGTGGTGAAAAACTCAATACATATTTATCCCCAAGCTTAAAGAAATCAGGACACTCCCACATATACCCTAGCTCACCTTTGCTTGTTGCAAGGGTTCCAACATAATCCCAGTTGTATAAATCTGAAGAAACATATAATATTACTCTTCCTATATTATCCTTTGTAGAATTTCCTACAACCATATACCATTTATCTTCATGTTTCCAAACCTTAGGATCTCTAAAGTGATGTATACTATCTACAGGTGGTTTAGCTATAACAGGATTATTTTTATATTTCTCAAAAGTAACTCCACCATCTTTACTTATTGCAATATTTTGATTTTCATAAAATGTATCTTTCTCTTTATCTATATAATTATGTCCTGTATAAATTAAAACAAGATTTCCATTATCATCTACTGCACTTCCTGAAAAACATCCACCCTTATCAAATTCATCTCCTGGGGCTAAGGCTACAGGACAATGCTCCCAATTCACTAAATCCTTACTTTTAACATGTCCCCAGTGCATAGGTCCCCAGTTTTCATCATAAGGATGATGTTGATAGAATGCATGATATTCTCCTTTATATTGAATAAGTCCATTAGGATCATTAATCCAGTTAGCTGGTGCCATAATATGATACCCAAGTCTATATCTACTCTTTACATTTTCCTTTGCATTTTTTAAAACTTCTTCTGCTTTTTCAATTCTTTTATCTAGCATAATTATTTCCCCCCATTTTATAAACTATTCGTATTTTTTGTTGTAATTAGATTTTCTTTTTGGGAACTAGCTAAAGTAATCATTGATATTAATGTAAATACTAAAACTATACATCCCATTATAATATAAGTACTGCTAAAACCTACAGTATCATAAAATCTACCTATTATTGGCGATAATACTGTTGCGCCTACTTGAGAAGCAAACTGATATCCAACTAAATATAATATTGAAGATAAACGATTATCAAAATTAGCGGCTAAATACTTAAATACTGCAATTAGCATTATTGGTAATTCAACTGCATGTAGTAATTTCATACATGATATTAATATTGGTTCTGTTGCTAATCCTGAACCTATAATTCTAAAGCTCATTAATAACCCTGCAAGAATTAATCCTTTTTTAGCACTAATTTTATTTACTATAAATGGTGCTATAAACATCATTGCTGCCTCTAAAAATACTTGAAATGAATTTAAGTAACCAAATATCTGATTACCTAGTTCTTTTGTACTAAACATAGATGAATAATATAATGGGAACTGTTGATCATAAACATTATAGAAGCAAGTTACCCCGATTACATAAAGTATAAAGAACCAAAACTCTTTTAATTTAAAAAGCAAACACACATCTTTTATATTAACAGATTGAGCTTTTTCTAAATCTTCATCACTCATTTCTATTGATATAGATAAAATTATAAAAAATAATATTATAGCTGAAATAGATGCAATCCAAAAATTAATATTAGGATTTATATTAAATAACTGTCCAGCAAAAAATGTAGCAGCTGCCCATCCTAGTGATCCCCACATTCTAGAGCGTCCATATTCAAAATTATACTTACGACCTATTTTTTCTACATAAGATTCAATTGCTCCAACTCCTGCAAGAAATGCTGTTCCTAAATAAATTCCACCAACTACTGCTCCTAAAATTGTATTGTATTTTAATAAAGGTCCATAAACATATATATAAAATGGTCCCACGAAAATTAACAATATACTTATAAAAGTTAGTATACTCTTTTTTAATCCTATCTTATCAGAAATGTAACCATATATGGGTTGCATACACAAAGCAAAGATAGCGTTTACAGAAAATACAACACCAGTATCTGCACCACTCAATTTTATTTCTTGTCCTAGCCAAATAGAAAATAATGAATAACTTGCTGACCAAGTTACAAAGAAGAAAAAGAAATAAGCACTCAATTTTAAATATACTGCCTTTGATTTTGACATTTTTAAAATCCCCCTTTATCTTGTAAACATTTTTATTTGATAAATAAATTATATGTCAACCGGTTTCATATGTCAACCGGTTTCATTTAAATTTATGTAAAAAAAGTAACATACTAAAATCTATATAATATTTTAGTATGTTATCTATTAATAATTTTATGTGGTTTTACCTTCTAAAAGTGTTACTGGGATTGCTATGTGAGATTTTTTGTAAGAAAAATCTCCTTCAATCTCTTTCATCAATACATCAATAGCTTTTCTTGCTATCATCTCTATTGGTTGTTTTATAGTTGTTAAATCTGGCAATAAACTTCTACTAGTTTCAGTTCCATCATATCCTACTACTTTTATATCTTCTGGTATTCTTTTTCCACGCTTTCTAGCTTCATTTATAAAAGCTGCTGCAAATAAATCATTTGTTGCAAAAACTCCATCTACTTCTGGATTTTCACTTAAAATTTTGTTTATAATCTGCATTTGATTTTTCCCCTCAAATGCACCTATAATTTCATAAGTTATAGGTGATTTATTATTTGCTTTCATTACATCTTCATATGCAACTTTTCTCAACCTTGCTTGTGTTTTTAAATTACAGTCTCCATCTATATTAATTATATTTTTACATCCTTTAGCTAATAACAATTCTGTTGCTATTTTCCCTCCATTATAATTATCAGATCCTATAATTGGTATATTTTCTGATAAATATGTGTCAATAGATACTGCTGCTAAATTATCATTTTTATAATCTAATATCCCCTGATTGTGTGTTCCAACTATAATTCCATCAACTTGATTTCTCATAAGCATTTCTAAATATTTTTTTTCATTTTCAATATTATTAAGACTATTACAAATTAATATTTTATATCCAATAGAATTACAAATAGTCTCTATATAAAAGGTAAGTTCTCCAAAAAAAGGATTACTTACAGTAGGTATAATTAATCCTATTAAATTAGTTCTTTTATTAAATAATGAACGTGCAACATCATTTGGAAAATAATTCAGTTCCTTCATTGCTTTATTAACTTTTTCTCTTGTTTCATCACTTATATATCCTCTATTATTAAGAACCCTTGATACAGTAGTTGCTGAAACTCCTGCCTTTTTAGCTACATCTTGTATTTTAACTTTCATATGCTTTCCCTTCTTAATTGTTAACATTAAATAAATTATATCATATATAATTCTTTTTTATCATTTTTTCTTAGGTAAATACTGCATTGCTATACGATTCTCTGGTTTATTATCAAATAAATAAATTACTGATAACTTATTTATTTTTGAAAATCTTAATACTAAGTAACCTAATATAGCAACTAATATAAAGATGGCTATAGTTAACATCATTTCTGTTGCAATAGGTGTATGAATTTGAAAGTAAAATATACTTTCATTCCAATCTTTATATGTTATATTTGGTAAGCCACTAGCTAAATATATAAACATAAAACAACTCCCTATTATCATAGTAATAACTTCTACTTTTATTTTTTGCTTTTTAATTTCTTCATCTTTTTTCAAATTAATTAAATATATTAAATTAAGTATTGATAATAATACTGGAAATACTGAAAATCCCCCTATTAAAATTCCAAATATCAAAATGGGAATTATAATTTGAGGAATTTCATATAACTTCATATTGTTTCCTATTAAAATAATGTATAGTAAACAAATACTATATCCAATAACTAAGCTACTACTAAATGCAGTTACTAAAGGTTTACTTTTAAAAACATCCATATATCTTTTAATCATTCTTCTTCCCCCTAAATTTATTGCTACATATTCATTATACAGTATTTACCACTACATAAAATACAAAAATTTAAATCATATATTAATTCATATAACCTTTTATTATTGTCTTATACAAAAAAAGAAGCTACTCTATATTTTGAGCTAGCTTCTTATATTTTTATAAATTATTTAAAAATTTCAACTGATCTATCTAATATTTTTGTAAAATAAGCTATAACCATTCCATAATTAGTTATAGGTACATTTTTTTCTTTACATGCATTTATTTTATTTAATACACTTTTTCTATTTACCATACATGCACCGCAGTGAATTATTAAATCATAGTCTTCAACATTTTCCTTGAAATCATAACCAACCATATAATCAATATTTAAATCTCCACCTGCTATTTTTCTTAACATATTTGGTATCTTAACCCTACCTATATCCTCATGTGATACATTGTGTGAACAGCTTTCACAAATTAATATCCTATCATTTGGCTTTAAAGTGTCAAGCTTCTTTACGCCTTTTAAAAACTCATTAAACTCGCCTTTTTGTCTAGCAAATAATATGGAAAAACTAGTAAGCTTCAAATCTTTAGGTATTATACTATCAACTTCTTTAAAAGCTTGAGAATCAGTTATAACTAAATCTATATCCTTTAACTCTTCAATAGCTTCTTTAAGCTCAGTATCTCTTACAACATAAGTCTTTATACCATGATCTAAACAATCTCTTATAACTTGTACTTGTGGAAGAATTATTCTTCCCTTTGGTGCCTCACTATCAACTGGAACTACTAAAACTACTTTTGAACCATATTCTAATAAATCACCAACAATAGGTCTTTCCTCTTCACCATCTTCTAGATGCTTAATCATTTCACTTCTAAGATCATCAATTCCAACTTTATTCTTAGCAGATATAAGAACATATGATTTAAAGTTTTTAACTAAATTATCTATGTCTTCATTACTTACAGTATCTACTTTATTTATAACTACAACATGATCTAAATTATATCTAGTAGCTTCTCTTTTCCAAATTTTATAAGTGTTTAAATCAGCATTTCCTGCATCAACTACATATAAAGCAAAATCTAACCTTTTTAAGAATTCATAACTTTTCTTAACTCTTATAGATCCAAGCTCACTTTTATCCTCAAGTCCTGCTGTATCAATTAATAAAACCGGACCAAAAGGAATAAGCTCCATAGCTTTTTGAACAGGATCAGTAGTGGTTCCTTCTACACTAGATACAAGTGATATATCTTGCCCTAAAATAGTATTCATAAGAGATGATTTCCCACTATTTGTATTTCCATATATCCCTATATGTTTTCTATTTGAATTTGGAGTTATATTCATACTAACCTCCTATAAATAAAAGTCTCTTTCACCATTTTTCATTTTTTCTAAACTTGCTTTAGTAAGATTCTTTATATCTTCTCTTGGAATATTTTCAACTTCTGCATTTATTATTTCTTGAGCTTTATCATATAATTCTTTATCTCCATAATCTAAAGTGAATTCAAGGAGAGTCATAATTGCATTAGGCTCACAGACATAATGAATTATGCATCATAAGAGCTAATACTTCAAATCTAGGATCAGCAAGACCAAATAATACACCTGCTCCGACATCATCTATTCCAGCTTCCATTACTCTATCAAAAGCAGTTAAATGATATTCATAATCTCCTTTTAAAGATTTTGGATGCATCTTATTATAAGAATCTTGATAATATGTTTCTTGGAAATTAATCAAAATCACATCACATTGCCCCAAATTCTAAAACTATGCAAAGTCTGGATTATCTCCCCTTGAAACAACAAATTCAAAGCCTGCTTTCTTTAGCTTTTTCTCTATACTCTTTCTATACCCTGCATCTTCATCTAATATAAATGCTTTATTATTATATAAAGAGTACTTTTTTCTAACTCCCATTGGTGATAAGTTTGGCATTATAACATTTGCTCCAGCTCTTAATCCTTCATTTCTTCCATTACTATCAATACTTGCAAGTGCCGTAGTCGCTGGTAGTAATACCCTTGGTAATAATAGTCTTGTTATTGCAAGTAAAATTATAGTTTTTTCTGTAGTACCTGCTATGCAGTCTCTAAAAGGTGTATCTTTATGAGGAATAAATGGCCCTATACCACACATTGCAGGTTCTAATTCTTTTACAAATCTTAAATCATTTGCTAAATCTTCATTAGTTTGATTAGGTAATCCTACCATAAAACCTGCTCCTGCTTGGAATCCTATTTCCTTTAAATCTCTTAAACAACGTCTTCTCTCTTCAAATGATTCAGTATTGTGTATAGATTCATATAGACTCTTAGTTGCACTTTCATGTCTAAGTAAAAATCTATCTGCTCCAGCTTCATATAGTTTTTTATAAGACTCATAACTTCTTTCTCCAATAGATAAAGTTAATGCATTGTTTGGAAACTCTTTTTTAATAGCTTTTATAATTTCAATCATTTTTTCATCTGTGTAAAAAGCATCTTCTCCACCTTGTAAAACTATAGTCTTATATCCTAGCTCGTCTCCTCTTCTAGCACACTCCAATATATCATCTATATCTAATCTATATCTTTCGGCATTTTTATTACTTCTTCTAAGACCACAATATAAACAATCTTTTTTACAATAACTACTAATTTCTATTAGACCTCTAACAAATACTGTATTTTTAAAATATTTATATCTTGTTTCATAAGCTTTTTCTATAAGAAACTTTTTACTATCATCATCTATATTGTCTAATAGATACAATAACTCTTCTCTTGATGCATCATTAGTATCATATAGCTTTTGTATTATGGCTCTAATATCCACTTTTATCACCTCTATTTATATAATAAATTTCACTTACCTTAAATATATACACAATAATTCTATGTTATCTATCATATTTAAAAATTATAAAACCTTTTAATATTTATTATTTTTAATAGTTTAATATAAATAGGCTGCCCTAAAAATATATATTTAAGACAGCTTACTAAAAAATATTAACTTCTACAAACTATACAATTTCCTCTGAAAATATTTCTTCTTCATTATCAAGACCTAGCATATGTTTTTTTGAACTATATGCTGTATGTAAAAGTTCATGTGCTAAATGTGATAATGGTTCTTTATAAAATTCATCATACACTGCTATTATATCTGGATTTTGGTAACTACATTTAATTTTTAATTCTACATCTTTACCATATAATCCTTCTATACGACTAAGTCTTATTTTATCATTTATTACTCTTGTAGTTTTAGGTTGACCACCGCCACCTATACAACCACCTTTACAAGCCATTACTTCAATAAAGTCATATTTAACTTCATTATTTTTTATTTTTTCAATTAATGTTCTTGAATGAGCAGTTCCTTGTACTACAGCTAATTTTAAATAAATATTATCATATATTAAAGACTCAATCTTTGAAACTATACTAAAATCTATATTATACTTTTATATTAAACGTATTTATAATTTATATTTGCAATTATATAACTACAATTTTATCTTGTCCATAATAATAAAACCTTTAAGTTTTATATAAAATACTAAAAATGCTATGATAGCATATCATTGTATAAAATATTCATTTATTGTATTATATTGTTATAAATTATTCATACGGAGGAAAAATAATGTTTATTGATCCATTTTTTAATATTATGCAATTTTTATTTCCTATGTTTTTTTTACTTATATTTGGTATTGTTATATTCACTCTTATTAAAAACATTAAAGAATGGAGTTATAATAACAAACAACCAATAGTTCCTGTAACTGCAACAATTGTATCCAAAAGAACTTCAGTATCACATCGTCATGGTAATGAAAATCACATGTCAACAACCTCTACAACATATTATGTTACATTTGAATATACTAATGGACAAAGACAAGAATTTCATGTAGATGGTACTCAATACGGATTATTAGCTGAAGGTGATAAGGGAACTTTATCATTTCAAGGAACAAGATTTATAGATTTTAAAAGAGAGTTTTAATACTAAAAATAGCAGAAAATTAACTTCTGCTATTTTAGTTTTTAGTAATATATTTATTTTATAACTTATTTATCTTACTGAATTAATCCACCTTTCCACCCATTCACCTCTTAATTAAAATTTTAACCCTTACTTATTTTGATATAAATTTATTCAATACTATATTTAAACGTTTCCTTTTTAACTTTTTTTAATAATAAATTATTTTTTTATTAAATTATCATTTTTTCTTCAAATTTGTTGACGTTTTATCACACCATCACTATAATTACTATTATATTAGAATTTATGAATTATTTGTAAATTATACTATTTTTTTAAAGGGGGCTTTTATAATGAATGGATTAACTATAGTAGGACTTGCCATATTAGTTTTAGCTATTGCTTATGTTACTTATGGAAGATATCTTGCTAAAACTTGGGGTATTGATCCAAATGCAAAAACACCAGCTTATACAAAGGAGGATGGAGAGGATTTTATTCCTACACCAAAATCTGTGGTATTCTCTCATCAATTTTCATCAATTGCAGGGGCGGGGCCTGTAACAGGACCAATTATTGCAGCAATGTTTGGATGGTTACCTGTTTTATTATGGTTACTAATTGGGGGAATATTCTTTGGAGCAGTACATGACTTTGCTGCTTTATATGCATCTGTTAAAAATGAAGGTAAATCAATTGGTGGCTTAATTGAACAATATATCGGAAAAGCAGGTAGAAAATTTTTCTTTTTATTTGCTTGGATATTTACTTTATTAGTAATTGCAGCCTTTTCTGATATAGTTGCTAATACATTTAATGGAATAGCACAAGATGGTTCTTTACTTACACCCAATGCATCTGCTGCATCAATTTCAATGCTATTTATAATAGTTGCAATGATTTTTGGTGTTTTTATTAAATATAAAAATCCAAGTCAAAGCTTACAATTTATAATTGGAGTTGTTCTTTTAGTTGCTATGCTAGCTGTAGGAATAGCCTTTCCTCTATACTTTAATAAAACAACTTGGCTAATAGTAACTTTTGCTTATCTTTTCTTAGCATCAATTACTCCAATGTGGTTATTAATGCAACCAAGAGATTACTTAAGTACATTCTTATTACTTGCAATGATTATCGGTGCTGTTTTAGGTGTTGTAGTAGCTAAACCTGAAATGAACTTACCTGCCTTTGTAGGTTTTGAAGTAAATGGAAGCTTCTTATTTCCAACATTATTTATAACAATTGCTTGTGGTGCCGTTTCTGGATTCCATAGTTTAGTTTCATCTGAAACTTCATCTAAACAAGTAAAAAATGAAAAAGATATGCTAAGTATAGGATATGGTGCTATGCTTATTGAAACTCTACTAGGTGTAATTGCTCTTGTTGTAGTAGGTGCTGCTGCTGTTGGAGGAAAAATGCCTGAAGGAACTCCTTTTGCTATATTTTCAAGTAATGTTGCTGGTTTCTTAGGGCTTTTAGGAATTCCTGAGCATATCGCTAGTTGCATAATGACAATGTGTGTATCAGCATTAGCTCTAACATCTTTAGACTCTGTTGCACGTATTGGCCGTATGTCTCTTCAAGAATTATTTAAAGATGATTGTAAAGAAGCTACTGGAATTTCTAAATTAATGACAAATAAATATTTTGCAACAATTCTTACTTTAGTGATAGGTCTTATTCTTTCACTTGGTGGATATAATAATGTTTGGCCATTATTTGGAGCCGCTAATCAATTATTATCTGCATTAGTATTAATTACTCTTGCTGTATTCTTAAAAAGTACTAAAAGAAAAGGCTTTATGTTATGGGCTCCTATGGTTGTAATGTTATCTGTAACATTTACAGCATTAGTACAAGCTATTTTAGGTATTATGAAAAAAATAACTGCTGGTCAATTTGTATTTCTTACTGATGGACTACAATTAATATTTGCAGTATTACTAATCTGCCTAGGATTTATGGTTGCAATTTCTTGTTTTAAAAAATTATTCAAAAAAGATTCCACAAATAATGTAGTTATGACTAATTAAATATTTAATTTAAGCCGAAGCTTACATAACAATGTATACTTCGGCATTTTTATTATTTTGATTTAAAATTAAGACTACTAATCTCTCTTCCTTATCAATAGCAATAATTCCTTCTGAACCAATTTCCTCAATATATTTAATAAAATTTATTATTATCCTTATCATATTTTACAAATTTCTGTAGCTCCACCCTCTTCATTAGATGAATCCACACCAAATCTTGCTATTATTTCTATAAAAAAATAATTTTCTCAACTAACAAAAAATGTGGTTGCAATATAAATAATATATCGCCTACCACATTTTACTTATGAAATATTTAATTAAACTTTATTTCTTTAAACCTTTAGAAACTGCATATTCTAACATTAACACAACTAATGCTAAAATTGATAATATTGGATTGGGGAATTTTCCCAATCGTTGGAATGTAAAAAAATCTAATAAAAAGAAAATCCATATTACTGCTGTACTAATATGCAATGTTATTCTTGACCATTTTTTACTCATAAAAGTCATAAATGGTCCATTCACTTCTAAACTCTTCCCATCTTTAATAACTTTTTTATTATTAGTTTTTTTCTTTGTATTTTTCTTACGTTTCTTACTATTTGCCATGTTGTTACCTCTCTTATAATGGTTAATTATATAATTCTATCTTATTTAAAACCTTTTCTTTATTAATAATTAAAGTTACTAATTTGCTTGCAGTAATTTTGATTAAAATATCTTGATACTTTAAATTTAATTTCAACATAAAATTCCCCCTAAAATTATAATTTATATTTAGTGGTTTTATAAAATAATTTCATAAATTTTATAAAATATACAAGCTATTGATAAAAAATAATTATTCCAGAAAATATCTTCACTCCTATTTTACCATTATCTTTTGCTAATATGCTTAAAGAAACAGAATCAAATATTAATATTATAATCCATATTATAGAGTCAATACTTTTAAATATTAATGTACTCATTACAAGTATACAGTTAATTATAGGATAAATATTATTAAATTTTTCTTTCATATTAATTCTCCTATCTACATTTTATACATAATAATTATCTAATTTTTCTCTAAACTATTTTAATATATATATTTTTTTTAGTTTCTGTAAATAAATTTATTAATCCAATTATCATATTTATAAATTGCTATTTTATCGATTACTTTAATAATAAACTAACTAACAAAATTTTAAAATTGTAAACTTATTTTTTAATTTATTTACATACTAATTTTATAAAAGTATTCAATTCATTTTCCCCAATTAGTCTATCTAAATCTTCTTTTGATATCAATCCTAATCTATCCATAGTTAAACAACTTCCACCATCGGTTCCATGAAATAAATATATTTCATCTCCTATATTTATTTCTCTAGTTCCATTAAAATAATAATTTGTTAATTTAGATATATCTTCTTCTATCTCTAAATCACTATATCCCCCACCACACATTACTCTTATTTTATTTTCTTGTACATTTATTGATATATTAATATCTTCTATCTTATCCTCTGTTGGTCCATATGCCATACCTAATATATTTTCTTCTCTTATTTTTTCTTTATTTTTATAAACTTCATATACTATATTTAGTTCATAGCTTTTATCTTTAGGTAAGTTTTTCAAATCGTATTTAAACGCTCTATTTCCAGTTAATGATAATATTTCACTTTGTTCATCTGTAAATTCTTTAAATTTAATTGTGAAATCTTTACTTTGGGCACATCCACTAATAATTAAGACACTCAAAATCGTAATTAAAATTAATACTTTTTTCATTTTTATCCTCCAAGTAATTTATATTTTCTATATTGTTTATTTCTTAGCTTAAAATTTCTGTTTCATATTTAAAATCGCATTATAATACGTATATTCGTCAAACATAAATTAATATAATTGTAAGTTAATTATATCATATTATGTAAATATAATACTATTTAATTTTTCATTTTATATTTTATTGATTTATAACAATAACTATGATCACATTATTAATTACCACAAAAAACAAGATAAAAATGGAACAGAAAATTTATCTCTGTTCCATTTTTATATTAAGCATATTATATTTAAATTATCTATATTAATCCAATTTTGCATTGTTTGAATATCTAAAATACGGAATGTATTCTTCACCTATTTTAGCAAGTAATATAAGGTCTCCATATTCCTCTTTAATATTACCTTTAAGTTCATATATCTCTGTACCTACTTCTAATTTTGTAGAATTCCACTCTTTAAAATCTTCTTCTACATTACTTTTATTAATCGTTCCTATTAGTTTCCTTTCATTAAAATCTAAATCATTTATCCATTTAATCTCTTCTGCATATATATAAATATCTTTATTTACAATGAAAAAATCAGCATTTATATCTCTATCTAAAATATCACTTGGAGAAATTTTTTTTGAATCTAATGAAATTTTAATAAAAACATTAAATAATAAAAAACAAATAGCTATCAAAGAAATTACTACTATATTATAAATCTTATACTTTTTTATACTACTATCAATATTATATACTCCCTCACCTTTTATAAATCATAATACTTATTAAATTATCATATCTATTAATTTAATAAATAATATTATTCTGATAAAATACAATATAATTATAAGTTAATTATATAATATTTTGTAAATATAGTACTTCTTAAATTTCAAGGTACTTACAAAATTTTTAATTTCAAATAAAAAATACTATATATTCATTTAAATTTATATTTTAGTGATTTAATATTTATTATAATTAGATTAGATTTTATTTTATATTAATCTCCTTTGTAAATATTAACTCATCTTCAGAAGAGTTTTTGTAAATATTTAACAATAATTTATCACCTTTCAACTTATTTTTATTAAATATAATTTCAGATGAAGTTTCACTCCATGTTCGTTCTTTTGAATCAAGACTATTTCCATATTCATCAGTAATACTTACATTATATAAAATAGATTCTGTATCTTCCTCATGCATAGATGTTATAATTACCTCAAATGGAGTTATAACAACATCTTTAATACCAATTCCCTCGTTATTAGTAGAGTTTATCTCAATCTTTTTAGACAAACCCTCTTCTATATTTACATTAACTTTAAATCCCCAATCTCCTACTCTCATCAACTCTGCTCTATCATCACCAACATCAGGTATACATCTAAATAAGTTAATTAATACTTCAAACTCAAAATTATCTGGTATTTGAGCTTTTAATGAACTTAAATCATACTTTTCTATTCCTTCAAATGTATTATCATCTATAAAGCCCCCTTCAATACCTGCTACTCCTGAAGAGTCTAACTCTTCATAAGTAAAACTCACCTTTTCATTATGTTCATATAAGAGTTGGGTTTCACTAATTCCCATACCCTCACTTTTAAAAGGCTTATCACTTTTTACAAGATATGATACATATAAATATCTACCATCAAATATAATATCTGTTAATGTTACTTCAACTCCATTGTTCTTTATTGATTTATTTGCTTCAGTTATATAATTAACATCTTTACCCTCATTAATCAATCTATCTTGTAGCTGTTCAAATACTTTTTGTAATGGTGGGATTGCGCTTGCTATAGCAGGTTTAGTTATACCTAATATAATAAAGCAAGCTAGTCCAGAAGCTATTATTCCTAAAGTATTTTTAACTCTTTTTCTATTTTTTAATTTATATGCATTATTGAATGAATCTTCTATAAATGAGTCTATATTCTTAGGTATTTCTATATTATTGTAATCTTTTTTATTCATCTAAATAATTCTCCTTTAATATATTTTTTAATTCTACTCTCGCTCTAGTAAGATACGTTTTAACTGTATTTTGAGGAATACTCATGATTTCAGCAATTTCTTTAATCTTCATATCATTGAAATACTTCATTATTATTACTGTTTTATAATTATCTTTAAGTAAATCAACTGCATTATATAAATCTATTCTTTCATCTAAAGAAACAGTTTCAATATGCTCTATAACATTATGTCCTTCATCTAATTGTTCAATTTTAGAGTTTTTCCTATTCATATCAATAGCTACATTAATCAATATTCTAGTTATCCATGTTTTAAAGTAACTTGGATTCTTTAGCTTATGGATATTAAAAACCCCTTTTACTATTGTTTCTTGTAATATTTCTAAAGCTTTTTCCTCATCTTTTACATACATATATGCAATTTTATATAAATCAATTTTATATTTTTTAAAAATACAAATAAAAGAGTTCTTATCTCCATTTATAGCTTGTTTTACAAGTTTATTTTCATTAAAATCAATTGTTATATTATCACTTATCGTCAGAATATTACTCATATTTTCCTCCTTAATATCGATGCTTCACTTATTAGACTTTTCAAAACTAATTAATGTTTCAAAATTTTTGAATTGCAAGCAAAAATACCGTATATTTATTTAAATAACACGGTATTTTTAGTGATTTAATATTTAATTTTCTATTCATAATACTTTAAAATTGTAAATTAAAAATTTTTTTAATTTATTTTTTAATCTCTAATAAGTAAAAATGTAGCATATATACCTACAACATTAAAAATTATTTCTATTATTTTAATACCTAACGGTATAAGAACGAAAGTAAAATTTATCCTGATATTCTCAAAGCAACTACAATTGTAAATAAAAGAAGTACTAATATAATAGTAAAAACTATAAATACATTCACTATATTTCTTATCAAAGTGCTTTTAATATTAAATTTACACATTCTTTGAATAATAATTAAAATTAATATTATTATATTAAATTTACTTATATCCACTATTAAACCAATATAGTTAAGTTGTGGTTTTATAGTTTTAACTAGTTCTCCGTATTTGTTAAATATGTAAGTATTAGTACTCAAATCTCCACCACATTTTAAAGTATCATTAAAAATATCGACTGTGGGAGATTCATAATATGCACCCCTTGTCCAAATAATTTTTCCTGATTCGATATTAAATATATATTGTTGTTCATTTGTACTTATAAAGCAATATATTCCATCATTAAAAGGAAATACATTTATACTATTATCATTTATTTCTCTCATAAAATCTTTTAAATTTTTTAAATAAATACTACTTATTGGAACTGAGTGCTCTATAAATTTAATTTCACTCCCTATATTTATGGCTATATAACTAGTGTCATTAGTAATTACATACTCAGAATAATTGGTATTAATTTCATCAATAAATATCTTTTTTGAAACATCTTCAAACTTTTTATCCCCATCATCTTCATTAAGTAAAAATATATCTCCATAATCTATACCACGGTATTCCCCACCTTTAATTTCAACTGGAAATCTCATAACATTATTTAAGTATTCTTCATATCTTTTATCAGCTTCATAAGTTAGTCTATTTTGATTTATATAGTTATATAGATTACCACCTATAATTATTAGAAAAGATGAAACTATAATCATTATCATTAAAATATATATTTTTCTACTCATCTTATACTCCCATATGTATATTATTAATTAATACCCTAACCCAATATATAATATTAAATTTCTGCTATCTCTCCTAACAATACTTATTATTGTTCATATTATTTAGTCTGTTTTTTTAAGAAATATATTCCTATTCTTATACAAACTAAAAGTATACCTAATATAAACAATATAACCCCCATTGCTGAGTATCCAAAACCTTGTTCAATAAGAACACCATTAACTTCTAATACATCTTGCATAGTACTTCTTTTGATAAAGAACAAAATTGATAAAATAAACGGTATACATAGAATTAAATTTATAATATATTTTTTCATAATAACGCCTCCATAATCTATGATATAATTGTTACTTATATAATAAAGCCTTCTTTATTATTTCGCAATACTTTTTTATTGTTTTTCAATAAAAATATATCGATTTATCACTTATTCATTACTTTATTTTATATTTATTGTAATTTTTAATTATAGAAAATATGGTATTCTCCCAAACGAAGAATACCATATATACCACTATAATATTTTATTTTGAATTTTTTACTATACTCTTATATCCTGTATATGTTACATAGAAATATCCACCATATACTATTACAAGTATAGCTAAAGTAAGTAATGATGTTGGAACTATATTAGTATTTCCATACATACTTAAAAACTTATTTACTACATTTATTCCAACTATTGAACTTACTATTGCAAGACCTAATGGCATTACAAAGTAAATTACTGTTTGGGCAAATATAGTTTTATTTATCATTTTTTCTGTTGCGCCAATTTTCTTTAATGCTTTATATCTATCACTACTATCACTAGCTTCTGATAACTGTTGAAGTGCAAGAACTGCGGCACTTGCTATTAAGAATACAATTCCTAAATATAATCCAATATAAAGTATAGTCACACCCATAGTTTTATTTTGATCATATACATCTTGTTTTGTATATGTTATTAATGGCAAATCATAAAGTTCTTTATTATCTTTTGTATTATAAAATGAATTTTTTATATCTTCTTCTGCTGATTCATCACCTGGATTTTTATAATTAACATTCATATATGCATTACTTAAGTATATATCACCATCAAAATTATCATTTACAATAAGTGTTAATACATTATCTGCTACTGAAGAATTATAAAGGGCATCATCTAAATATTCTGTGTTTGCTACTTTATACTCTTTTCCATTTAAATTAACTATTCCCTTAAGTTTTATCATATTTTCTATAGATGATTTTGCAGTATTAAAATTTGAAAGAAGCATAACTTCATCATCATTCATGGTAAATGTGCTTTTTCCTTCTAATTCCCTTAATTTGTTGAAATCAGATAATTTAATTAAATCAATAGATTCCCATCTTTGTTTTCCGTTATCTAAATCCTTTTTAAACTCTCCTACTGCATAATCCTTTAATATAGAGTTTGGATCTGGTCCATCCATTCTATATGTATTGAAAAAGATAGCTTTATTATCCTTAAAATCATACTTAGCTATATTTAGAAGTTGCTCAATACTAGTATACTTATCCCCTTCTTCTGTATACAGCTTAACAGATGCATCAAAAGGTGCTACAATTCCAGCTTCTAATGCATTTTTAAAGCTAAGTCCTGTTGATAAAAGTACTATAGTTATAAATAACATAAGAGAAATAACTGCCATTGAAATAAAATTAGTATTTACTTTACTGCTAATTTGTCTAGTTATAAATATATTTAACTTTTTAAAATATATATTTTTACTTTTTTGAACTATAGCTATTAAAAATCCTGATATACCAAAGAAAAATCCTACTGTTCCTAAAATCCCCAAAACTATAGAAGCTTTGAATTCAATCTTTTGCATATTTAATCCAACTTTACTAACAAGGTAATATGCCACTATTAATATAAGTGCTGAAATAATAAATATTATTGAAGATACTATTGGATTTTTAATCTTTATTTCTTCATTTTTACGCCCTGCATTTAACATATCTATTAATTTGTATCTTGATACTATAGTTGTATTAAATATCATTAATATACCAAATATAATTGCAAAGTAAAGAATTGTCTTACTAATTGCCCCAAATGATATTATAAACTTAAACTCAGTCATATCTACTTCAAAAAGTTTAGCTGTAAATAATGATAACCCTTGTGAAAGTAATACTCCAAGTAATAGTCCTGCTGCTAAAGATAAAATTCCAACTATTAAAGTTTCACCTAATAATATTTTTGATATCTTACTCTTTTTCATTCCAAGAGTCATATAAATTCCAAGTTCTTTTTTTCTTTTCTTTATTAAGAAATTATTTGCATATAGAATTAAACCACCTAAAATAAATGATACAAATACTGAAACATATGATATTAATGTTGTTACAACTGTCATATATTCTGCTTGACTTTTATTCATATCTAATACTGCTTTTTGAGCATCTATAGCATTAAAGCTATAAAATATACAAACTGCAAAAGCTATTGTTAAAAAATATATTGTATAATCTTTAAAACTCTTTTTTACATTATTTATTGCTATTTTAGAATACATTTTCTACATCCCCTCCAAGCAATGTTACTACTTCAATTATTCTATTGAAAAACTCTCTTCTTGAATCATTTCCTCTTACTAATTCATTAAAAACTTTACCATCCTTAATAAATAGAATTCTATGAGCATAACTTGCAGTAAAAGCATCATGGGTAACCATTAAAATTGTTGCTTCTAAATCTTTATTTAAATTTTCAAAAGAATCTAAAAGTAATCTTGAAGATTTAGAATCTAATGCCCCTGTAGGCTCATCAGCTAAAATAAGTGATGGACTTGTTACAATTGCTCTTGCAGATGCTACCCTTTGCTTTTGTCCTCCAGACATTTGATAAGGATATTTATTTAAAACTTCTAATATTCCTAAACTTTTTGCAACATTTTTTATTTTAGTGTCTATTTCTCTAGGTTTAACCCCTTGTATTGTTAATGCTAATGCTATATTCTCATATGCTGTTAATGTATCTAAAAGGTTAAAATCTTGGAATATAAATCCTAATTCATCTTTTCTAAAGTTTTCTAATTGCTTTGATCTCATTTTTGTAATATCTTTATCGTTTATTATAATATTTCCTGTAGTTACAGTATCTATTGTAGAAATACAATTAAGCAATGTTGTTTTACCACTTCCTGATGGTCCCATTATCCCAACAAATTCACCTTTGTCTACTCTAAAGCTAATATTATCTATAGCTTTTGTTATATTATCTTTATTTCCATAATACTTTTCTATTTTTTCAACTTTTAATATATTTTTCATTTAATCTTCCCTCCAATTATTTTATCTATATAAGTATTTGTAATAATCGCTGTCTTCATTATTTATTTTATACTAATGTTATCAAAGTACATATTGAATTATATTTCAGTAATCTTACAAAATCGTAATCTAATTAATAATAAAATAAAAAAATATCTAATAACATCTTTATCATGTTATTAGATATTTTTTATATAATTTATTCAAATTCACTTCTAATTTTTTTTAGTTCATTTAATAGCTCATAAAAATTATTAATATAATCAATATATTCTTCATATGTCAAAACTTCATAATCATCACTAGCATATCTTCTACTAAAATAAAAGTCTTTTAAGTCTCTACACAAACTTTTATACTTTTTTAATTCTGGATAACCTTGTAAATATAATACTTCTAACAGTTTAACAAGATTATGTTCTCTTGATATTACTCCATATTTTTTTTGAATAATAGCTTTTAAATTTTTTTCAATACATTGCTGACAATGGACTAATACCCCATCTTCTAACCCTTCATTATCTTTTGTTGAATCTATAAATTTTTCATCAATATCTGCAAAATAAAACATATCTCTTTTAACCATAATTCCACCACCTTATATCTATTAAATCTTTTACTATATCTTGCTCAAAGCTTATTTCTCTACTTAGTTCAATATATCTATCTTTATTATATAATTTAATATCTACATTTCTACTTAAATTCAGATTATCTATATCATCTTCTAGTTCATGTCTTAATTTTCTCAATTCACTAATAGTTTTATTCTGATCAACTAATATTAATATATCAATATCACTACTAATCCTATATTTACCCTTTGCTATAGAACCAAATAGTAATATATCTGCATTTTTTAATCTATAAATACATGTATCTCTAACCTTAATAATCTCATTTCTTATTTGCTTATCAAGGCAATATTTAACATCATTTTTTATATTACAACTATCAAACATGATTTAATCCCATCCTAAGAATATCATTTTATAATATTATATACTAAAATTTAACTTTATTATAGATATTAATTCTCATCTCTTACTAAATTAAAAATCAGTAAATTTACCTTGTGGAAATACTATATTTACCTTAGTTCCTAAACCTTCCTTTGAAGTTAAACTTATTCCAATACCAAGCTTATCACAAAGCTTCTTACATAAATATAGACCTATCCCTGTTGATTTTCCAAACTTACGTCCATTTTCTCCAGTAAAGCCTTTTTCAAATACTCTATCTATATCTTTTTCACTTATTCCAACACCATTGTCTTCTATAGTTAAAATAATATTATTTTCATTTATCTTTGAAAATATTGAAACCTCACCTTTATTAGCTATAGAAAATTTCACTGCATTTATTATAATTTGATTTATAATAAATTCTACCCATTTTGCATCACTAAAAATAGTTCCCTCTATATCACTAACATTTAATTTAATATTTTTATTTATAAAATCTCTACTATTACTTTTGACAGCTTTCATTACAACATTTCTTAATGAAAACTCCTTAATTATATAATCTTTACTTACATCACTACTTCTAGCGTAATATAAAACTTGTTCAATGAAGCCTTCTACCCTCTTCATTTCATAATTAATTCTTGAGCCTAAATTACTATCATCATTTTCTAAAATAAGCTTAGCTGATGCAATTGGAGTTTTTATTTCATGTACCCATGTTTCTATATATTCTCTATACTCAATTTGCTCATCTTTATAGTATTTAACATTTTCATGCATAGATTTATTACATTCTTTTAAAACTTCATTAATAATTCTTTCTTCTTGAAATATAGGTTCATTAATAATTTCTGGCAATAAATATTTTCTATCTAAACCGTCCATAGTATCAGTTAAGTTCTTTAAATATCTATTATACTTAATAAACTCAAAAAACATATATATTACTACGGGTCCAAACCATATAAAAAACAATATAAGTATTGTATTTATTGTCACTTCTGCTATTTTCATTAATATTCCTATTAATGAAAACATAATTAAATTAACTATAAAGAAAATCATCCTTTCCTTTATAAAAGTAATTATACTCATGATATTATATACCCTAGTCCTCTCCTAGTTTCAATTATATTTTTAAGTCCTATTTCTTCAAGTTTCTTTCTAATTCTTGTGACATTTACTGATAAAGTATTATCATCTATAAACATTTCACAATCCCAAAGATAATTCATTAAGTTTTCTCTAGAAACTATTTTCCCTTTATTTTTTATTAAATAAGATAGAATTTTTAATTCATTTTTTGTTATTTCAATAGTTTTATCATTATAATTTACTGTTCCATTTGATAAATTAACCTTCATATCCTTATACTCTAATACATCCTGCGGTACTAAATTTCTATTTACTCTTTTTAAAATCACTTCAATTCTTGCAAGTAAAATTTGAGTATTATAAGGCTTAGTTATAAAATCATCAGCTCCTAAATTCATACTCATAAGTTCATCTATATCGCTATCTCTACTTGTAACAACTATTATTGGAATTTCTGAAAATTTTCTTACTTCTCTACATATATAATATCCATCAAATATAGGTAAATTTATATCTAATAATATTAAATCTGAATTACTTTTCTTTATATCTTCTATAATATTTTCAAAATTCTCTGGAGCTTCTATTTCATATCCATATCTAGATAAAAAAATGCTTAGCTCCTCTCTAATAGTCTTTTCATCTTCAACTATAAAAATTTTACTCATCTTATACTCCTTACATAATTATCTATTTTAAATTTACTTAAAATAAAAAGCTTTATTAATATTTTTATCTATTAATCAAAGCTTCATTATACATTATAATACTTTTTATTTATCTTTATATACATATTCATCATAATTTTTTAACTTTTATTTTTGATATAAGTGAAACTTCTCTTCATCATACCCTGCAAACATAACTAGTCCAACAACTTTTATTACTTCAATTAATTTTTTCATTAATAATCAGCTCCTATTTTGTCTTTCGTTATGCTTTTATTATAATAATTATAAAATTAAAGTCATATTTAACTTCATTACATTTACCTTACAGTATTGTAACTATTCATAAAACTCTTGTTAAAAAATAATAAACCACAAATTTCCTAAATTTTTTTAAATTCTAAATATTAAATATTCATCAATCTTTGATATAATATTACGAAGAATATAGAAAGGAGTATACTAATGAATATAATTGTTTGTTTAGATGATAAAAATGGCCTTATGTTTAATAAAAGAAGACAAAGCCAAGATAAAGTTCTTAGAGCTAATATAAAAGAACTTATAAAAAATCAAAATCTTTTTATGAATGAATATTCTTATAAATTATATAAAGATATTGATGATGGCAATATAAAAGTCTCTGAAAACTTTTTAGATGAATGCCATGACACTGATTTTTGTTTAATCGAAAACAAAGAAGTGAAAAATTATATAAATAATATAAATACTATAGTTGTTTATAAATGGAATCGTCTTTACCCATCAGACTTTTATTTTGATATTGATTTAAACAATAACTTATGGGAGCTACTTGAAGTAAAAGAATTTCAAGGATCATCTCATGAAAAAATAACAAAAGAAACTTATAGGAGAATATACTAATGAAAAATATATTTAAATTAAAAAAATCACTAATTATGACTTTAGGGGTTTTAGTATGCTTATTTGGATTTATTAGTTGCTCTTCAACTAATACTTCTTCTGCAAATAATAGTGGACAAACTGCTGAAAACTCTAATTCTAATAATATACTTTTAACTAATCCAGATGAAAATAATAATATAAATATTTCTGACATTCCAAAATACTCTGGAAAAGACTATATAATATTAAATAATAATGTACCTAATTTTTCTGAATCTGATTTAACAACTACTTCTTTTGAAGAATATAGTCCATTAGATAGCTTAGGAAGATGTGGTGTTGCATATTCTAATATAGGAACAGATATAATGCCAACAGAAAAAAGAGAATCTATTAGTTCTGTTAAACCAAGTGGTTGGCAATCAGTAAAATATGATATTGTTGAAGGAAAATATCTTTATAATAGATCTCACTTAATTGGTTATCAATTAACTGCTGAAAATGCAAATGATAGAAACTTAATTACTGGTACAAGATACTTTAATGCAACATTAATGTTGCCATATGAAAATATGGTAGCTGACTATATAAAAGAAACCAATAATCACGTTTTATATAGAGTAACACCTGTATTTGAAGGAAATAATCTTGTTGCAACTGGTGTTCAAATGGAAGCAAAATCTGTAGAAGATAATGGTGAAGGAATTGAATTTAATGTATTTGTATATAATGTTCAACCTGGAATTACAATAGATTATGCAACTGGTAATAGTGCACTTAGTGGTGAAGAAATAGTTAAAACTGAATCATCTGATAATAATACAACTAATTCTACTACTAACTCAAATAGCACTAATACTAACACTACTACTAATTCTACTGCTTCAAATAATAACTCAACTAATAATTCAAATAATACTACTTCTTCTACTGAAAAAACTGTAATAAGAGGAAACTCAAAATCAAAAATCTACCACTGTCCTGGTCAAAAAGATTATGAAAACATGTCAGATTCTAAATATCTTGTTAACTTTAATAGTGAACAAGAAGCCATTGATGCAGGATATAGAAAGGCTTCTAGATAGTTTTTAATTATATCTATAAAGAATAAATACTTAACATTTAGAAGTAAAAGAAATATTAACTTTAGTTAAAATAACAAAGGTCTTAATAAATTTTTTGATTTATTAAGACCTTTACTTTATTTTAAATTACAAAAATAATTCAAAATTTAAATAGAACTAATATGAAAACTGACTATTATATAAATCATAATAGAATCCTTTCTTTTCTAAAAGCTCCTTATGATTTCCTTGTTCTATTATATTTCCTTTATTCATTACTAATATCTTATCAGCATTAACAATAGTTGAAAGTCTATGAGCAATGACAAAGCTAGTTCTTCCTTCCATAAGCTTTAAAAATACCCTTTGTATTCTAACTTCTGTTAAAGTATCAATAGAGCTTGTAGCTTCATCTAATATAAGAATTTTAGGTTGTGCTAGCATTACCCTAGCTATAGTTAATAATTGTCTTTGCCCAGCTGATAAATCTTCATCATTTATTATAGTATCATATCCATTCTTTAACCTTTTAATAAAAGAATGTGCATGAGCTGCTTTTGCAGCATTAATTATTTCTTCTTCTGTTGCATCTGGTTTTCCATAAGCAATATTTTCTTTTACTGTACTATTAAAAAGCCATGGATCTTGAAGTACCATACCAAAATTCTTTCTTAAACTATCTCTTGTTATACTCTTAATACTAGTACCATCTATATATATTGCCCCTTTGTCTATATCATAAAATCTCATTAATAAATTAACTAATGTAGTTTTTCCACATCCTGTTGGTCCCACAATAGCAACTGTTTCACCATCCTTAGCTTCAAAAGAAAAATCTTCTATCAAGGAAGTACTTTTATCATAAGAAAAATATACATTCTCAATTTTTACATTACCAATGCAGTTATTTAAATCTACGGCATCCTCTTTATCTGGAGCTTCTGGCTTTTCATCTATTATATTAAATATACGAGTTAATGAAGCAAATGCAGTTTGAATCTGAGATGTTATTCCTGATATTTCATTAAAAGGCTTTGCAAATTGAGCTGAATATATTAAAAAACTTGAAACTATTCCAACGGAAACCCCTTCTTTTATAGCTAAAACTCCACCAACAAGACCAACAGCTATATAAGATATATTATTTATAAATCTTGTACTTGGATTAATCATTGCTGAAGCAAACATAGCTTTTGTAGCAGTTTCACAAAGGTTATCTGAAATTTTTTCAAATTGTTCCATAGCAGTTTTTTCTCTATGAAATGCTTTTACAATTTTTTGATTACCAACTATTTCTGATACAAACGAGGATAATTCTCCAACTGATTGCTGTTGCTTTAAAAATGATTTTTGACTAAATTTACTTATCATTGAAGCAATGAAAAAACATATAGGTGTTACTACTAATATAGCTAAAGTAATTTTAACATTTAAATATAGCATACATATAAGTGCTGTAATTACAGTAACTGCTCCTGAAAATACATTAGTAATTGATACTGCTAAAGCATCACTAACATTATCTAAATCATTAGTAAAACGACTAATAATATCACCATGTGGATTATGATCATAATAAGCTAATGGCTGCTTATTCAAACTTTCAAAGGTATCTCTTCTCATATCTCTAACTATTAAGTATGAAACTTTATTGGCATATCTTGATATAAACCATTGAAATATAGCTGAAATTAAATAAATAAATCCAAGTGCTATTAGTATTATTACTAAACCTTCAAAATTAACATTACCTATTCCACCAATTTCATCTATTGCTAATCCACTTAAATATGTTGCAACAACTATCCCAATATTAGTAATAAAAGCACATAAAATTGCTAGTATAACTTGAACTTTATATTTATTTGAATATGTTAATACTCTTTTAAAATTACTCATAAGTACTCCCCCCTTTACTTAACTTGAGATTCATATATTTCCTTATAAGTAGGACAATTTTCTAATAACTCCTCATGAGTTCCAAGTCCCATACATTTTCCATCATCTAATACTAAAATTTTATCTGCTGAAATTATTGAACTAATTCTTTGAGAAATTATTATTGTAGTAGTATCTTTTAAATTTTCCTTTAAAGATTCTCTAAGCTTTCTGTCAGTTGCATAATCTAAAGCACTTAAACTATCATCTAAAATAATCAATGAAGGCTTTTTAACTAAAGCTCTTGCAATAGCTAAACGTTGCTTTTGCCCACCAGAAAAATTCTTTCCTCCCTCATAAATAACAGAATCTATGCCATCTTCCATTTTACTAACAAAGTCATAAGCTTGAGCAGCTTTCAATGCTTCTATTATTTCTTCATTAGTTGCATCTTCTTTTCCCCATTTAATATTTTCGCTTATAGTACCTGTAAATAATACTGATTTTTGAGGTACTATACCAATCTCCTCATGTAAAGAATTTTGTGATATCTTTCTTACATCTTTCCCCTTAAATAATACTTTACCCTTTGTTGTATCATAAAATCTTGGTATTAAATTTGCAACAGTTGATTTACCACTTCCTGTAGTTCCAACAATTCCAAAGACTTCACCTTTTTTAATTGAAAATGATAAATCCGATAAAACCTCTTCTGAGTTATATTTAAAAGTTACATTGTCAAAAACTACAATTTCTTTATTTAATAATTCTTCTGAAATCTCTTCTAAACATTCTTCATCTTTAATACTTGGTACATAATCTAATACTTCATTTATTCTTACTGAAGAAGCTGAAGCCTTAGTAAATGTAACTAATAAATTTGCAACTATTATTAAAGCTAATAAAACTTGTGTTATATAATTTATTAAAACAACAATATCTCCTTGAGTTAAAGTTCCGATATTTACATTAATTCCACCAACATAAAGTAAAACTATAATTCCTATATTCATTATAAGTGAAGTTATAGGATTCATTAATGCCGATAAATTAGTAACTTTAATATAAGCCTTAGATACCTCTTCTGTTGCATCTTTTATACGCTCACTTTCATTTTCATGTCTTGCAAAAGCCCTAATAACACGAACTCCAGTTAAATTTTCTTTAAGAACATGACCCAGACTATCCATTTTCCCCTGAGCATTTTTATATAATGGTATAGTTTTTTTCATAATTATGGCTATTACTAAAATAAATATTGGAATTAAAATTAAAAATATTAATGACATTTTTGGTGCTATATATATTGACATTACTATGGCACCAATACATAAAAAAGGTGCTCTACTTACAAGCCTAATTAACATAGCAACTGCCAAAACTACTTGATTTACATCATTAGTCATTCTATTTATTAATGTAGAATTACCGAATTTATCTATATCTGCATAAGAAAATAAAGATATTTTTCTTAATAATTCCTTTCTAATATCATTACCAACATTTTGACATGTATAAGAAGCATAATATTGACATAAAGAAGCTGATGCTAATCCTATACTTATTACCAAAAACATTATTAAAGCCATTTTCCCTATGTATGTCATATCCTTATTTACTATTCCAACATCTATTATTTTCCCCATAAAAATAGGTAATAATAATTCTAGAATAGCCTCAAACAATTTAGCCCCAGAACCTATTACTGTTTCTTTAATATATGGTTTAAGAAACTCACTTAGCTTAAACATACTATATTCATCCTCCCATCTCATATTATTCTAATCTATAACTCATTATAATAAACCTATCTAATAAGTAAAGTTTTTAATTATTTTTCTTATATAAAAAAATAGTTTTTTTATCATATTTTAATTTAATTTTAACATTTCATCCTATTTAGTAATATTTTACTAAACTTTTAATAACTGAAAACAACTACATATTAACAATAGTATAATTTGAAAATATTTTAAATAAAATTTCATCATTTCTTAACACATTGTTTTTATATGGTATTAGATGTATAATCTAGCACAATATATATATAATATTACTTTTGCGAAAAGGAAGTTGAATATGGAGTCGATTGATAAAAAAAATAATATTTCTAAATTAACCTTGGCCGGAGTTTTAATAACATTAGGTGTAGTTTATGGAGATATAGGAACATCTCCACTTTATGTAATGAGATCTGTAATACATAATAACGGTGGTCTACAAAGTGTTTCTGAAGATTTTATTCTTGGAACTTTATCTCTAGTATTTTGGACACTTACTATTTTAACAACAATAAAATATGTATTAATAACATTAAAAGCAGATAATAAAGGGGAAGGCGGAATTTTTTCTCTTTTTACTTTAGTTCGTAAACAAGCTAAATGGCTTATTATTCCTGCTATGATTGGTGGTTCTGCTTTACTTGCCGATGGTATGCTTACACCTGCTGTAACAGTAACTTCGGCAGTTGAAGGTTTACAATTAATTCCTAGCTTTAATAACCTATTTGGTGATAATCAAAATAATATTGTTATAATTGTAATTTGCATTATAACTATTCTTTTCTTTATTCAACATTTTGGAACTGATTTTATAGGTAAATTATTTGGTCCAATTATGTTACTTTGGTTCTGTTCACTTGCATTCTTTGGTATTATAAACCTTTGTAATGATTGGACTTTATTACGTGCATTTTCACCACATTATGCAATAAAGGTTCTTTTTAGTGATGAAAATAAATTAGGATTTTTTATTTTAGGAGGTATATTCCTATCATCAACAGGTGCAGAAGCCCTTTACTCAGACCTTGGGCATGTTGGGAAGAGAAATATATATTTAACATGGCCCTTCGTTAAAATATGCTTGTTAATAAATTATTTTGGACAAGGTGCATGGATATTAGCAGCAAAAAATAATCCATCTTTTAGTGCTATAGAAGATTTAAATCCATTTTTCCAAATGATACCTAAACCACTTTTAATGTTTGGTATAATAATTTCAACATTAGCTGCAATTATTGCTTCGCAAGCATTGATTTCAGGTTCTTTTACACTTGTTTCTGAAGCAATTAAATTAAATTTATTTCCTAGACTTCATACATTATACCCATCTCATTCTAAGGGACAATTATATATACCCTCAATCAATAGAATATTATGGGTTGTTTGTATAGGAATAGTGCTTTACTTTAAAAGCTCTGAAAGTATGGAAGCAGCTTATGGACTTGCTATTACAGTTACAATGCTAATGACTTCAATTTTATTATTTAACTATTTATTAAAGAAAAAAATACCTTTTATTATTTCTTTAACTATTTTTGTTTTCTTTGCTACATTTGAATTTTCATTTTTTATTGCAAATGTAGTTAAATTTACACATGGAGGATTTGTTGCTGTATTAATTGCTTTTATTATTTTATCAGTTATGTATATTTGGATTAAAAGCTATTATATTAAGATGGGATTATTGGAGAATGTTAGAATTTCTGATTATAAAGAACAATTAAATAATTTACGTAAAGATGATGCTAGACCAAAGTTTGCAACAAACCTTGTTTATTTAACTAATAGCTATTCTAGTAAAAAGGTAGAAAAAAAGATAATGTATTCTATTCTAGATAAAAGACCTAAAAAAGCTGATGTTTATTGGTTTGTTCACATCTCTGTTACAGATGAACCTTATCAAGCAGATTATACAGTAGATACATTTGGAACATCCTATATTGTAAAAGTTCAACTTAATCTTGGATTTAGAGTAGAACAAAACCTAAATGTTTTCTTACGTCAACTTTCAACTGAGTTAGTTGAAAGTGGAGAAATCGAACTTCAATCTAGAACTTATACAACAATAAAAAATAGAATAGTTGGCGATTTTCGTTTTATCTTAATTCAAGAGCAACTTTCACAAGAATCAAAGTTAAATCTTTGGGAATCAATTATACTTAAGCTTAATTTATTTATTAAGAAATTTACAGTTTCACCATCAAAATGGTTTGGCCTTGATACTAGTGATGTTTATATTGAAAAAGTTCCCCTATTTTTAGGGTATAGTAATCCTACTATTTTAAAAAGAAAATACCCATTAAAAAAAGAAGTTCTAAAATTTAAATATAAATAAACTTACCCATAAAAGTCGATATCACTAACTAATAGATATCGACTTTTATAATAGATTATCAATGTTTCTTTTTTTATTAAAATTTTAACTATTGATTCGCATTTTAATATATATTTGACAACTAGCTACTCTAAATCTATTCCAACTAATATTGAATCAATCTTTTCTTCAGCATTTTTTATAGCTTTTTTTCTTTCTTCTTCACTTGTACCAGTTCCATCTACCTTAAGTTGTTGAACATGCTTAATTCCAATAAACTTCATTATTTGGGATACATAATTTTCTCCCTTATCCATTATAGGATCTAACAACCAAGGTATATTCCCACCTGAAGACTCTATATATACTAATGATCTATTCTTATTATTTAATAATCCTTTTGGCTTTTTTCCTTCTTCAAAAGAAATAGTCTTATCTGCTTGAACTATACAATCAATGTATTCCTTTAATGGTGCTGGGAATGATAAACTCCACATTGGAGCTGCTATTACATACATTTGTGCACTTATAAACTGATCACATAATTCTCTTATTCTTCTTATTTCCTTCTGATCCTTTTCAGGTAATTTTTTCGCATCTTCTTCACTAATTATGCAATTTCTGTCTTTAAAATATTGATATTCTAATCTTGGTATGTGTTCCTTATATAAATCTAGTTCTTCTACTTCAAAATCACTATACCTTTCTAAAAAACTATTAATAAAAGTTCTTGCTACAGTTTTAGAAGATGATAACTCTTCTGGTTTTGAATTAACGCTTATATATAATAATTTTTTCTTCATAACTATGCACCTCTTTTCTTTAATATTATTTCCTTTTTAGATAAATTTAATAATAAAAAATCCTACAGTAAAATTACTGCAGGATTTTTTATTATTAAATCAATTAGCTACCAACCTAACTTTTTTTCTTTTATTGTAAAATGACTATCATCATTTTTAAACTCTATATTAAATCTATTATTTTCATCTACATTTATTTTAGTTAAAGTTGCTTGTCCCATAACTTCAGAATTTACATCTTTATCATTAAAGTAATACATAATAGCCTTTAATGTTATTCCATGAGCTACTATTAAAATAGTTTTACCTCTATTTTCTTCAATAATTTTATTCATTGCCTTAGTTACTCTAAATCTAACTTCTGATAAATTTTCTCCATTTGGTGCTGCTAATTCAGTGTTTCCTTTCATAATAAGACTTATATCCCAATTAGGATTCTCTTTCATAACTTCATCTGTTATTTTACCTTCATAATCTCCAAAGCACATTTCCATAAGATCATCATCAGTTATTACTTCAATTCTTTTATCACCTTTAATTATATTAGCAGTAGTTAGTGCTCTCTCAATTGGACTTGAATATATAATATCTATATGTATATCTTTTATCCTATCTCTAAGCTCCGCTGCTCTTTCTATTCCTTCTTCTGTTAATGGTGAATTATCTCTACCTTGCAGCCTTTTTTCAATATTCCATAAAGTTTGACCGTGTCTTGTTAAATATATTATTGTATTCATTTATTTTATATCCCAAATCTTTCTCTTATTATTTTAATACTTTATTAAAATTCTACCCTATATCACTTACTATTTCAGCTTCAACGTAAGGTGCTTCATTTTTCCCATACTCTTTTCTAATTATTTCAGTATCAATATCTATACCACCAAACTCTATTTCAACTTCTTTATCTAGTATTGATACATCTATAACTTGCACCCTATTTAAATCAATAAACTTTTGTTCCTTATAATATTTATTTACTAATGTTGCCACTTCTAATTTAAAGTCATTTCCTTCAAATGTAACACCTTCTATATCTGTAAAAGCGTTAATTACATAATTAAATATTTTTTTAGATATTGGATTTACTATATTCATTTTTAAAAGTTTAAAACTCTTTATATTTAAATATATATTATTATGTTCAACTTTAGAAAAACTTAATTCTGTTTCTATACTTATATTCATTCCAAATACTTGAACATCTCCTATTAATCTTAAATAATCATTAATAAAAATATCACTTATATTAATCTTATCTTGTAACTTCAAAAAATTTTTTATATCTTTTTTTGTTATACAAACAACCATCTTTTTCAGCTTCATTTTTATCCCTCCCTAATAATTATATAAAATTTATAATATCTATTCTATTTTTATTATGCACCCATTCCTATTATCATTCCAACAATATAAGGTACAAGCCATACTACCCAAACAACAATGCTAAATTTATGGAATTTAACTTTTTGCTCTTCATCATTTTTATACAATACCCAAGTTGCCCATACAGCATGAAATAGCATTAAAACAATTGCTAGTAATCCTGTTACTCCATGAATCATTTGACTTGTAGATCCTATTGATTCTATACCTGATTTTGCTATTTGAGACATTGTTAATGTACCTGTTGTATCACATAGTAATCCTAACCAAAATATTATAACATGTTTTTTGTTTAAAGTTTTTGATTTTCTCTCTCCAAAAACTCCAATTGTATAAAATAATAACGCTAGTGTTATAGTAATTATTGCAAATATTAACATTCCATTCATTTTCCTCATCCTCCAATAATATTAAAATAAATTATCTAATTCATTTTTATTTTATCTCTTAAATATATTAAATTTTTCTTTAACTCCATAATTTCATCTTCAGTAAAGTTTTTAAATATATTGTCAAAGCTATCATTTATAGTTTTTCTAAATTCTTTAGCAAATTCTTCTCCCTTATCCGAGAAAGTAATATAAGTATTTCTTTTATCTTCATCATTTTTAATTTTTTTTATATAACCCATACTTTCCATTCTTGAAACTATTCCAGAAACTGTTCCCTTTGCTAAAGACATTTCCTCACACAACTTAGATACAGTAACTTGTCCTCTATGAGCAATTAATTTAATAATCATTATTTGTTGATGTGTTAATCCACTCTCCTTTAAGCTTTCACTAACTATCCCCATAGTATTAGAATATATTTCTTTTATAAGCATAGCTATTTCAAATGAATCATAATCTTTCATATAATTTACCTCCAATATTACACACTATATTTAACCTTAGCTTCTTCAAAATTTATTGAACTTATTAAAAATGTTAAACCAGCTAAAAATAACGCTGCCCCTAACCCCATATAAAAGTTTCCTAGTAATGTATGATTAAATACACCAAGATTTCTTATGACTATTCCAAATGTCATCATACATCCCATTACTATATATCCCTTTATATCAAAAAATGAAAATATACATTGCTTCTCTAATTTACTATTTATAATTCTCTTAGCATGCTTTATAAATATTTTTTTAAATATAAAATTAAAGAATATATAAAATATAGTAATTGAAAAAACTATACTTATAAATACATTGCCTTTATTTAGCACAACATCTCCTCTTCCTAATGTAAATACTCTTAATCCTGCAAATCCCCATACCAAACCTGCTACAAGCAACAATACTCTTTTACTAACAGCTAATAATCTACTTTTAGATTTTTTCACTATAATCTCTCCTTAGTTAAGTTTGCATACAAACTATTTAGTTCTTATGCAAACTATTATACAACTATTATTTATCATGTCAATAACAAATTTGACTATCTATCTCTTTTATTTTTTAATTTATTGAAACCATCCAATAAAAAATAGCCTTATCCAAACAAAAAGAATGGTTAAGGCTACACATATTATCTTCTAAAAATATTAAATATATTTACTTTTATAAAATTATCTCTTAATTATTTTACTTTCATAGGAACTTAAACAAATTCCATTAAACTCTTTTGTTAATGCTGTATGATTCATAATAAAATAATATTCTTCATTATTTACTTTTCTCTTAACAACTTCTATACCCTCTTCAGATTCAATAACTTCTATATTTGATTCTGATAATATTTTCTTAGCTATTATATTCATAATATTATTGTCTACACCAGTACCAATATAATAAACCTCTCCATCACCATACTTATTTAATGTTATAGCTGATAATTCATTAAAAAATTCATCATCATACATAAATAAGCTTTCTGATGTAGTAGTTTTTAACATATCTCTAAATACAGTTCCACTACCTTCGATGCCTATAAACTCATCTATTCCCTTAATTTTAACTTTTTGACCTTCTTGAAGAGATTCTACTTCTTCCACAAAACCACCAATTAACTCATTATAAAAACTTGGATTTAATTCTCCTAATGTTAAATTATTATAGTAATCTTTAACTGCAGTTCTAAAGCTAAATACTACTTTACCACCATTTTTAACAAATTCTTTAATTCTTTCTTGAACTTTAGGCTTAAATACAACCATTGTTGGTATTAATAAAACTTTATATTCATTAAAGTCCACATATGATGGAATAACATCTATATTAATGTTATTTTCATAAAAAGGTCTATACAATCTATATACTTCTTTTTTATAATCCATTAAGAAACTTTGTCTTTGAATTCTAAAGGATGCCATAGATTCATAATCATAAATAACTGCTACTTCTGATTTTATTTCACTATTTATAATATGTTCATTTTCTTTCATATCCTTAAAAAAATCTTGAACTTCGTAGAATTTTCTTCTTTTTCTATTATCTTGATCTATTATTCCATAACAATATTGCTCTGCACCTTTAGTAGCTCCTCTATATCTAAAATACATAAGAGAATTACACCCATGAGCCATTGCTTGATATGACCACATTTTAGCCTGATTTGGCCTTGGAAGATACCCTATAACATCATGCCCTTGAGCTCCCATTATAGCTTCTGTAATCCAGAAGTTTTGTCTTTTAGCACCTCTCATGAAATCTAAACCACACGCAATTTCATGTGGAGGAATTGGCTCCTTTTGACCACCCCATACTGGATAATTATTATATGCAACTACATCTATATGTTTTGCCACTTTTGAAAAATCAAAACTTTTATCAAAATATCCTCCAGAAAAGTCATGAATTATTACCGAATCTTCTCCTAATATTTCCTTTAATATTTCAACCTGAAACTTTGCATAATTTTCAACACTTAAACTTCTAAATCTTTCCCATTCCATTCTAAGGCTTGGATTATGTGTTGTTATTGTCTTTGCTGGAATTGGTATTTCTTCAAAATCGTTATAAGTTTGAGACCAAAATCTAGTTCCCCAAATTTCATTTAATTTATCTATATCATTATTATAAGCTTTTCTTAAATATTCTCTAAATACTTTCTTACATTCATTACAATAACATACATCACTACCCTCATGTCCAAACTCATTATCTATTTGCCATGCTACTATAGCTTCTTCATCCTTAAAATAATTTGCAAGTTCTCTAATTATTGTTTCACTATATTTATAATAAGTTTTACTATTAAAGCAGTATTGTCTTCTCCCTCCAAAAACCCTCTTAGTGTTGTCTTCAAACTCACCTAAAACATCTGGATGTTTTTTTGCAAGCCATGCTGGCATTGTAGCTGTTGGGGTACCAAATATAACTTTTAATCCTTTTTTCTTAGCTTCATTTATTACATGATCAAAATATGAAAAATCAAATTTACCTTCTTCACTCTCCATCATGTGCCATGCAAATTCACCTATTCTTATTACATTGCTTCCTAATTCTATAATATTATTTAAATCTTCTTCTAACATATCTTCATTCCAGTGCTCTGGATAATAATCAACACCTAAAAACATTTTACATTGCCCCTTTTTACTGTAAATTTTACTAAAATATTATATCAAACTTATTTTTATAATAATATATTTTTTAAATAAAAATGACAAATTGAGAGTTGAACCTTCAATTTGTCATTTATTAAATTGTTGCTAATAATTATTTATAACACTTAAACAACTTCTAATTCAGATTCTCTCTTGTTATTTAGTTCATTCATTATCTTCTCTTGGTATTCGCCATGTAACTTATATCCTCTAACATATATGAAGAATCCTAATAATGTTATTACTGAAGGTACTGCAACCATAAGTATTCTCATACCAAATATTGTTCCTGCTGTTTGTGTTACATTTGGAACATACCCTACTATTGTTAATCCAACACCTATTAACCATCCTGATACAGCTGATGCAGTTTTAACTAACAATGTTTGGAATGAAGCTATTATACTTTCATTTCTTGAACCAAATCTTACTTCACCATAATCTATAACATCTGCAAGCATAACTGTTGTAGCTCCTAAAGTAAATCCTGAACCTAACTTAAGTATTATTCCTGATAAAGCTATAAGCATTGCGTTTCCAGGTACAAAAATTCCTGCAAATAATAGTATTATTAAACCTACTGCTGGTAAGTAACAAGCTAATCTAAATACCCCTTTTTTGCTCATTCTTTTTGAAAGCATTGGGAAAAGCATAAGTGCTGCTATTTCAGCTAATCCAGCAAATGCTGTAAATACTTGATACATATTTTCATTTCCAACAACATACTTGAAATAGTAAATTGACATTCCCCCTGATAATTGAGCCACTAAGTTATATGCAAGTACTACTCCTATAAATACCATAAGTTGATCATTTTCTTTTATAACTTTAAACGCTCTCTTTAAACTTGTCTTCTCTGGTTTTTCATTTACCTCTGTTGATTTACAACTACTATCTTTAACGTTTACAACAGTTATAATAGAAGTTATTGCAAAAATTATTGCTATTATTATTGCAAAATATCCATATCCCTTAGTTTGATTCCCACTTCCTAGTGTATTAACTATTGAAAGTCCAAATGCCCCCATTATTAACCATGCACAACTTGCAAATATTCTTGGTATAACTGACATCTGAGCTCTTTCTTCATTAGTTTTAGATAAAGAAGGTAACATTGACCAATAAGGTATATCCATTACTGTATAAGTCATTCCCCATAATAGATACATTACTGAATAATAAGCATATAATGAAGTTCCACTTAATCCATCTGGTTTTTTAAATAAAAATACTAATACTATAGCATTAATTAATGTTCCAATTAAAATCCAAGGTCTAAACTTCCCCCATTTTGTATTTGTATTATCAACAATCATCCCCATCATAGGGTCATTAATGGCATCCCATAATCTAGCTACTAAGAATAAACTTCCTACAAAGGCAGGAGCTAGTCCAACTAAATCTGTAAAATAAATCATTAGGTAACTAGATACTATTGCATAACATAAATCCTTTCCTAATGCACCAATCCCAAAAGAATACTTTTCTTTAAATGATAATCCCATAATTCTCTCCCTCCAAATATTCCATATGTTTTCACTCTTTTTTGTAATTGTTTTCACATTTCATGTTTATATATTAACATATAAGAAAAGGTTTTACAACTATTTTTTACAGTAAAATTTAATATTATTTTACTAAGTTTTACCCATTAATTTCACCATACATTTCAAAACTATTAATTTATACCCTAATTTATCTATCTCATCATTACTGTAAAATATATAAAAATAGATTATTAACCCTTAAAGAACCTATAATTCTACGTTGGTATTTAATAATCTATTTTAAAATAATATTTATTTAAATTTTATTAACCTTTATAATATCACTAGAGTAATCCCCATATAACTTAATATCTAACCCTCTATTCATTAGGTAACTTCCACTTTTAATTATTTCTCTATTATCAATTTTTATTAAATATTTAGAATCACATTCTAACCCTCTAAGTTTAACTGTTATACCTCTATGACCAATCACACTTTGAGGTAAGAATACAAACAATAAACTTTCATTTTCTTTATTATATTGATAAACACTATAATTATTTTTTGATGTATTTTCTAATCTATAAAAATTACCTTCTTGGATAATATGCCTCATTTGCTTATATTCTTCTATTAATTCTTGTGATAACTTTACTTCACTCTCATTAAACTTTAATATATTACATCCAATCCCCAATGTCCCCATCATAGCACTATGATATCTAAACTTCATTGGTATAACTCTTCTAGATAAGAAATTAGGACAATCTGTTACCCAAGCTCTCATAGCCTTAATTGGATATATATACGAATAAGTATCTTGAATAAATAATCTATCATAGGCATCAGTATTATCACTTGTCCAAAAATCATCAAATATCCCTAAAATTCCATAATCAATTCTTCCTCCACCAGATGCACATGCTTCAAATAAAACATTGGGATGTTTAAGTTTTAATTCTCTTACAATATCATAAACTCCCTCTATATGCTTGTACCAAATATCTTTTTCTACTGCTGTTTGTGATATCGGTCTATTGGCATCCCACTTAATATAATCAATATCATAAGTTGATAACAAGTTATCTAGCATATTATAAATAAATTCTTTTACTTCTTTTCTAGTTACATTTAATACATATTGTCCCCTTGATGTATCACTTTCTCTAGTTTCAAAATGATATATCCACTCCGGATGCTCCTTATAAAGCTGAGATAAAGGATTTACCATTTCTGGTTCAACCCATATTCCAAACATCATATCCATTTCCTTAACTTTTTTAATTAATGGATCTAATCCATCAGGGAATTTATCTTTATTTACATACCAATCCCCTAAACCATTATCTATTCCGTGTCTTTCTCCAAACCATCCATCATCTACTACAAATAATTCGGCGCCTATTTCCTTAGCCTTTTCAGCAAGTTTTATTTGCTCATCACAACTTACCTTAAACTCAGTTGCTTCCCATGAATTATATAATACTGGCCTTAATCCCTTTCTTAATATATTATCTTTTGCAAAATTATGAAGATTATGAGTCATAGTTTCAAAACCCGAATCACTATATCCTACTATAATTGCAGGAGTAACAAACTGCTCTTTTGGTTTAAGCTCCATTAAAAAATCATGTGAATTTATTCCCATTTGAACTAACGTTTCACCATATTGAGTTTGCTCTATTATTCCACTAAAATTTCCACTTAACTTTAAAGCTCCAAAGAATACCTCACCTGTGGTTTCAGTAGCATCCTTATCTAATATAAAATAAGGATTATGATTATGAGTTGATATTCCTCTTCTATTTTCTATAACAATTTTTCCATAATTAACTTTTTGAATAAATCTTTGTTGTTCTGCTCCCCAATGACCATGAACATTTGAAAAATTTAGATCTTCATAAGGAATATGAAATTGTCCACTATGTATTTTTTCAATTTCAATAATATTATTAGAATTATTTTTAATACTTACATATCTTTCTATTAAATCATAATGTTCATAAACTTTATAATGAAGATTAATATTAAAATCATAGTAAGAATCTTTTAATTTTATTGTTAATTCATCACCATTAATATCGTATCCCATATATTTATAAACTAATTCCCTACTTCTATCTGAAAATGCAACTTTCAAACAATGCTCCTTATATCTTAAACTACCATATACAGGATACTCTTCCCTAGTGATTTCATACACTGGATCATTTGTTGATACTTCATTTAATATAGGCATATCAAAATCTTCAACATTTTCAATTTTACTTCCCCAATATAAATTTCTTAATAAGCCTTCACTATCTACTCCAAATACATATGAAGTATTTTTACTTTGAAGGCTAAATATATTTTCTGACTTATTGATTAAAATTCCCATAACTCTACTAACTCCTTTTACTATAATATTACTAGATAACGTTTTCTTAATAAAGATTATAATATATTCACAGTAAAATTTTCAATATTTTTAGTAAAATTTATTCAAAAAATTATTTTTATAAAAAAAGAAAGTATCTTACATAATAAAAAATACTCTCTTTTTCATAGTTTTCTATTATATTTTTCTTACACTACTTCTTAATACAAATTCGCTAGGTATTATAACTTTTTTTGCATAATTTCTTCCCTTTATCTTTTCAATAATAAGTTCTACTGCAACTTCCCCTAAATACTCTATATGTACCCTTATAGCTGTTAATGGTGGATTAGTATATTGTGATATTATTGTATCATTAAATCCTATTATACTTACCTCTTCCGGAACCTTTATATTTCTTTCATATAATCCCTTAATTAACCCGCTTGCAATGGCATCATTAGCTGCAAAAAAAGCTGTTGGCATTTCATTTTTGCTATCAATATAATTAATTATAGCTTCATGTCCACCTTCTGCTGTCATGTCACTATTAATTATAAACTTTTCATTTAGTAATTTATTATTATTCATATATTCATAAAAATATTTTAATCTATCATCAAAAGTAGGAATTTTATTATCACCCAATGTATATCTTTCCCCAATAAATCCAATATTTTTATGACCAAGCTTAATAAAATATTCTAATCCTTGTTTTACACCTAACTTATAGTTAACCTTTACGCTATCATATAACTCATCATTAGGAGCAGAATCTATAAACACTATATTTATAGTTTTATCTGCTAATTTCTCTACTTCTTCCGAAGTAAACTTTCCTATAGCAATAATTCCTTGTAATTCCTCTTCTTCAATACATTCATAATTATTATCTTTTTTAAATAGTCTAACAAGCTTTATATCATTTTCAAAAGCCTTTTTCTCCACTATATTCCTTAAAAGCAAATAATACGGATCTTGTAACTGTTTGACTACATCATACATTTCTACGATTCCTATAGTAACTATTTTTTTATCTATATTTTTACCTTTTCTTTGCTTTGCAGTCTTATAATTTAATTCTTCTGCTACCTTTAATATTTGTACTTTAGTTTCATCGGCAACTAAAATTCCGCTATCATTATTTAAAACTCTAGATACTGTTGCTAAGGATACCCCTACCTTATCTGCTATTTCCTTCAACGTAGCCATTCTTATATTTCACCTCAATATTACTTTTTCACTTTGTGCATTTTATTAACATTAAATATAAATTAATTTAACTTTATAGTATTATACTTATATATTTTTTATCTTAATTATAAACATACCTTTAATATAAAAAATACGTTAAACTTTTGATACTTTATCATCTATTTAACGCATCTTCTATCCATTCTATAAATCTATACCAGCATTAACTTCTTTAATATCACTAACTTTCTCTTTAGTTCTAAGTTTTATTTCTTTCTTCATCTTCTTTAATACACTTATATATCCAGGTATCAAAAATGCATCTGCACATATCCATGCAATAGGACTTGCTAAACACACTGCAGTGAACCCAAATATAGGAACTAAAACAAATCCACATACTGTTCTAGCTACCATCTCACACACTCCAGCACATATTGCAAATGTTGAATATCCCATTCCTTGAATAGTAAAACGTACTACATTTACAAAACATAATGGAATATAAAAAGCTGCTGTTATTATTAAATACTTCTTCACCATTGAAAGTAATTCTACTTCACTTCCATTGACAAAAAGTAATGCTATAGTTTTCCCAAAGAAAATAGATATTATAAAAGCAATTATTGAATATATAGAACCTATTTTTAGGCTACTTTTTATCCCTTCACTTACACGATCTAGCTTTTTTGCTCCAACATTTTGTCCTGCATATGTAGCCATTGTAGATCCTAATGCATCAAATGGACAACTTAAAAACATAGAAATCTTACTTCCTGCAGTTACTGTTGCAACAACTAGTGAACCTAATCCATTTACTGCTGTTTGAAGTATTACACTTCCTATTGCCGTTATAGAGTACTGCAAACCCATAGGTATTCCCATATAACATAATCTTCTAATACAATGACCATTAACCTTAAGTTCGTCATTTTCAAACTTAAGAATACTATATCTTTTTTTCATAAATATTAAACAACATATACCTGATACAGCTTGTGATATAACAGTTGCCCAAGCTGCTCCAGCTACTCCCATGTTAAAAATAATTATAAATACTAAATCTAAAACAATATTAATTATTGATGACATGATTAAAAATATAAGTGGCGTTTTACTATCTCCAAATGAACGTATTATTCCAGCTAATAAATTATATAAATAAGTAACTGGTATTCCCAAGAATATAACGAATATATAACTATATGCACCATCCATTATATCATCAGGTGTATTCATCCACTCTAGAATATTCCTACAAAGCAAACATACTATTATAGTCATAACAAGTGAAAATATAGCCGATAATATTGCACTATTAAAAACATATTTACGTAAGAGTTTATAATTACGTGCTCCAAATTTTTGTGCTACAGGTATTGCAAATCCATTGCAAACTCCCATACAGAAACCAATTATCATAAAACTTATTGACCCAGTTGATCCTACTTCTGCCAAGGCGGTAACCCCTAAGTACTTACCAACAATAATTGTATCTACCATACTATAGAACTGTTGAAATAGCATTCCAAATAATAGTGGGATTGAAAAACCTAAAATTAGCTTGAATACATTACCTTGTGTTAAGTCTTTTACTTCATTTTTCTCCATATCTTTTTCCTCTTTACACTCAAATTCATTTCCATAAAATTCTATATATATTTTTTTACCAAGCTCTATATTATTACAAATCTAAAATAAATTCCATGTGTTTTCTTATACTTTTTTTATTTTTTATAATAAAAACCATCTAGAAAAATATAATCCTTCTCTAGATGGTAACTTCTAATTTTATTATTATATTATTCTAAACCAAACTTGCATTTCTCCAATTCCCCTATTTCCCCAATAGTGATATGGAACTAATGTTATTTTTTCATTTTCTAAAATAACCTTATTCTCATGATATAAGCTATCATCATTATCTATTTCTCTATATCCATCAACTATTATTTTAAATAATTCTAAATCATTATGAATAAATGATTCTCTTTTAAAATTTCTTGAATCATTAAGTAATAAATTATATAGCATATCTCCATTATCTATTTCTTCTGCTGCATATACTAATGGTCCATATGTTATAGCAACTTTTCCTGCATCATATCTTACTCTTTTATTAGCTTTTATAAGTTTTAATTCAGAATTAAAGCTTAAATATATAGAAATATCATTTTTAGGTATATTACTTAAATATATATATCCATTAATAATTTCATACTCTGCTTCCTTATTAAAGATTTTTACTGAATATCCAGAGCTCCAATTAGGTATTCTTAATGCTATATTTTTATTTTCTAAGTCACTACCGCTTATTTTGATTTCTATATCCTGAGACTTTAATAAATCACATTTCATTTCTATATCTACAAAAAATTCATCTATATTAAATCTTGAATTATTTGCAATATATTGATGAATATATACTGTATCATTGTTAGAAGAATATATATAATCTCCTATATTTAATAAAAATCTAGCTACATTTGGAGGACAGCATGCACAAGGATACCATTTTTGTCTTTCAACCTTTACTTGTTCTAAAACTGGATTAGTATGATTTTTAGGATATACTTCTAATGGATTTACATAAAAGAAAGACTTTCCATCCATTGCTATTCCTGAAATTATTCCATTATATATTTCTTTTTCTATTACATCACTATACTTTGCATTTATCTCTGTATTTAACATTCTCTTAGCGGCCATAGCAAGTCCTATTGAAGCACATGTCTCTCCATATAATGAATCATTAGGTAAATCATAGTTTCCTGTAAATGCTTCTCCAACATGTGTAGACCCTATTGCTCCTGTTATATACATCTTTTTGTTCACTATATTATTCCATAACTTTTGACAAACTTCTAATAGACTATTATCTTTTGACTCTCTAGCAACATCAATCATTCCACATAACATATATACAACTCGAACAGCATGTCCAACTGCTTCATCTTGCTCTCTTACTGGCTTATGAGTTTGATTATATTCTGCGCCTATACAAGAAATAAAATCTTTTGATGCATTTGGTGATTCACAAGGATTCCATCCATTCCAGTAACTAGTTTTTCCCCTTGCTTCCCATTCAAGTTCAAAGAAATGTGGTGATTGTCCTCTTTCATCAATAAAGAATTTAGCTAAATCTAGATATTTCTTTTCCTTTGTTACACTGTATAATGACATAAGTCCTAATTCAACTTCTTCATGACCATCATATCCTTTTATTTTTCCCTCTTCAGTTCCAAAATTGTTATATATACAATCAGCTAATTTCCTAGCTATTTTAATAACTTTTTCTTTTCCTGTTGCATTATAATAAGCTGTAGCTGCCTCAAAAAAATGTCCTGCACAATATAATTCATGACATTCCCAAAGATCTTTAAACTTCATATCTGGTCTTTCTATTATAAAATAAGTATGAAGATAGCCATCTTCTTGCTGTGCTCTTCCTATTAAATCTATAACTTCATCTGCACATCTTTCTAACGCTTTATTTTCCTTTAAGTGCAAACTATATGCAACTGCTTCTAACCATTTATAAACATCACTATCTTGAAAGATAAAGCCATAAAAATTTCCTTCCATTTCTTTTGCTGCTATTTTAAAATTTTTTATTGCCGAGCTTTTTTCTACACCTTCTAATTCATCATTTAATACCTTCCATTGATAAGGTATAACCTCGTTAATTATCAAGTTTTGATAATATCCAAAAAACCTATCTGTTATATTTACATTATTAAATTTTATATTACTTGCCAATTCTTTAGTAATTATACTATCCATAATTTTAACCTCCATATTCTCACCATTTTTATTACCCTTAGTACAACTTAATTATACTTCCATTCAACTTATTAACTCCATTGACTTTAATGAGAAGCTCATGTAAAATAATGCACATGTTATATACAAATTTAAATTCAAACTGTTTTAGAAAAGTTGATATGTGCAGTAAATTAATCTTTAATAATACTATCGCTCATCCTGATAGAACTTTACCTTTTCACGATTTAGTTTACGTTGTAAGTGGAGGTTTTAATGTAATTGTTGAAAATGAACTAATTGAAAGTCGTGAAGATGATATTATGTTTCTGCCGGCTTATAAGCATCATTATCCACATTCAAATAATCTTAAAAACACATCTTGTTATTACATTCATTTTTCTACTGACATTAAAGATGATGTTATTTTTAATAAGCCTGATAAAATTACTAATGACTTTTACTGTATTCCATCAAAGTTAAACTTTAAAGATAATCCTAAATTGCTCTATTACTTTCACGAATTATCATCATTATGTAATATAAGTAATACAGATAACACAAAACTAAAAAGTTCAATTTTATCTAGAATATTAGCGGAAATAGACTTAGAAGTTAACAAAATTGATACTCTTCAATATAATCAACTTACAAAAGATATAATATCAATATTGGAAGAAAATATTCAAAATAAAATTAGTATTGATGATTTATCTAGATTATTAAATTTTTCTTCTAGAACTATACAAAAACATTTTAAAAATAATACTGGAAAAAGTATTCATGAATATCATTTAGAGCTTAAACTTAATAACTCTAAATACTTTTTAATTTCTTATCCTGATATGAAGTTAAAAGAGATAGCCAATATGTTTGGCTTTTACGATGAGTTCCATTATAGTAAAGCGTTTAAAAAATTATTTAATACTTCCCCTAATAGTTTTAGAGATAAATCTAGTTAACTTCTCGCCATATAATATATAGTACAAGTAGTTAACTATAGAGTATAAATATTATAAGTCATTACGTGAAGAAAGAAAAATGAAATATTTATTTGGAAGGAAACATTGAAATTAAGCTATATAAATAAATATTTCATTTTTCGCTCCCACGTAATAAATAGTTTAGTTAAACTGGTAATAGCAATCCTGATTTTTTTAGTATTGGTCTTATTGCATTATAAATAATTACTACTAATATTACTGATACTACTGCATTAATAAATGTTGTTGTTGCACTTAATTTAGCTAAAATCATAGCTGCATCTTGAGGTTGCCCAAGTATATACTGCTTATAAAAGAATCCAACTATAGGATCAGCAATTACATTAAAAGCAAGTCCAGCAATTGATGCTATTAAACTCCATTTAAAAATATATTTACTATCACTACTTTCAGATATTTTTGCTATTTTATGTGCAATTAAACCTGTTATTAAACCTATGCATAATTTTAAAATAAATGTTTTAGGTGCTACTAGTATATATACAGGATCAATTAAGTCTGCAATTGTCATACCTATTGCCCCTGCTAATCCTCCATACCATCCACCAAGTAATAAAGCTGCTAAAACACAAAATGTATTACCAATATGAAGTGAAGTTGCATCTCCACCTGGCACTGGAATTTTAATTTGTAAGTAAGTAAAAGATACAAAGCATAACGCTGCAAGTAAAGCGGTTTGAATTAATTTTTTAAACCTAATTTGATTATTCATAATAATTGCCCCCTATTGATTATAAAACTTTAAATATATTTTATAACTATTTTTCAAATTAAGGCAATTGTATCCATACATATACTAAGACATTAACTCTCCTTTTTTCTTTATTGAAATTTTGCATATTAGATAAAAAATAGCAAAACATATACATAGTATAATTGTTATTCAAAGGAGAAAACTATGAAATTAACTAATGATATTAATGTTAATGTTGAAAAATTACGAGAGGAATTAAATTTAGGTAAAAGCTTTGATGTAATTGAAAGAATTATAGAAATTCATAGTCATAAATATTACTTTTACTTTCTTGATGGCTTTGTAAAAGATACTAATATGGAATATGTTCGTAGAGATATTTATAATTTAAGCGAAAAAGATTTTAATAGTATAAAAACAGCAAAAGATTTAGTAGAAAAAGCATTATCTTCAATTGAAGCTGCTACTGAAAATGATATTGGTAATATAATCACTGCTGTTCTTTGTGGGCAAACTGCTATGTTATGTGAAAACTTTAATGAAGCAGTACTATTAGACTATAGAACATATCCTGCTAGAGGAGTTGAAGAACCTGAAAAAGAAAAAGTTCTTAGAGGGTCTCATGATGGCTTTGTTGAAACTATTGTTTTCAATACTGCTTTAATTAGAAGAAGAATTCGTGATCCTCATCTTACTTTTGAAATGCACAATATAGGTAGTATTTCAAAAACTGATATTGCAATTGGGTTCTTAGCTGGAACTGTTAAAGAAGATACCCTAATTAAAATTAGAGATATGATTGATAACTTAAAAGTAAAATCACTAACTTTAGGAGATCAAAGTTTAATTGAATTATTAAACTCATCAAGTTGGCTTAATCCATTGCCTAAAGTAAGATTTACTGAAAGACCTGATGTTGCTGCAGCACAAATAATTGAAGGTAGCGTTGTTATATTAATAGATAATATGCCATCAGCTTTAATTTTTCCTTCAAATATTTTTGATTTTATTCAATCTATTGATGATTATTATATGCCAGTTTTTACTGGTAACTATCAAAAACTAATTAGAGCTATAGTACTTTTAGTAAATTTATTTTTAACACCAGTATATGTATTACTCACTGATAATCCAAATTGGCTTATTGGTCCCCTTAATTTCTTATTACCAAAGGATCAATATGCAATACCATTATTTTTACAGTTTATCATTGGTGAATTTGCTATTGACGGCCTTAAATTAGCCTCATTAAACACACCTAATGTCTTTGGAACATCTTTATCGATTATAGGTGGTTTAATATTAGGTGATTATGCTGTTCAATCAGGATGGTTTATTCCTCAAAGCATCTTATATATGGCAATTGTTGCACTTTCAAGTTTTGTTCAACCTAGTGTAGAGCTTACATTTGCATTAAAATTTATTAGGCTACTATTACTTATCACTACTGGACTTTTTGGCACTTGGGGGTTTGTTATTGGTATAATTTTAAGCATTGCAATTGTGGCTTCAACAAAAACACTTACTGGTGAAAGTTATCTTTATCCTCTAATACCATTTAATTGGGATGCATTAAAACACCTAATCTTTAGAACTAAAAAATCACCAAGTAAAAAATAAACTTTACTAATATTAAGGAAAGTAGTAACCCATTAGAATCTTACTACTTTCCTTATTTATCATCTATGCTTTTCAAAATATACTATAAATTCAATCACATTTTTCTCTATAAAATACTGAATTTTAAAATTATTTTTTTCACATAACCTTTTACAAATATATAGTCCAAGTCCTGAACTAGATATTTCCCTGTTATTATTGTTACATTTTATAAAAGGATCAAATAAATTATCTCTTATTTCTTCATTTATTTTTCCAATATTATTACAAATTTTAAAATAATATTCACTACTCTCCTGTCCTATTTCTACAATAATATTTCTGCTTGATGAATACTTTAAACTATTCTCTATTAAATTAGTTAATATACTTTCCATATCTTCTTTAATAGCCATTACATTAACCTCAGTATTTTCTTCTAAATGAATATTTATCCTCTTGTTTTGAATTTGATTATGAAAAGCATCAATAATTCTTTTTGTCATTTTATTTATACTTACTTCTTCTGGATATACTTGAACTAATGCTTCCTCTCTGGAAATCATAAGTAATTTTTCTACTAACTTATTCATCTTTATACTTTCTTCTTCAATTCTTTCTACAGCTCTAAGTACAAATTCATCTTCAAATTCTTCATCCTGTAACATTTGTGAATATCCCCTTATAGCTGTTAAAGGTGTTTTTAACTCATGTGTAGCATTATTAAAAAATTCCTTAGTATTATTTTGCATTTCTACAATATTATTTTTCATGTTATTAAAGCCTTCAGTAATAACACTAATATCATCTTTTGTATCTATAGGAAGATTATCTACCTCTTCTCCCATACCTAAAGACTCCATTGCTCTTGTCAATTTCCTTAATGGCTTAGTTGACTTATTTGTTATTAAGTATATTACAATAAATAATACAGAAATCATTATCATTTCTGAAGCTAATACCACATTTAGCACACTTTTATTTGATGAAAAAATATCTGAATAATCCTTTTGAATAATTAAATTACCTTCATATTCAGAATTAACATAAAGAGGATAATATAATGTAGCATAAAAGTTCTCATCATTATTGCTTAACTTTAATAAAGACTTAGTATCATTATCTAAATCTTTATATTTATTAATATCACCCTCATATACTACTTGTCCTACATTTTCTCCATTCCAGTTAATATAGACATTAAATAATGAACTTATTTTATTTAATGTAATCCAACTATTATTAGTGTTTTCTAATTGAACTAATGAGGAGCAACTTTCTTTAGAATAAGTAATTATTCCTTTCATATCGTTTTTTATATACTCTTCTAAATTCTTATTTAAAACTATATTAATAACAAAATATGAAATAGTTATTATTGTTATTAGTCCAATCACTAATGCTACTGAAATTTTTCCCTTTAAAGTTATCCTCATAATTACCTCATTACATATCCTACACCAAATACTGTTTCAATAATAGATTCTCCCTTTTCTTCTCCAAGTTTTTCTCTAATCCTTCTTATATGAACATCAACGGTTCTATCATCACCATAGTAATCTATTCCCCAGATTTTATTTAGTAACTGCTCTCTTGAAAAAACAATTTCTTTATTTCTATAAAGCATATAGAGAATATCAAATTCCTTTTTACTTAACTTAATTATTTCTCCATCTTTTTTTACTTCCCTTTTTTCAATATCTATAAATAATCCTTTTTCAATTTCTTTTCTTATAGCTGTAGTATTTTCTTGTACTTCTAATCTCCTTAAGGCTACCTTTACACGCATTTTTACTTCTCTTATATCAAAAGGCTTTGTTATATAATCATCTGCACCTATTTCCATACCATTAAGCTTGTCTAATATGTTGCTTTTAGCTGTAATCATAATTACACAAGCCTTCTTGTACATTACTTTACAAAGTTCTTCACCTTTTCCATCTGGAAGCATTAAATCTAATAAAACTAAATCTGGTTTAAATCCATTAAATATAATTTCAGCTTCCTTTGCTGAAAATGCTGACATAACATCATAACCTTCCCTTTTAAGAGCTGTTGTAAGAATATCATTTATTGACATTTCATCTTCTACTATAAGTATTTTTCTCATATTCTCTATAATCTTTACCTTTCAATGTTTATTTTAATAACTCTATCTTGCCATTCATTAGTATAAAAATCACCAACTAAATTAGCTATTCTAAAGTTAATTAAAATTTCGTTATTACTTTCATTAATAATATAATTATATAGCCAAATATTTTTGTCTTCCTCTGTATCTATTTTAATTTTATTATATATATCTATTCTATCATCTTTTAATTCTCCAATGTAAAACTCTTGATTATATCCATTTTGCTTATTCTTTTCTAATAAACATAGGTTTGATTCTCCTAAAAATGAAATAACCTCATAGTTTTTATCTAAATTTTGCATAATTCTTTTAACTTTATTTGTAGATGGATTATATGTTATTAATAATTCATTACTATCCTTAGAATCCCCCATTACCTTTTCATCATAAAGTGGTTTTGCAAGATATAAGTCATCTATTTTATTTTCATCTTCACTAAAAGCCTCACTGCTAACTGCATATTCATTAGTAAAAAGCTTATACATAATTATAATTTCTCCACTTTCATTTATACTTATTTGACTTTCATCCCATAATGCTATACCACTTAAATCTAACCTTTCTTTTTCTGTTAATATTATTTCATCATTTTTCAAATTCATATTATAAACTATTCCTTTATTTCCAATTGCATAAAAGGATTCAGTTATCTTATCAAAAACTATATCTACAATAAAATCAACATCTTCACCCTTAACTTCATATGTGTAAATATTACAATTAATAATATCTATAACTTGAAGCTGTGATAGTTTCTCTTCGTTTTTGCTATAGTTATATATTACATATCCAAAATTATCATTACCCTTTATTAGTCTTTCATATGCATTTTCTATTCCATTATGAAGATGATTAAAAATATAACTTGAAAAACTTTCATATTTCTTTCGTGCTACTTCTACTAATTTATTTGTTTCATAATTATAATAATTTACTACATGCCTATCTGCACCATAATACTGTGAGTTTATTCCTCTTACCCCTTCATTCTCATCTTTAACTAAAAGTTTCATTCCTGTATCATTTATATTGTACTCATTATCAACTACATATAAATTCTCTTCATATGATCCATACTTCGGATATCCAATAGGTTTATTTAAATCTATCATATTATCAAATACACTAGAAAGTGAACCATATATTTTACCTTCTTTAAAAAATCTAAAATCAAATCTCTTATTCTCCGGAGTATTAAATTTAATCTCTTCTTGAATTATCTTAACATTATTTGAACTTTCTAAAACATTTTCTTCAAATACAATCTCTTTACTATTTAGCTTTTCCTTTTTAACTGAATTTGTATTATTTGTACATCCAACATTAAATATCATTGATGCCATCAATATTATCCCCATAATTTTCTTTTTATTCATTATAACTCCCCCAATCTCTTAACTTAATCTTATTATAGAAGGTAGTTATTACAAAATTATTAAGAAATAATAAAAGTTATTATATTATAAATTTACATATTACATTGTTTTTTATTTAGATAAATTGTATAATAATGTAAATAAAATATATAAGGGGGATTTTAAATAGTGAGGATTTCAGCAGTAATACAACTTGCAAGACAGTACATGCTATTAGGAATTATAGCTTCAATAGTTATTGTTACTTTATTTCTAATAGGTTATTTTTTAGTTTATAGAAAATTAATGAAAGGTACTAAAAAATTAAAGGCAAGTAAAGTAGGACTATGGAGTATATTTTTAATTTATATGATTGTAGTGCTTGGGGCAACAATTGGAGATAGAGTTTCTGGATATGAAAGTATAAATCTACACTTATTTAGTTCATATAAAGATGTTTATAATAATTTTTCTCTAGGAGAATGGAGGAATATAATTCTTAACATATTAATGTTTGTTCCAATTGGTTTTATGATACCATTAATTTTTAAAAAATGTGAACGTTGCTATATAACTTATTTAGTTGGTTTTGGTATAACATTATTTATAGAAATATTGCAGCTTGTAAGTAAACGAGGGATATTTGAACTTGACGATATTATAAATAATAGTTTAGGTTGTGCCATAGGCTATGGTATAGTAATGCTCTTTATATCATTATTTAAAAGAAAAAAAGTAAATCAAAAATATAAGGCCTTAATTACAACTTCTTATCAAATCCCATTAATAGTAAGTATTATTTTTATTAGTATGACATTTATAAAATATGATAAACAAGAATTAGGTAATTTACCTATTACCAATAGCTACAATATAAACATGTCAAAAATAGATATAAATACTAAGTTAAATCTTGATAATGAATTAAAAAAAGCATATGTTTATGAAGCATATGTTGGAGATAAAGAAGACGCTATAAATTTAGCTAATAAAATATTTTCTAATTTTGATACAAATATAGATGAATCTCAAAATGATGAATATGATGATACTATAGTATTTAAATCTGAAAAAGGCGATTATTCCTTATGGGTAGATTATAAAGGTCTTACAACTTGGTTTACTGACTTTAGCCAACTTGAAGTCAAAGGTGCAGAAAACCTATCATATACAGAAATACAAGCTCTATTAAGTAAATTTGATATTGAATTGCCTATAGATGCAGATTTTAAAGATAATGGAGATGGAAATTATTCAATTTCACTAAATATGGTTAAATCAAAAGACATGTATCTTAATGGAGAATTAATATGTACAATCAGTAAAAATGGTATAGTTTCTAATTTTACCAATAATATTATTTCTTATAAACCATATAAAGAATATGATATTTTATCTTTAAAGGAGGCATATGATGAGATTTTGAAAGGCAACTTTAGATTAATTGGTATGGTAGATAAAATTTCTAATATAAATATTACAGGTGCTAGTTTAATTTATCAGTTAGATAGCAAAGGTTTTTATCAACCTGTTTATGATTTTACGGCAAATATTGATGGAAACATAAATCATCACATATACATCTCTGCATTGAAGAATAATTAAATTATTGAGAAAAAGGTCGGCAGATATCTGCCGACTCTTACAACATAACTCATATAGATAGATTTATTATTCAAATCTCTCTTTATATTTTTCTAACTTTCTAATAGCATCAAGTTCTTCATCTTCCTTCATATACTCTTCAAAGAAATCATTTAACTCTATTGATTTAAGAACATCTTCCAATGCTAATTCTAACTTATTTATACCTACATAAAAGCAAGCTCTATTGTAATATAAAAATCCTTCATCATCATTATCTGATATACCTTCATTTATTATTTCAATAGCTTTATCATACTCTTCTTTTTCTCTATACATTACTGCATAATTTAAATAACTATATGGATAATACGGATTTTCTTCTATTGATTTTTTATAGTACTCTTCTGCTAACTCTAAGTTACCTAACTTCTTATTAAATACTCCCATATTAAATAATATTCTAAAATGATTTTTATCTATTTCAAGTGCTTTTTCCATATATTCTAAAGCTAATTTAGTATCTCCTAATTCATCATAAATACACCCTAAGTTAGCATTTGCCCATAAATCTTTTGAATTTAGCTTTAATACTTTCTTATAATTTTTTATTGCATCTTCTTTATTTCCTAATTCATCATAAGCATTAGCTAAAAAGAAATATGCCTTTTCATATTTTTCATCATACTTTATAGCTTTCTTATAATACTCAATAGCTTCTTCGTATAATTCATCATCATCATAAATTATACCTAATCCATAATAAGCTATAGCATTAGTTTCATCTAATTCTAATACTCTTCTATACATTTTTTCTGCTAAATCAAAATGTGCTATTTTATCATAAAGAAATGCTAAATCTAATATTAAATCTATGTCATCTTTTCCTTCTGGACAATTGTATGCCTTCTTAAAAAACTTTAGAGCTTTTAAATAATTTTTTTCAGTCATAAAATTACGCCCTATGGATATATAGTTATCAAACATGTATGTCTTTTCCAAATCTAGTCCTCCTTATTTATATTAAAAAAGCTGCATAAAGAGGAACTGATTTAATTCCATTTTCAAATCCAAAATTCTTAGAAGACACTCTTATTGAATATATAGGATTGTATTTCTTTATATACTGTTGTAAACTTTTAGCTCTAACATTATCAGCAGCTTTCACTTCTACCGGTAATATATTTCCATCCTTATCTTGAATTAAGAAATCAACTTCTGCATTTCCTTTAGATTCCCAGTAATAAGGTTCATGCCCATTAACATTTAAAGCGAAACAAACATAGTTTTCCGTTAATGCTCCTTTAAAATCATTAAATACCCTTCCTTCTGATAAAACTGCATTAGCAGGTATACCAAATTTTGAACAAAGCAAACCTGTATCCGTCATGTAAACTTTAAAAGAATTAAAATCACTATATGCACTTAAAGGTAATTTTCCTTCATTACATTTTGTGCACTTAAGTATAACTCCTGATGATTTTAACCACTCTACCAGTGTTTCATATTCATGTGCTCTTGCCCCAGACTTTATAACTTTATATTGAAACTTTCTATTTTCCTTAGCTAATTGTGCTGGAATACTATTAAATGTAGCCATTATTCTAGTAGTTTCATGGGGTGTTGCATATTTTGCCATATCTGCAATATAAGAATCATTAATACCTTTTTGTGTTGCATAAACAAAATCAAAATCTCTTTTTTCTATATATTCCTTCACTACAGCTGGCATTCCTCCAACAACTAAATAAGTTCTATATAAATCCATAGCTTTATTGTGTAATGACATTTCCCTGTCATTTTCAAATGACTCTTTAATTAATTCTATTAACTCTTTTTCATTTATTGCCATTAAAAATTCTTCAAAATCAAGTGGATATAAAGTTTTCAATTGAACCTTTCCTACTGGAAATGAATATTGCTCTCTATTTACAGCAACTCCAAGTAAACTCCCTGCCGCAATTATATGATATTCATTGGCATTTTCGTTAAAATATTTTAATGATGTTAATGCCCTTTCGCAAGCTTGAATTTCATCAAAAAATATTAATGTTTTTTCTTTTAAAATACTTTTACCAGAATTAATTGATAGTTCTCTAATTATTCTTTCAGGCTCTAAATCTCTATCAAATATTTTAGCTAACTCTTTATTATTTTCAAAGTTAAAATATACTACTGAATCATAATACTCCTTTCCAAAAGTCAATGCAGAATAAGTCTTTCCAACCTGTCTAGCCCCTTGTAATATTAAAGGCTTTCTATTAGTGCTATTTTTCCATTCTATTAACCACTTTAGTACTTTTCGTTTCATTTAATGTTACCTCTATACACTTTTTATAATATAATTTTATATTTTATTAACACTTTTATCAACTTATTTTTATTATATCCATTTTTTGAGTTTTAGATCCTACATTAATTAAAAAGATATATCTATAATTTAAAATAAACTATAAATATATCTCAAAATATTTTATTTCTATATTTAATTTAAAGTTAGAATAACCCCTTAAAAAATTGGTTCCTGATTATTCATTGAATATCCGTCATTTCTAACATCTTTCATATCCACTATAGTATCTTTTACTTCAACTTTGCTAAGCTTTTTAACTACACCATAAGGCTCCTTTAATGAAAGCTTATCTCCTCTTCCTGAAATAACCCATAAAACTTTATATCCTCTAGGTTTAACTTGTAATTTATCTTCACCTTTACCATCAGTAAAATAAACTAGCAAATTAATATTTTTACTGTTTGCATATTCAAAAACAGGTGTAAATCTAGTTCCTCCACCTGAAGAACATCTTTCTTTTACATCATTTATAGTTTTTGCTTTATATGCACGTTTAACCTCTTTATCACATTCTATTATAGTTATCTCATGATTATAATTTTTTACTATAGATAAAACTTCCTTAATAGCTTGTTTAAACTCTTCATCACTAATACTTCCACTTATATCAATAGCAACTGCTATTTCTGCCTTGTGATTTCTAAGTTCACCTCGTAAATCTAATCTATTAGGCTGCCTTCTACTTCTTCTCGTTATAGTTTTTTTCTTATTACTTTCTACAGTACCCATTAATCTCTTAAGATATAAATTCCAAGGAAGTTCTCCTTTACTTTTTCTTAAAGCAGATATCATTCCTTCTACATGAAGAGGAATTGTACCTTTTTCAGCATTGCTTATGAACTTTTCAGTAAAATCCTTAAGCATTTTTTCATCTATATCATCATACTCATCCCATAAATCATGAGTTTTTTCTGGGTCAAATCCACTATCAGTATCTTCTCCCCAGCTATCATCTTCTTCACCTTCATCATTTTCTTCAAGTACATTTAATACATTTTGAATATTTTCTGCATAATATTCAAATGTATTATAAGGCTCAAGATTTAACTCGTACTTTAAATTTACTCCTTTTAAAGTAATTGCATATGGTGGCAAATTATTAAGATATTGATTTACTACTATATCCATAGCTAAATTAATTGCAAGTGTACTAAACTTACCTTTTAACTCTTTAGCCCTTATTAAGTGCATAGATAATACATGATGAATTTCATGCTTAATAGTGCTTTCCATTTGTTTTATATTAAGCTGTAAGAATATTATTGGATTAAAATATATAACATATTTAGCACCTTTAAAATTTATACCAGTAGGAGTACTTATATCAAAGCGTATTTCTCTTCCCATTTGAAATAAGAAATAACCATAGAAATTATCCTTCTCTTCCATAAGACTTAAGTTTACTTTATCTATAAGTTTAAAAAATTCTTCCTCAAAATCTTTAGGAATATCTACATCAAACTTTTCACCAGCACGTAAAGCCTTAAACATAGCTGAACTATTTACTATTTTATCAGCCTTAATATAAAGCTCCTTTTTTATCTTTTCAAAATAACTTTCCATATGCTATCCCCTTATTGCACTATAAGCCTCGAAATAACTTTCTACAAACTCTTCATTTTCTAAAGCTCTTTTATAACTTTCAGGATAACTACTTTTTATATCCTTCATAATTCCTACCATTAAATCTACAGGATATTCCTTTAAAAACTCAATAAATCTATTAATATAAAAAACATTTTCATCATTACTATTTTTTATGTTTTCTTCTAAGCTCTTTAAAATATTCATTGCGCTTAAATAAAGTCTAGTATGACTTTCACTTTTAACTTTATTTATAACTTCTTCACTTAAAGTATCACCTTCAAAAACTTCATCAAAAGATATTAAAGGGCTATGTTCTGATTCAACAAAATTTATAAATTCTTCTGCTATAACCTTTCCAACATTACCTTTTATAACATTTAAAAATACTGATCTAGGTATAGAATCTTTCTTATCTTTATAAACTTTAAAAGCCTTAGATACTCTTTCATAACTTCTTGGTGTAGCTCTTACATCATCTTCATTTATCTTATGTAAGTATTCTGGAAAAACTCCAATAAACTCTATTACCTTTTGTTCAATTCCAGCTTCCATAGCCCATTTTAACCAAGCTTTATGATCACTTTCCATATTAAGCCATACAAATCTATTTTCTTGAGCTGCATCCATATCAACTACTTGATAATCAAAATCTGAACCATATTTTCCAGACGGGTTCATTGCTGCTAATATATTTACATCATCATGTAATTTATATCCATTGATTTCTCTATTTAATATTAAATTCATAAGTTCTTGTTGTACTGTGTGCTCACAACGATTTATTTCATCTATAAATAAAAGTACTTTTTTACCTTTAGCTATTTCTTCATCAATTTCTCTAAGCTTTGTATGTACAGCATATATTGTTGTCTTCTTTTCAATTTTATTCCCAGTAGAATCCATAGACATATATGATTCCACTGTAGGTAATCCACCTATTTCACCTTCCTTAAGAAGATTTCCATCAATAACTATTAAACTCCAATTATTATCCTTTGCTAATTTATTGGCTAAAGCTGTTTTTCCTATCCCACTTTCACCAACTATTAAAGGCACCTCTTCAGTTGCTAATACTAATTCCACACTTCTTAATGTATCTATAAAGTTCATTTTATCTTCCCCCTACATCATCTTTAGTTTTTCATCCACAGCAATTCTTTTTGCCTTTTTGCTTCCATATTTATAAATAAACATAATCTTATCAATAGCTATAACATCACTTTCTTTATCAATAATGCTACAGTTTAAGAAATCTCTCACATACTTTTCTTCTACATCATCTTTTGATAATACTTCTATTAATACACCTTTTATTTCATCTTCAGATATTTCATTTAACATACTTTTAGTAACATATCTAATTACTAAAATATTAACCTTCAAAAAGCTTAGTAGCTTATCTTTATCCAAATTATTTATAAACTTTACAGCAGCTTCATTATTCTTAATAGCTGCAAGCTCTGCCTTATAGCATGGTGTGTTAATATATCTTAATGCATCATAACTTATATTTACAGCTGCTTCCTGTACACTTTCATAAGGTTCTTTAATATATTTAATTGAATCATAATCTTTTCTCACAGCTAATAATTGTAATTCTTCATTAGGATTTTTAGCATATCTAATAGCCCATCCCCTTTGTTCTATAGCTAATTTAATTACTTCATTACTAGGATTTTTAATATAATTTAAATTGCTCCATCCATTCTTTATAGCCTCTACCATCATTTCCTCTGTAGGATTATCTATAAACTCAATAGCTCTAGGATTACTTTTCATAGCTAACTCTTGCATTTCTATAGTTGGATTTTTTATATATCTTAATAAAAGTCCATCTTTTTCTATAGCTATTTTTTTCATTTCCTCTGTAGGATTACTTATATTTTTTATAACAATTGGATTTATCTTTATCATTTCAATTACTTTTACTTCATCCATAAAAATTCCTCTATCTATATTATTAATTCTTATTTTTATTTAATAATAATTATTACCTATATTTATTATAATACTTTTTTAAAATTTTTAAAGTAGATAAATATAGTAGGAATTATTATTTTTTTAAATTATATCTATAATAACTCCTTATACTTATTCTTTTTTATTATATTTATAAATATTAAAATACCTATCAAAACAATATATTACTTGATAGGTATTTTATAGATTAATTATTAATTAAATATTTTTTATAAAATTATAACTCATTTGCAATTTTATTTATCTTATCTTTTAATCCCAATAGATTATTTCTAATTTCAGTAAAGTCACCACTTATTAATTTTTTATTTTTAACAACTATCTTTCCATCAACAATTACTGTATAAATATTGCTAGCATTTGCAGAATAAACTATAGCTGCATAATAATCATATATTGGTTGCATATTCACAGATTTAGTTTCTATTAAAGCCAAATCTGCTTTCTTTCCAACTTCAATTGATCCTACTTCTTTATCTAATCCTAATACTTTTGCTCCACCTATAGTTGCCATTTCAACTAACTCCATTGATGGTAATATTGTTCTGTCATTATTAAATAATTTATGAATCTTTCCTACTTGAACCATTTGCCCAATTATATCTAAAGTATTCCCACTCATAGGCCCATCAGTACCAAGCCCTATATTGATTCCCTCTTCTTTCATCTTTATTATAGGTGCAACACCCTTTGCACCTTTTGCATTAGCTCCTATATTATGAGATACCCCTACACCCTTATCTTTTAATATTTTTATATCATCATCATTTACTAATACTGTATGAGCTGATATAAAGTTAGAATCTAGTATACCTAGCTTATTTAAATATTGAACAGGTGTCATATTATATTTTTCTATACACCCTTTAAACTCATAATCCATTTCAGCAACATGCATTGTCATTGGAACATTATATTTTTTACTTATTTCATAAGCTGCTTTTAATGATTCATCACTATTAGTATAAGGTGCATGTGGTGCTATTCCTGGAATTATAAGACTATCATTTTTCCACTTTTCAATAAACTTTCTTGAATAATCTAATCCACCAAAGGGCTCCTTAGCATCAGGAGCTGAAAAATTAACTATTGTTTCACATAATATACCTCTCATATTAAGCTCTTTAGAAGCCTTAGCAACTTCATCTTCAAAATAATACATATCACAAAAAGTAGTTACACCACCTAATAACATTTCTGCTATAGCATATTTAGCGCCAACATAAGTTAAATTTTCATCTACCAACTTTTGCTCTAAAGGAAATAAATACCTCTTTAATCTATCTTTATAATCATCCGCTAAACTTCTAAAAGGAACCATCGATGCATGAGTATGACAATTTATCATTCCAGGCATTAATATTCCTTCCTCACCCTCTATAATATCAACTTCATAATTATCTTTATCTATAAAATTTTCTTTTCCTTCATTATCACCAACATAAATTATTTTGTTTTCTTCAAATACTACTACTCCATTTTCTATAATATCTCTATTTTCATTCATAGTAATAACTGTAGCATTTTCAACTATAGTAATCTTCTTTTTCATTTTAAATCCTCCAACCTGCAGTAAAAGACTATGCACATACATAGTCTTCTACTTATTTAAATAGTGATACCACTTTACACTTTTTAACATCAATAAGTCCTTTATCTGTAATTTTTATAGCTGGACTTACTGGCAAAGATAAGGTGCTAAATGACATTATTTCATTCATATGATTATAACCTAATTCCTTCATAGCACTTCTAACCTTACCTAATTTTTCTCCTATAACTTCAATTGGTTCATCACTAACTATTCCACCTATAGGTAACTCTAATTTTGCTAATATATTATTATCCCTTACGACAATATATCCTCCATTAAAGTCTATTAAATTATTAACAGCTAAAACCATATCCTCAACATTTCTTCCCATAACCATAACATTATGATTATCATGAGCCCAAGTTGTAGCCACTGCTCCTTCTTTAATAATCTCTCCTTGTACTAATCCAAAAGCTACATTATTATTTTTTCCGTATCTCTCAAAAACAGCAATTAAAGCACAGTTACTATTTTCCCATTTTAAAAGGTTATTTTCTACATCCAAAGAAACTTCCCCTTCTTCTGTAAATGTAGTATTCTTCATAATATTCATAGTTCTACAAGTAACTTTATTATTATATTTTTGTGGTACCCTAACTAATAAATTTTCATTAGTAATTTGATTTAACTTTATGCTATTATAAAATTTCTTATGAAAATTACTTTTTTTCATAAAATACTTTTCTTTTAAGCCGTTACATCTATTAAATACAACTTCTCCATTTTTATACACTTCATAAATATCAAAGTTTTTTATATCATCAAGTAAAATAAAATCTGCTATTTTTCCTGGAGCTATTGTTCCTCTATCAAAAAGCCTCATTCTTTTAGCCGGAGTATAAGTAGCTACATATATTGCATTTTCTATAGACATACCTAAATTTACAGCTTCTTTTACTAATTCATTAAGGTGTCCTTTAGTTAATTTATCAGCCATAACATCATCTGTAGCTAAAGCAAAATGTTCATACAAATTATTTTCTACTAAAAATTTGATATTTTCTTTAGTCATTGATTTATGTTGCATTTCAATAAACATGCCATTTCTTATTTTTTCTTCAAGAGAGGCTACTGACTGTTGTGTATGATCTCCATCAACACCTCTGTAAATATAAAGCGATAAATCAACTCCATCTATTTTAGGACAATGCCCTTCTAATGGAATCTTCTTATCTTTACTAACATCAATAATATTATTTATAGCCGAATTTTCATCTTCTATTAAGTCTTTAAAGTTCATTACTTCCCCAAGACAAAGTATATTTTCATAAGATAATAATTCTTTTACCTCATTAACAGTTATTTCTCCTCCAGTAGTTTCTAAATGATTACTAGTTGAAGGTACAGAACTTGGTATACCATAAAAAATATCAAGCTTTTCTTTAGACTTAATAAATTCCTTTATTCCTTCAATACCAAAAACATTTGCAATTTCATGAGGGTCAGCTACAACTGTAGTGACCCCCTGTTTTATTGCTGCTTTAGAAAACTCACTTGGAATTGTCATTGAGCTTTCTATATGCATATGTATATCTATTAATCCTGGAATCATGTACTTATTATTTCCGTCTATAATATTTTTAGAGGTTAATCTATCTTCATAATTATTTCCTATATGAATAAATTTCCCATCATTTATTACAACGTCACCTTGTATAAACTTCTTAAAATAACTGTTATATACCTTTAAGTTTTTAATAATTAATTGTACTTCCATTTTTTATACCTATAATACTAGTTCATTATTCTGTTCCAAGTATTAACCCATTCATCCATTAATGTATTAACAAATTTAAAATCAATTACTTTAGCATTATCAACTACTGAACCATATGTTAAGTTTGTAGCTTCTTCTTCTGTTAATTCAACTTCAGTATTTACTGGTGATTCACTTAAAGCCTTAGCAGTTCTTTCTTGAACTTCTGTACTTAATGCATAGTTAATAAATTCATAAGCTAAATCCTTGTTTTTTGAATTTTTGTTTATATTAATTGTATTAAAGTTTAAGTAAGTTCCTGATTCTGGTACTACATAAGTTACTTCTGGTTTTGCTTTTGCAATGTTTCCATAAGCAAAGTCTGCTGCTATTGCTGCTACTATTTCACCACTTGCAAACATATTTGCTAAATCTGAAGATTTGCTATAAGTTTTAACAATATTAGGTTTTAAAGCTTCTAATTCTTTAAATGCAGCTTCTCCATTGTCTGTTTGTACATCAACACCAGCTTTTTCTGCTGCTATTTCAACTATTGCAGGTCCATTAGTAGTTGTTATATCTGGAATAGCTATTTTATTAGCTAATTCAGGCTTCCATAAATCTTCCCATGAATTAATCTCTATTCCTGCAGATGGATCTACAACTATTCCAATACTATTTAATGTATAAGCTGGACCAAATCCTCTCTCTACAGTAGTTTGTGCTTTACTATTAAGCTTTTCAGCATTAGGAATCTTTGAATAATCTAACTCTTCAAATATTCCAGCCTCTATTCCTTGTTCTGCAAAAGATTCTGCTAAATAAGTTATATCTATTTGAGAGTTTGGATTGTTTTTCATTTTAGTTAATCTCTCAGAATTATTTCCTACTTCTAAAACAATTTCTACTCCATATTCTTCTTCAAAAGGTTCAAATACTGTCTCTTTTAAAACATCTTCATTTAATCCCCAAGTTGAAATTACAAGTTTTTTATTTGATGATTCCCCTTCTGCACTTCCACATCCTACTAATGCTGTTGCAGATAGAACTCCTGCTAATAATACTGATAAAATTCTCTTTTTCATAAGTAAACTCCTTAATATAAATATTTTTATAATATTACAATTTTATTTGATGGTAATTGAAGTTTTATTTTGTCACCTTTTTCGTATACAACAGTATTTTCACTATTTACAATAATGTTACCTATAGCTGTTTTTACATCATATTGATAAGCTTTCCCTAAGAAAGTTCTTATCTCTATAGTACCTTCTACTGTATTTTCCAAATCATCTTCAACTATCTTTATATCATCTGGTCTTATAGTTCCTTTAGCCTTAGAATTTTCCTTTGATCTTGTAACCTTTAATTTAATTCCACTTTCATTTTCATAAGTATCTTCAGATATCTTATTTAATTCAAAGAAATTTTCGAACCCTACAAATCTTGCAACAAACTCTGTTGCTGGATTTGAATATATATTTTCTGGAGTATCAAATTGCTCTATTACTCCTTTATTAAGTACTGCTACTCTATCAGAAATTGAAAAACATTCTTCTTGGTCATGAGTAACAAATAATGTTGTTATTCCTAGTTTTTGTTGAAGCTTTCTTATTTCAACTCTCATTTTTAATCTTAATTTAGCATCAAGATTACTTAATGGCTCATCTAAAAGTAAAAGGCTTGGTTCAATAACTAAAGCTCTTGCTATAGCTACTCTTTGTCTTTGTCCACCAGATAACTCCTTAGGATATCTTTTAGCTAAATGACTCATATCAACTGTTTCTAATATTTCTGCTACTTTTGTTTTTATCTCTTCTTTAGGCATCTTTTTCATCTTTAATCCAAAGGCCACATTTTCTTCTACAGTTAAATGTGGAAATAAGGCATAGCTTTGAAACACTAACCCAAAATTTCTATTATGTACAGGTATTTTTGTATAATCTTTATCTCCTAATAAAAATTTACCTGCTGTTGGTTCTATAAAGCCTGCCACAACTCTTAAAGTAGTAGTTTTTCCACAACCACTTGGTCCAAGCAGAGAAACTAATTCTCCTTTTTTAACCTTTAAATTTAAATTTTCTAATATATTATTTTTCTTATCATATGAAACATTTATATTTTGTAAATTTATTAAATCCATCTTTATTGTCCTCCAACTAATTATTTAGTTCTAACTTTATCCTGCAAAATTGTTAAGACCTAATGTTTTTTCTAATATGTACATAATTCCAATAGTTAATATCATTAATATTACTGACAATGCTGATACTGTTGGATCATAATTATATTCAACATAATTCATCATTGTTATAGGTAATGTACTTACCCCTGGCCCAGTTAAGAACATAGATACTGGAACATTATTAAATGAATTTATAAATGCTAACATAAAAGCTGCCATTACCCCTGATGTTATGTTTGGTAATACTACTTTAAAGAATGTTAAAGACTTTTTACATCCTAAACTCATAGCTGCTTCTTCTATAGAATAATCAAATCCCTCTAAGCTTGATCCTACAACTCTTATAATATAAGGAATAACTACTAGTGTATGTCCAATAAATAAACTCATATATACTGAAAGATTTAATTTTACCAATAAGAATTGGAACAGTGAAAAACCTACTACTATCCCAGGTACTATTAATGGTGAGAAGAAGAAGCTTTTAACAAGAGCTTTTCCTTTAAAGTTAAATCTACTTAATCCATAAGCTGCTGGCATACCTATTATTAATGCTGCTAATGTAGCTATTCCAGATATTACAAAGCTTGTCCCCATACTCTTTATAAATGATTGTGATTCAAAAACTGTAATAAACCACTTTAAAGAAAATCCCTTTGGTGGAAATGCTATATAATTTTCTGTTCCTATACTTGTCATTGCAATAATAATTAATGGTGCAAATAAGAATATATATGTTAATATAACAAACACTGTTAAAACTTTATTTTTTTTCATCTTATGAAACACCTCTCTTATCTAATCTTGATGCTAGGAAATTGATTCCTTTTATCACTATTAAAGTTACTACAATCATTATAGTTGCTACTACTGCAGCACCTTGCCAATCTCCTAATGTCATAGTTTTTTGATATATTAATGTTGCTAAAACTGTATTTTTATTTCCTCCTAATAATTGTGGAGTTGTGTATGCAGTTAAAGAACCTGTAAATACTAGAACAGTTCCAACTATTAATCCTGGTAAACTTAAAGGAAACACAACCTTAAAGAATGACTTTAATTTATTTGCTCCTAGGCTTTCTGCTGCCTCTAATAAATCATTATCTATATTTTCCATAACACCTACTAATGAAATTATCATTAAAGGTAAGAATATATATACAGTACCAACTATAATTGCTCCTTCTGTATATAAAAGAGATAATGGTTCATTTATTATATTTAACTTCATAAGTAAAGTATTTATTATTCCACTTTTCCCTAATATACTCATCCAAGCAAATGAACGCACTACTGAGTTTGTTAATATAGGAAACACTGTTAATGCAATAAATAATCCTCTTAACTTTTTAGATATCCTTGATATGTAATAAGATACTGGTACCCCTATAATCATACAAATTACTGATGATATTAATGATATTTTGATTGTTCTTAAAAATATAGACATCATATATGAGTCTGCAAAAAACTCCTTATACGCACTAAACATTCCATCTTTTGTATTTGTAAAAGTAGGAATTATTATCTCTACTAATGGAACTATCATAAAATAAGCTACCAATACTATGCAGGGAATAAATAGTAAATAACGACCTTTTCTTTTCATACTTTTCCTCCATCTTAAGTAATATATTCGACTTTTTTTAACTTTATTCTTCATATTTAACTATTATTCTATCTACAGATACGAATGTTGTCAAGATTTTTGTTTATATTTTTCGTTATATTAAACTTTTATTTTTAAAAACACGAAAAATAAGAACTTAAATAAAACAATCGTACTCGATTTACTGTTTAATTATTTTTATATTAAATATTTTCATATAATACAAAAAAGAAAAACTCTCTATGTATTGTAACTTAATCAATACGTAGAGAGTTCTTATCTAAACCACGCTTTTATAGACTTCATATAACTAATCTTTCTAACTGTAAATTTTAAAATATTGTATAAATTTAAATAAATACTATGCACTATATTTTTTATGTTGAGTATATTATAGTATAAAACAAATTTAACAGAATATGAATTAAGTTTTCATATTCATAGGAGGAAAATTTATGGGAAGATGTTGTAATAATCGCAACAGAAATTGTTGTAGAAATAATTGTAGAAATTTTAATAACTGCGGTTTTGGGAATTGTGGCTTTAATAACTGTGGTTCTAGTAACTGTGGATTCGGTAATAATTGGTTAATATGGCCATTATTATTTTTATTCTTCTAAGTACACTAAGCTAATATTAAACACAATTCTTATATAAATGCTCTATCTTTGGTACTATTATTTTTATTTATATAATTTACAGAAAAAAAGTTAGGATTATATCTCCAATCCTAACTTTTATTTTTTATATTTCTCTTGTCTCTATTTTTAATAATTCTTTTTCTTCTTTATTTAAATAAGGTGAAAGTTTATCATATACTTTCTTATGATAATTATTTAGCCATTCTTTCTCATCATCATTTAACAATTCTACTTTAACTCCATTTAAATCTATAGGACAGTATGATATTGTATCAAATTTATAAAACTCTCCACAATCATTAATTTCATCTTTAACTACTACCATAACATTTTCAGTTCTTATTCCAAATTTACCTTCTTTATAAACACCTGGTTCATTAGTTAACATCATTCCTAGTTCTAGTGGAACTGTATTTCCATTTGGTCTTATACCTTGAGGTCCTTCATGAACATTTAAGAAAAATCCAATTCCATGCCCTGTTCCACATTTATAATCTAAACCATATTGCCACAATGGACCTCTAGCTAAAACATCTAAATTACAACCTGTAGATCCTTTTAAAAATTTAGCCTTTGCCAAATTAATATGACCTTTTAATACTAAAGTAAAGTCTCTTTTCTCCTCTTCTGTAATCTTGCCTAATACAAAAGTTCTTGTTATATCAGTAGTTCCATCTAAATATTGTCCACCAGAATCTACTAAAAATAATCCCTGTGGCTTTAATTCATAATCACTTTCAGGAGTAGCACTATAATGCATCATAGCTGCATGTTCTTTATATCCAGCTATTGTTCCAAAACTATCTCCCTTTGCTAATTCTCCTTGACTTCTTAATTCTGATAACTTTTTACTAGCTGATATTTCAGTGATTTTTTCTTTACCAATATTATCTTTTAGATATTTTATAAATTTAACCATGGCAACGCCATCTTTAATATGAGCATTTTCAAAATTAGCTATCTCAATTTCATTTTTTATAGCTTTTAAATTAGTAGTTATATTTAATTTTTCTATTATTGTGCAAGATAATAAAGAATAAAGCTTAGCATTAACCTTAGCTGGATCTATTAATGTATTTCCATTAAGCTGTTTTACATGTTCTTCAATTTCATTATATTCATATATATCAACTTCTTGTTCTTTTAATGCTGATTGTACTTCATCATTAACTTTAGTTTTTTTAATATAAAACTTTGCTTCATTCTCCGTTATTATTGCATAACTTAATGCTACAGGATTGAATAAAATATCATTTCCTCTAATATTAAAAAGCCATGCTATATCATCTAAAGAAGTTAATAAGTAGTTTTGAACTTCATTTTTCTTCATATATTTTCTAACTTCATTTAATTTTTCTTTTACACTTTTTCCACAATATTTTTCATCATGAACAAAGATTTTATCCTCTGGTAAGCTTGGTCTATCATTCCATATTTCTTCTAATAAATCCTTGTCCATATTTATATTAAAATTGTTTTTCTTAGCTATCTTTAATAACTCTTTATATTGATTAGTACTATAACAACTTCCATCAAAACCTAAAGTTTCATTTTCTTTAATGTTCTTTTCTATCCATTGATTAATAGTATCATATCCTGGTGTTGCCATCTTCATTAAATCAATTCCAGTACCTTGTAACTGCTCTGCTGCTTGTATAAAATATCTTCCATCAGTCCATAATTTAGCTTCTTTCTCTCCAACTAATAATGTACCAGCAGAACCAGTAAAGCCTGAAACTTCTGCTCTTCCTCTATAATACTCTGCTACATATTCACTTTGATGAGGATCTGCACTTGGAATTATATAATAATTGATATTATATTTTTTCATAACATCTCTTAATTTCTTAAGTTTACTCATTTTTCTTTCCCCCTATTTATAATAAATTGATTACTCTTTATATAATATTTACTTTAATAGTAATTCTAAAATATTTCAATTGTTTAAAAAATAAATTTTTACTACATTAATTATTATTTTCATTATCTAATTTATTACAATAACATTTTATCTTATTTATAAATTTGTTATCTCCCTTTAATACATAGGTACATATGAAAATACTTATTGGAATTATAAGTAAACATCCTATATTAGAAATAGCCAAGCTGAATAAATTTTGAAAAAATTCTTTAGAGTTAATAACACTTTCAAAGGTATAATTATTTTTCATGAATAAAATACTAATCATCATAGTTTCACCTATTGTAGCAAAGAAAAGTGTATTAACCGTAGTTCCTAATATGTCCCTTCCTACACTAAATCCCATCTTTATTAACTCTTTAATAGTAAGCTCACTATTAACTTCATTAAATTCAAATAATGATGAGGTTATTGCCATAGCTGTATCCATTATTGCTCCTAATAAACTTACTATAATCATACATATCATTAATTGATTCATATTAATATTTACATTAGGCGATAAATAAATACTAATATCTGAACTTAAATCCAATTCACTATATCCCCCAAAGCTAGATTTACTTCCAACAAAAGCAATCATTAGACTTAATAACAAAGTAACAAAAACAACTGAAATAACTGCTGAATATGTTTTTAAATTGTGTCCATTTTGATATATCAATGTTATCTGACAAAAAACTATAACACCTAAAATAGTTACTATTATTGGATTAATTCCTAAAATTATAAGATAAAGTCCCATTACTAATGCAAAAATATTGCATATAAGTGCAATAAATGACTTCGCCCCTCTATCTCCCCCTATTAGAATCATTAATACTAATAATACTATCGCTAATATCAGTATCATCTTTCTTCATTCCTTTCCTAAAAAATAATACTGCAACTAAAGCAGATATAGGTACAGCAGCAACTATTCCTATAGAGCCAATTAGAAATCTAACTATTTCAAACGAAATATCAAACTGAATCATCCTTAACAAGTTATATCCATTTATTATTTTCAATATAACAATAGCTAAACTTCCTCCCATATAAGAAAACATTAATACATTTATCATAGTTCCCATAATATCATGTCCAATTTCTCTTATAGATTTAACTAATTGCTTTACAGTAATAAACTTTGTTGAATTAACAATTTCATTAACAGCAGAATTAATTGTTATACTTACATCCATAACAGCCCCTAAACATCCTATTATTACACCTGATAAAAATATATTTTCTATATCATTAGGTCCTGCTATATAGTCCATTAATTCATAATGTAAATCCCCACCAAATTCTATAGTTAACTTATATAACACATATATCAATGAAGTTGTTATTAATGTTGATATTATTGCACCTATATTTTTTCTTGAAAAACCTCCAAGTAGCAATAATGTTACACTACTAAAGAATATTATCATTAATAGATTTATTAACATAAAATCCTTTCCTAAAATATATAACTTTATAAAATATATAAATGCAGATATATTAACAACTAATGTAGCTAATGTATATATTCCAAATTTTCCGGCTATAGCAACAATAGTAAATATAAATATTGCTATAAATAAAACTATAAATTTATCTCTTTTTAGTCCACTAATACTACCTGTAAATTCCCCATCATTATTCTTTATACTTACAAATAAATCATCACCATTTTTATATTTTTCATTTTTAAGAACAGATGATGAATATGTATTTTTTAAGGTAACTATTTCTCCTTTAAACTGACCATTTTTCACTTTAGCAGTAATAACCTGATTATAATAATTTTCTTCCCGTCCATTAGGTCCTTCCTCAGTTTTATCAAGAGATTCACTAACACTTATAACCTTTGCTATAGTTGATTTGTATATACTATAATTATTATTAGTCCATATAAATATAGCTACAAAAATAATAAATAATATTAATAGACTAAAAATTCTTATTTTATTGCTTCTAATATATTTTTTTGCTTCTTCCATAGTAACTCCCTTCTTAATATTAACAATATCTTATCAACTTAAAGTTTATATCCATATATAAGTATAACTCAAATAGAAAAAAGTTGAGAATAGTACATCCCCAACCTTTTTCTATAAATTTATTTTATTAACCTAATATTTGTTTTACCATTGGATTAATTTTAGCTCTATCGAATTTACCATTTACCATTGGCATTATTTCTTTCATTATTTTACCCATATCTTTAGCTGTATAGTTTCCATTAGTTATAATTTCTTTTAACATAGCATTAACTTCTTCTTCAGTTAATTGCTTTGGTAAATATGGTGTTAAAACTTCTAACGCAAAGTTTCCTTCTGCAATTTTCTCTTCATTATTAGCTTGAACTGCATATTCTAAAGCTTCCTTAGTTTGCTTTATGCTTTTTTCTATTATTTTAATAACATTTTCATCAGGAATATCCTCTCTGTTATTAACTTCATATGCCTTAATTTCAGAATTAACTAATCTTAAAACACTAACCCTTGCCTTATCTCTTGCTTTCATTGCAGCTATTTCATCTTTTTTTAATGTTTCTTTTAACATATTTATTATAGTTAGTTATAATAACTAACCTACCCTCGCTTTCATTTATTATATTTCTAAGTAAATTATACCAGTTTTATACTGAAAATCAAATTTAACCAAAATTTATTAGCTATAGAAATATACTTTATATTTTTTCATAGTTAAGTAAAATATATACATATGTTATAAATAGAAAATTAATTTCATCTAGTAGATAAATAGGAATTTCGTACTATATAAGTGTAGACATTAAGTGAAATATCACTTAATTATCTTCACTTATTTCTTTATGTTCCCATAAGCTTATTAAAATTATAATCATTATAAAATAGTGACATTACTGCAATACCATTAGCTCCCGATTCTATTACTTTTATATAATTTTCTAAATTTATCCCGCCTAAAGCAATTATATCGCACTTAACACACTTTCTAATCTCACTTATAAACTCAACACCTTTAGGCTCTAATCCCACCTTACATTTAGTCTCAAAAATATGAGATGCAAGAAGATACTTAGCCCCCTTACGGTAAGCTAATATACCCTCTTCAACAGTATGAACCGATACTCCCACATTATAATCAAATTCCTCTAAGCTCATAAAGTCTTTAAATGAAAGCTGAATTGTCCTTTCATTGACTTCCTTAAAAACATTAAGCTTTGAATTAATTATTATTTCTGTATTAGGTGATAGCTCTTTAACCTTATAATAAAGCTTTTTATATTCTTCATCCTTTAAACCTTTTTCTCTAAGTATAATTTTTATATTACGATAATTGGAAACCTTTTTTATTACCTCAAAATACTTTTCTTCACTTGCTAAAGTTCTATTAGTTATAAAATAAATAGGAACACTAATCATTGATTACTAATTCTTCTCCATTTAATATTTTCTTCATAGTTCTCATTGAACACATTTTTCCACACATTGAACAGCTTTCTTCATCATGTGGCTTAGATTCTGCTCTATATCTTCTTGCCTTTTCTGGATCTATAGCTAAATCAAACATCTTTTCCCAATCAATATCTGCTCTAGCCTTACTCATTTCATTATCCCAGTTTCTAGCTCCCTTAACTCCCTTTGCAATATCAGCAGCATGAGCAGCTATTTTAGACGCTATAATACCTTCCTTCATATCTTCTAAGTTAGGTAATCTTAAATGCTCTGCTGGAGTTACATAACATAAGAAATCTGCTCCATAAGTTGCAGCAATAGCTCCCCCAATTGCAGAAGTAATATGATCATATCCCGGTGCTACATCTGTAACTAATGGTCCTAAAACATAAAAAGGTGCTCCATGGCATAATCTTTTTTGCATAACCATATTAGCTTCTATTTCATTAAGAGCCATATGCCCTGGACCCTCAATAATAACTTGTACATTCTTTTCCCATGCTCTTTTTGTAAGTTCACCTAAGGTTATAAGTTCCTTAATTTGAGATGCATCTGAAGCATCATTTATTGAACCTGGTCTTAATGCATCTCCTAATGATAAAGTAATATCATATTTTGCACATATATCTAATAAATCATCATAATATTCAAAGAATGGATTTTCAGCATTATTCATTTCCATCCAAGCAAATAAAAGTGATCCTCCTCTTGAGACTACATTAGTTAACCTTTTATTTCTCTTAACTGTTTCAACTGCTTCTCTATTTAAACCTGCATGAATAGTTACAAAATCTACTCCATCTTGTCCATGCTTTTCAACTACATCAAGAAATTCCCTAGCAGTTAAATCTTTTAAATCTTTATCATAATATCCTAGTGCATCATATATAGGAACTGTACCAAGCATTGCTGTAAACATTTCTACTATAGTTTTTCTCATTTCTGCTGTTTTTCCATAGTTTGATAAATCCATTATGGCTTCAGCTTTCATTTCTAAAGCTGTTCTTACCTTATCTAATTCTTTTTCACAATCACAACAATCCTTTGATATACCTAAATTAACATTAATTTTAGTTCTTAATCCTTGGCCAATCCCCTCAGGACTTAAAGATTTATGATTTTTATTTGCAGGTATAACTACCTTCCCTTCTGCTACTAATGCTCTAATTTCTTCTACAGCTTTCTCTTCTTTAATAGCTACTATTTTCATAGCCTCTGTTATAATCCCTTTTTTTGCTGCATCCATTTGTGTTGTATAATTCATTTTTACTCCTCCTAAATTCTCTCCCAATCTTTTAATATAGGTTGATACCCTACTTCTTTTATCATTTCTATAATTTCTCCAACAGAACTTTCATCACTAATATCAAATTGTGCAGTTCCTGCATTTTTTAGTGTATGTCCCCCCACCTCTGTAGAAACTCCTGCACTCATTTTTGTAACACCAAAAGGTATTATATTCCTTCTTATCTCTTCATTTTCTCTCGTAGAAATATTCATTCCACATTGTGGTGCAAATAGTCTATAAGCTAAAAGAATTTGAACCATTTGTTTATCAGTAACACCTTTTATTTCACTTAATCCACCCTTACAAGGTCTTATTCTTGGTGGTGAATAAGTTATATCACATTGTGGATATTTTCTTCTTAAATAATCACCATGCAATGCTGTAAAAAATGCATCACGTCTAAAATCCGATAATCCTAAAAGAGCTCCTATACTTATACTTTTCATTCCAGCAATTGCTCCTCTTTCTGGGCCATCTAATCTATATTTGTAATTTTTCTTTGGTCCTGCCAAATGAACTTCATCATATACCTTCTCATCATATGTTTCTTGATATATAGTAAGTCCTTCTGCACCAGCCTTAACTACTTCTTTATATTGTTCTACAGTCATTGGCCACACCTCCATAGTTATCGAAGGAAAATACTCTTTTATTACATTAATTGCATCAACTATATAGTCAAGTGGTGAATGCTCTTGACTTTCACCAGTTAAAAGAATCAAATGCCTACAACCTTCTTTTGCAATTTCAGCTGCTTCATTTTTTATCTCTTCCATATTTAATCTTCTTCTATTAATAGAATTTTCAATATTATATCCACAGTATTTGCACTTATTTACACAGTAATTTGAAATATACATTGGAGTATATAATAAAACTGTTCTACCAAAATACTGTAAGCTTAAACTTACTGCCTTTTGAGCCATTTCTTCTAAATGACTTTCTGCTTTAGGAGATAATAAATTTAATAAATCCTCATGATTTAAGCATCTTTCATTAATGCTTCTTCTAATATCATCATCTGTTACATTTTCAAAGTAACTATCAAAATCAAAATCCCTATATTTTTCTATAACACTATAAAAACTCAAAATTTAGCCATCTCCTTAACCTAAAAATCCTGTTAAAGGTGATGATGCATTTGCTTCTTTTGATACAGCTCCAAATTTAGATAAATAAGCAAGTCTTCCCGCTTCAACTGCCATTGAAAATGCCTTTGCCATATTAGCTGGATTTTTAGATGATGCTATCGCAGTATTAACAAGACAAGCTGCAGCTCCTATTTCCATAGCCTCCATAGCTTGAGATGGCTTACCTATTCCTGCATCAACTATTATTGGAGTATCTAATTCATCAATCATAATTTGAATAAGTTCTTTTGTTCTAAGACCTCTATTACTTCCAATTGGAGCTCCAAGAGGCATAACAGCAGCAGCTCCAGCTTCTATAAGCCTTCTACCTGCATAAAGATCTGGACACATATAAGGAAATACAACAAATCCTTCTTTTGCAAGTATCTTTGTTGCTTTTATTGTTTCTTCATTATCTGGAAGTAAATATTTTGAATCACTTATAACTTCTATCTTAATCCAATCTCCACATCCTAACGCCCTAGCAATTCTAGCAATTCTTACTGCCTCCTCTGCATTTCTAGCTCCAGATGTATTTGGAAGCAATATAACATCTTTAGGTATATTAGAAAGAATATCTTCTTCCTTATGATCTAAATCAACTCTTCTTACTGCTAATGTAATAACTTGCGAACCACTATTTTCTAATACATCTTTAATTAAAGCATTAGAAGGATATTTACCTGTACCAACAAACAATCTATTATTAAGCTCAACTCCACCTATAACTAACTTATCACTCATTTTTTACTTACCCTCTTCCCCTAAAATAATTCTTAGTGCACAATTTGCCATATGGTTTGCACAAATAGCTACTCTTGGTGCCATAAGTCCATTCCCCTCTTTAGCTTCATTTACACCATCTCCACATATATAAAATCTACTATTTATTTTTCTAGTAATTATGTCATTAGAAGGATAATAGCTTGCCATCCCTGACGAAGCTATCAATACTTTATCTTTCATTTCAGAAAGTACAATGCTACTTAACTCCGCCTTACATTCTGGATTATCAAATGCCTCAATTATTATATCTACATCATTAAAAATTTCCTTTATATTATTTTTATTTAATTTTTCTATAATACCTGTAATATTTATAAATGGATTTACCTCTTTTAAATTTCTTTTTAGAGCTATTACTTTATATTCTCCAATATCTTTAATATAATATTGCTGTCTATTTAAATTTGAAGGTTCTACTATATCAAAATCTACAATTTTAATATTATTTACACCTATTCTTGCTAATGATAATGCAACATTAGATCCAAGGCCACCAGCTCCTGCTATTCCTATAGATACTTTTTTAACTTTCTCATAAACCATCGGAGTATGCCTAGCTACTATTAGCGACTCTAATTCTTCCTTATTAGGCATTTCTCCTTTTCTAATAAATGAAATACAATCACCATCTTTAAGTAGTATGTCCTCTTTTATTGGAAAACCATTTAAAATTATTATCTCAGCTCCACTTTTAACTTCATCTCTAAGCTGAAAACAAGAAACTCCTTCAAAAATCTCAATATATTTTTCATTAATCTTAATCCTCATATTCTACCCCTTATATAATTAATCGATCTGTTAAGTTATATGAACATTGCTCTTCTCAACCTAAGGAAATACAATAGGTTTACAAGACTAAATAATACC
>URGW01000007.1 GCA_900547475.1 uncultured Clostridium sp. | reverse complement strand
TTGGAGCGGGTAGTGGGAATCGAACCCACCTTTCCAGCTTGGAAGGCTGGAGTATTACCGATATACGATACCCGCATGTTCCTTATTTAGTTAATCAGATTTACTCATAAAAGTCAAGTCTAATTTAACTAAATGGTCGGGGTGACAGGGATCGAACCTGCGACCTCATGGTCCCAAACCACGCGCGCTCCCATCTGCGCCACACCCCGGTAATCACATTGCTACATCTCGCAGCGACAATGATTATTCTACATTATGATTTTTAATCCGTCAATACCTTTTTTCATTTTTTTTATAATTTTATTTTATACCTCTTTTATATATATAATTGGTTCATTATCATCATCTAATTCAATATATCCTAAAGTCTTATCAATATTACCCATTCCGTGTGAAATACTTCCTGGATTCATCAACGTTAATCCATCATACTCCTCAATAATAGGTAAATGAGAATGTCCAAATAAAACTATGTCTGCTCCAATCTCTTTTCCCCTATAATAAATAGAATTATATCCATATTTAACCCCATACTTATGGCCATGACACATAAATATTTTCTTCCCTTTAATTTCTATTACTCTTTCTTCTGGATATTTACCATTAAAGTCACAATTTCCCCTAACAGCATATACTTCTCCATGAAATTCTTTTGTAATTTCATTTAAATCATTTTCTCCATCACCTAAAAAAATAAGTATTTCTGCATCACTTATTTTACTCTTTATCTTACTTATACTATTTCTATTACCATGAGAATCACTTATAACCGCAATAAGCACTATAATCATCCCTTCTTATAAATTATCTAAATTGTTCCTTACGCGTAAGTGAAAAAATGAAATATTTATTTTCCAGGAAACGTGAAATTTTCACCTAGAATTTATATAATTGATTCCATAAGGCTGGCTAAAGTTTTTAAACTCGCTATCACTCAAACAGTAAAAACTTCTTCACGCCACTTTACTCCATCAATTATTAAATTCTACGGTTCAATTTCAATGTTTCTTCCAAATTAATATTTCATTTTTTCTTTTTTCACATAACTAATTACAACCTTGCACCTTATAGTTAATTATTTCTGATACATATATATAAAAAATAATTAACTTTTAAGTTCGCATTGCAGTTCATCAAGTGGAAGAAAAATATTAATATTACCTGAATTAATTTTTCGCTCCACATGATAAACATTATTAAATTAGTATATTTTTAAGTTTTTTAAGAGCATTTCCTCTATGAGATATTGCATTCTTTTCTTCTGGTGTTGCTTCTCCAAATGTTTTATTGAATCCTTTATAAAAGAATAATGGATCGTATCCAAATCCACCTTCTGTTTTTAGCTCTTCTATAATAGTACCTTCAACTTCCCCTCTTACAGTTTTAACATTTCCATCTTCAAATACTACTGCTATTACACAAACGAATCTAGCACTTCTGTCATCACCATTAAAATCTTTCATTTCTTGTAATAGTTTAAGATTATTTTTATAATCATTACCATGTTCTCCAGCATACCTAGCTGAATATACTCCTGGTTCTCCATTTAAGCAATCTACTTCTAATCCAGAATCATCTGATAAAACTATAAAATTACTTTCACCCTTATTTACTAAATATTGATGTATTTCCACTGCTTTCTTTTTAGCATTTTCTTCGAAAGTCAAACCATCTTCTTCAACTTCTATATCAATATCCATATCCTTTAATGAATAAACTTCAAAGGGAAATCCTTTAAGTATTTCTTTTATTTCTTTTATTTTCTTTAAATTATTGCTAGCTAAAATTATTCTTTTCATACTACTCTCCCGTTCCAATCCATAAAGAATCCATTTTTAAACATTCCTTTTGTAATTGAATCATTTGTTTTATACCCTTTTCTGCTAAATCTAATAGCTCATTTAATTCTTTTCTATTAAAAGGTGCTTCTTCTCCTGTACCTTGAATTTCTACGAATTCACCCTCATCTGTTCCAATAACATTCATATCAACCCTTGCAGTTGAATCTTCTTCGTAACATAAATCAAGTAATTTTTCATCTCCAACTATACCTACACTTGTTGCACATAAAAATTTTCTAATAGGATATACCTTAAACGGCTTATGTCTATGAAGCTTATTCATAGCATCAACCAATGCAACAAATGCACCACAAATAGAAGTAGTTCTTGTTCCACCATCAGCTTGAATTACATCACAGTCTATCCAAATAGTTTTTTCTCCTAAGGCTTTTAAATCAACAACAGATCTTAATGCTCTACCTATCAATCTTTGTATTTCCATAGTTCTACCATCAACTTTTAATCTTGCTATATCTCTCGGCTTTCTTGTTGCAGTAGAACGCGGAAGCATATTATATTCTGCTGTTATCCATCCCTCTCCTGTACCTTTTAAAAAGGGAGGAACCTTCTCTTCTATTGATGCAGTACAAATCACCTTAGTATCACCAACTTCAATTAAAACTGATCCCTCTGCATGTTTTATATAATTTCTAGTTATCTTTGCATGTCTAATTTGATCATTCTTTCTTCCGTCACTTCTCATTTATAAATCCTCCATTTTAATAATTACTTATATATATAAATTTCTCCTTTTTTAAAAAATAATGCAACAAATTCCCACTCTACTCATAATATTAATATAAGAATTAATTAAGAGGTGAAAAATTTGAGATATATTGGGCCATTTTTTAGAATGAATAGCCTTTCTGAAAAGGAAATTAACGGACAACTTTTTTATTTATCTAAAGAAGCAGTAAAAACTATTGTATTAAACTCAAAATGCGGTTTAGTCTCTCAAATAAAAAAGTATAATAAATTATCTTCCTCAATTGATATTACCACAAATAGTAATTTTTCTCCACTATTATGTGTATATAGAAAGGCTTCTCCAACATTTATTCATAGTAAAAATTCAAACGGATTTGATGAAGAAACTTTTAAAAAAGAAATCAATCCAAGTACTAATGCATTAATGTCATTGTGCTTATTAGAATTATTAGATTACTATAGAGGATTTGAAAATATAGACAAAAGTATTTATTCAATTAATGAAATATATAAAAATCTAGTAAAAGACCAACTTGATTTTTACTCAATACATTTAAGAAACAGAGAAGGTGTATTTGTAGATAAAAAGAACATATTAGAAAGTAATTCTAAAAATTTCAATCTAGTTGATAAAGATAAAAAATTTAAGTTTTCTGATCAATCATTTATGATGATTGCATATTATTTATACTCTATAAAAAATCCTAATGATGAATCTTCTGATTTATATAAAGAATTTTCAGAACAAATTTTAAAGATGTTCTGTGATTTTAAAGATCAAATATATGATTGTTCATTAGATGAAATCTGCAAGGTTTTATTAGCATTAAATATTCTTTATAGCTATAATTATAATAATGATGAATTGAAAGATTTAATTATAGACCTTGCTGATTATGCTATGTGTAAGTTTGATGAAAAAGATTATTATATTGATTCATTAGATACAGCTTCCTTATGTTCTATAGTTCTAACTTTATCTTATAAACATACAAAAATACTAACATTTTCAGAAAAGACAACAGAAATTATAAATAGACTATATACTTTGTATGATGAGGATAAGGGTGCTTTTTATAAGCTTTCTTCAAAAAAAGAAATTAAATATTCATGCTTTGATATTACATTCTATATTCTTGCTTTTATTATTTATCAAAGTATAATTAGTAATTCTAATGAATATCGAATTATGATATCTACTATATATAAGAAATTTATTATTAACTCCGGTCTAATAACAAGTTGGCCAGAAGCTCCAACTTTAGATGATTATGAAAGATATCGTGGTTTTAGTTTAAATTCTAATGATATGGTTGATGAAAGTTATTTTAGAATGCCTAATATACCAACCCCTGATAGTACTGGGATTGCTCCAATATTCAATAAATATATAACTTACAATAAACGTAAAGATTCATTTTCTATTAGTAAAAATACATTCGACAGCTATAGAAATTTCTTAAACTTCTTTTTACTTATTCATCTTTTTAAGGATGAATATATGGATGAATTAGGATTACTAGAAGATAATATCCTTTCAACCACTGAAGTTAGAAAATCACAAGAAGAATCTATTAACACTGATGTAGTATCTTCTGATGTAACTACTGAAACTGAAAAGATTATAGAAACTCAAGTTAATACTTCAACAGAGGTAATTGATACTGTTCCTGTTGATATAATAGTCGATGAAAATCCTGTAGAAATACAACCAACATCATTAAATAAATCTAATGAAAATAATGAACAAACAACTAAAATTTAATTATTATTGTGATTCAAAGAAAAGAATGATTAAGGAATAAAAATAGTATTCCTCAATCATTCTTTCTTATTTCTTTATACTTTTAAAATCTATATTTCCATTTCCATCTAATATTTTACTATCAACATTACTATCAACAGCTATTGTATTATTATAAAATAATAACGGTAATATTCTATAATTATTAAATAAATCTTCTTCTATTTGTGCAAATAACTCTTCCTTCTCAGCTTTTGAATTTGAATTATTTATCATTTCCCTTTGATCCTTTGGAAGAAAACTAGAAATAGTATTTAAAAGTTGCTCATCATCATCTAACTTTGCATAAACATTAACTAAAGCAATGTCATAATAATTCTTCTCACTAATTAAATTCATATCATCCTCAGATAATAAATTAACTACAATTGAAGTCTCAGTATTGTTTTTAAACCAATTAGTGATATAACTAGTTATATCTTTATTTTCAAGACTTTCTTGGGCTACTAATACAATCTTTGATGGCATAGTTATTTCTTTTTCAGTATTAACCATAACATTTCTACTTTGAAGTTTAGTTATATCCTCTTTGTCCTCTCTAAAATAACTACATTCTGCTAACTCAACTAATATATTGTTTTGATTTTGATATTCTTCTATAGCTTCATTCACTAACCTATAAATTTCATTTTTAACTTCATTAGAGAAGTTAGAATTATTTACATTAAAGGCTAAATATAATGCTTCATTTGATGGAGATTCTATTAACTTTCCTTCTGTTTTCAATCTTTCTAATTGGCTTTTAGGAGGATTAATTACAATATCTCTATTTCCTATCTCAAAAGCCGCTAATGCTAAATCTTCACTTTCATCCTTAACTAAATGTATAGTTTGGGCTAATTCTACACTAGATTTATCACTTCTTTTTAGTATAACCTCTGTTTCACTTATACTATCAATACAATAATCACCAGAATAAGGTATATCTTTATAATTTAAAGCTATATCTTCCCAAAATAAAATGTCTTTTCTTAATCTATACTGTGGTTTTGTTAGCTCTTCTATAAATCCATCATCTTTAGAATTTAATCTTATTTTTATACTATTTTCATCAGAAGTAATTGCAACAGCTTCACTAAAACTTTTATCACTTTCTAAATAATCTCTTACTCCGTAAACATTTAATAATGCTGATATTTCATTATCTTCTGTAATTACCTCTCTAAAAAATAAAACAATATCTTCTGGTGTTATCCTATTACCATTGCTCCAATATGCATCATTTCTTATTTTAAAAACATATTCTAATCCATCTTCATTTATTTCATAACTTTCTGCTAATGAAGGTTGTATATTCCCATCTGAATCAATCTCTACTAATCCTTTACTAGTAGCACAAACTATATCTTGTTGTCTTTTATCTAAATCACCTATAGATTTTAAATTTGTTGGTATACTATTTATTGAATACACAATATCAGCTGTATTATTTGAAGCTTGCTTTGGTGTTCTATCTATAAAACTTAATAAAATAATTATAGTTATAATTGAAATAGAAATAGTTAATATTATTTTTTTCAAATTTATTTCCCCTTTCTACATACTTTTTTATAATTATAGACATAATTATTAAGAATTAATCTTTTAAATTATAAATTAATATTTTTATAGAATTATTTCCAATTTATGATATAATCTTTTAAGTAAGATTTAAAATTTTATATTTTGTCACTCAAAATTACTCATACAATAAAAAAGATGAATTTCTTTTTATAAACTTATGGAGGTACTAATATATGACAACTGCACTACAAGTAGTTCAAATAATTTTCCAATCAGTAGCTATTATTTTTATGATTTGCTTTATGTTTATTGGAATATGGGCTTTCATAGCTTTTCTTAAAATGGCTAAGAATCAACGAATTCAAACTTTTTTACTTGAAAAAATAAATAAAAGCATTTCATCACTTGAAAAAATAACAACTAAAGATGAACCTTCTTTAGATACAAATTTTTTAATGGAAGATTTAACACCTAATGAAGATAATAATATTATAAAATTTGATGATAATATAAATTAAAAAAGCAGTTACAAATAACGCTTATTTGTAACTGCTTTTTTAATTAGTGAAGCTGTCGCATTAAGAATAAACACTAGAATATATTGTTTTTATTTTTAATTCCAAAACAATATATTGTGTATAAAATTTTTAGTGCGACAGCCCCATTAATCAATTAAATCATTTTTTCAAATTCCTCTTCTGATAACACAGTAATTCCTAAATCTTGTGCTTTTGTTAATTTAGAGCCTGCTTCTTCTCCAGCTATAACATAATCTGTTTTCTTACTTACACTTCCTGAAACCTTCGCACCTAAAGATTCTAATTTAGCTTTTATTTCACCCCTAGAGTAATTTTGTAATGTTCCTGTAACAACTACAGTTTTACCATTGAATGAACTTTCTACTATAACTTGCTCTTCAAATGAAGGATTTACTCCAAGATTTAACAACTCCTCTATAGTATCTAATACCTTTTTCTCATGGAAGAATTCTAAAACACATTTAGCTACTATATCACCAACATCTTGAACAGATACTAATTCATCAAATGTAGCACTCTTTAATCCTTCTATTGATTTGAATTTATTAACTAAATCTTTAGCAGTTTTAACACCAACATTAGGAATACCTAATGCATATATAAATCTATATAATTCAGGCGTTTTACTTCTTTCTACTGCATCTAATAGATTTTGAGCTTTCTTTGGCCCAAATTTATCTAAAGTTAATAATTTTTCATAATCTAACTTATATAAATCTGCAATTGATCTTATATCAAGTCTTTCAAATAATTGCTCCGCTGTCTTTTCTGAAAATCCTTCAATATTCATTGCATCTCTACAAGCAAAATGAACTATACTTTTTACCATTTGAGGTTTACATGATAATGTATTTTCACAGAAATAGTGAGCTCCATCTAAAACTAAATGACTTCCACAAGCTGGACAAGTTTCTGGAACTTTAATTTCAGTAGCATTTTCTAAACTTGATTCAACAACTCCCATAATTTCTGGAATAACATCATTAGATCTTCTAATAAATACATCTGCACCTATCATTACACCTTTTCTTTTAATATCATCCATATTATTAAGGGTTGCTCTCTTAACTGTAACTCCAGCAAGCTCAACTGGCTCAAGTATTGCTGTAGGGCCAACTCTACCACTTCTACCAACATTCCATTCAACATCTAAAAGTTTAGTTGTAGCCTCTTGAGCTTCAAACTTAAATGCAATTGCCCATTTAGGGAACTTAACTGTATATCCTAAAAGTTCTCTAGTTCTTATATCGTCTATAGCAATAACAACTCCATCGATGTCATAATTTAAATCAAATCTCATATCTTTGATTTCAGTTATATATTTTTCTACCTCTTCTAAAGTAGTTGCATACCTTATATAATCGTCCATTGGAAGACCTTTTTCTTTTATGAAGTTAAGCATTTCTTCATAAGTTTTAAACTTTTGACCTTCTTTATATCCTACATCATAGAAAAATGCAGAAAGTCCTCTTCTAGCAGTTTCTTTAACATTTAGGTTTCTTAAAGCCCCAGCAGCACCATTTCTCAAGTTTTTAAGTGGTGTTTCTGATGTAGCATTATATTTATCAAAGGCTTCGACAGTCATTATTGCCTCACCATGAACTTCAAATAAATCGCCACTTGAAGTCTTTAAAGGAATTTCCTTTATTGTCTTAACTTGAGCAGTTACTTCTTCTCCAATTTCACCATTTCCTCTTGTTGCAGCAGTTTGAAGAATTCCATTTTCATCATATGTTAAGTTAATAGTTAATCCATCAAATTTCTTTGTTATAACATATCTAAGGCTAGGTAAATTTTCACCTCTAGAATTCATCTCATTTACAAACTTAACATTCCTATTATGCCATTCTTTTATTTCATCAAAGCTTTGGGCCTTATCTAAACTCCAAAGTCTTGCTTTATGAGTATATTTATTAAATCCTTGAAGAACTACATCCCCAACTCTTTGCGTTGGTGAATAAGGCAATACATATCCTGTCTCTTCTTCTAATGCTCTTAATTCATCATACTTGCTATCATATTCCTTATCAGATACTGATGGATTATCTAAAGAATAGTATTCATAGGCATACTTATTTAAAAGTTCAACTAATTCCTCTACACGAATCTTCTTATCCATTTAAATCTCCCTTTCTTCATTTACAAATTAAAAGTGGTAAGCTAAGAGTTTAATCTTAAGCCTACCCCTTGTCACTTATAGTTCTTATAAAAGCTCTAGTTTTGCCATTGATAACATCAGCATTTTTACTCCTTGTTGATTAAATGCTATTGTTAACTTTTTATCTCCATTTACATCTGCTACTGTAATTATTGTTCCTTCACCAAATTTATCATGTTTAACCTTTCTTCCAATGGTAGCTTCTGCAACAGTCATTGTAGATGTCGATGAAGCTTTATTTGATATTGAACCTGAGTTATTTACTCCACCAAAGTTTCTATTTTCAAAAGTTCCATAATTACTTCTTAAACTATGTGGATTGCTGTAAGAAGGCTTAAACCTACCATTTACTGTTCCTGCACCTGAAGCTGTAGTTACATCTTTGCTATCACCAGTAATTGTAACGTATTCCCTAAGTTCTGGCTTAATTTCAGAAATAAAATCTGATTGTGGATAAGCTACTGTTCTACCAAATACTCTTCTAACTTCAGCAGATGTCATAAATAAGTTTTCCTTTGCTCTAGTTATCCCAACATAACAAAGTCTTCTAGACTCTTCCATTTCAGCATCACTATTAAATGAAGCTTGACCTGGGAATATTCCATTTTCCATACCTACCATAAATACTACTGGGAACTCTAATCCCTTTGCGCTATGAATAGTCATTAAAACAACGCTACCATTTTCATCTTCTTCATCATCAAGTTTATCTGTATCTTGAACTAAAGAAACTTTTTCTAAGTAAGCTTCTAATTGTGTCTTGTTTATATCAAATTCACTTGATCCTGCTTCCTTTTCTTTTTCATAATTTTTCTCAAAGTCAACAGCATCAGATACAAGTTCCTTTAAGTTTTCTATTCTACTCTTATCTTCAATTTGTTTCGAAGCTTCAAGTTCTCTAATATACCCTGTATCCTCTAAAATCGTCTCAATTAAATGTGATACTGGTACTGTTTCAGAGATAACCATTAGATTTTCCATAAGCTCCATAAACTTTTCAATTCCTGCACAATTTCTAGCAGTTAATGTTGGAATAGTTCTAACTTCTGATAGTGCATCCCATAAAGGTAATTCATAACTTTCAGCGAAATCTAAAACCTTTTGTATAGTTGCATCTCCAATTCCTCTCTTAGGAACATTTATTATTCTTCTTAAAGCTATACTATCAGAAGGATTAACTAGAACTTTTAAATAACTTAACATATCTTTAATTTCTTTTCTATCATAGAACTTAGTTCCACCAACAATCTTATAAGCTATTGCTGCTCTTCTTAAACTTTCTTCAAATATACGTGATTGAGCATTAGTTCTATAAAGTATGGCAAAATCTTTATATTGCTTATTTTGCTCTTTCTTTATTTTTTCTATTTGATTAGCTACAAATGTACCTTCATCACTATCAGAATATGCCCTATATACTTTAATTTTACTTCCACACTCTTGCTCTGTTCTAAGAACTTTGCTTTTTCTATTTGCATTGTTCACTATAACAACATTAGCTGCATTTAATATATTAGCCTTTGAGCGATAATTTTGCTCAAGCTTTATTACCTTTGCATCTGGATAGTCTTTCTCAAATCCAAGTATATTTTTTATATCTGCACCACGCCACTCATAAATACATTGGTCATCATCCCCTACAACACAGATATTTCTATGTTTTGCTGCAAGTAATGTTACAAGTTCGTATTGAGCTCCATTTGTATCTTGATACTCATCTACCATAATATATTGGAATTTTCTTTGATAAAACTCTAATGTTTCTTGATCTTTCTTAAATAATTCTACTGTCTTACAAATTAAATCATCAAAGTCTAAAGCATTATTTTCCTTTAACCTTTTTTGATACATTCTATAAACTTCAGCAATCTTCTTTTCTCTGAAGTTATCTTCATGCTCTCTATAGTAAGAATCTGCACTTTGCATATTATCCTTTGCCTTGCTTATCTTACCCATTATTTCTTGTTCAGTTATTTCCTTATCATTTATATTAAGAATTTTTATACACTCTTTTATAAGTGTCTTTTGATCAGTTCCATCATATATAGTAAAGTTCTTTTTATATCCAAGCTTTTCAATTTCTCTTCTCAGTATTCTTACACAAGTTGAGTGAAATGTAGATATCCACATATCATTAGCCTTATCACCTATAAGCGCTTGCACTCTTTCTTGCATTTCTTTAGCAGCTTTATTAGTAAATGTTATTGCTAATATTTTATAAGGAAAAATATTTAAATCTTCTATCATATGAGCCATTCTATGTGTTAAAACTCTAGTCTTACCTGAACCTGCCCCTGCTAAAATAAGTACAGGCCCTTCTACAGTTATCGCACCTTCATATTGTTCTTTATTAAGTAAAGATTTTAAATCCAAAAGAACATCCTCCCTTCATTTTCACGACTAAATTACCTTCTTTAATCGAACATACAATCTATATAAAAATTATTATAACATAGTTAGTATATATTATTCCCATAATTAATTAAATTTAAAAAAACTATTATATAAAGAGGATAATATAATAAAAGTTATTTAATTAATACTTTTTACTAAGATAAAGAAAATCTCAGAGTAAAATAATTTATTGATTTTATTTTTAAACGCAAAAAAACGCAACCCTTGGGGCCAGGTTGCGCTTCAGCAATAAGCAATAAATAAAAAGGGGGCTATTTAATTCCTTTTATTTATCCTTGCATTAATATTATAGTAAAGAAAATTTTATATTGCAAGGGATTTTTGAAAAATATCTTGCTAAATTTTATACATATGAATGTTTTACTATCATTTTTTGTTTTCTTTCGTTAAAAACTCTTTAATACAGCCAATTCTTCATTAGTAAGCTCTCTATATTCGCCTTCTTCTAAATCTTCATCTAATGGTAATGTACCAAACTCAGTTCTCTTTAAATATGTAACCTTTTTACCTACAGCCTCAAACATCCTCTTAACTTGATGGAATTTACCTTCTTGAATTGTCACCATAACTTCAGAACCACTGTCAGTAGCACTTAATATTTCTAGTTTTGCTTCCTTGCAAACATATCCATCATCTAATGTTATTCCAGACTTAAATTTACTTATATCTTCATCAGTAACTTTCTTATCTATCTTAGCATAATAAACTTTATCAACCTTCCACTTTGGAGATATTAATCTATGATTAAGTTCACCATCATTTGTTAATAATAACAAGCCTACTGTATCTTTATCTAATCTTCCTACTGGGAATGGTTCAAATACTTGATGCTCAACCTCTAATAAATCAATCACTGTTTCATCTCTATTATCATAAGTAGCAGATACTACTCCATCAGGCTTATTCATCATTAAATAAATAAACTTTCTATAGAAAATTTCTTCTCCATTAATTATAATCTTATCATTTTCAGGATCTACTTGCATTCCACTATCCTTGGCTACTTCCCCATTAACCTCAACTAATCCACTTCTGCAAATTTTCTTAAGTTCTTTTCTTGTACCATAACCTAAATTAGATAGTACCTTATCTAGTCTTTCCATAAAACACCTCTTAAAACTTTTATATAGCTTATTCTATTATTAATATCTCCCAATTGCAAGAATTTAAAAACATAGCCTCCAGGGATAATCCATATATTGGATTATCCCCGGAGGCACATACATTTTTTGTAATTATTTAATTTCAAAATCGATAGTATCATAATCTTCATATGGAGTATCTTTATGAAAACTTTTATCTAAAACTAGTACTCTATACTTACCACTCTTAAATGGAACAAATGTATAATAATTTTTCCTACTATATCCTTGTGCTAAAACCCATTCACCATTTATCATAATATAAAATTCGTAACATACCTCTTTTCCGCCTTCTGATACGGCTTCAAAAGTCACTTCTTTTCCTATTTCTAAATCATTAGATGAAATCTGTAATTTTGTTGAATTTACAGGCATAACTTCATGAACATAAATAGAAACTTCTCTTTTGCTATCATATTCTTCAGTAGATTTCACATTTTTTGCGTATATTACAAAAGTATATTTTCCAGGACACTTAGGTTTTATCTTTATTGATTTTTCATCTATAAATTCAGTATTTTCTACTTCATATCCATTTATTTTTGTTACAAATTTAGTTAAAACATCTTTTGTATTTTTAATAATTGTCTCAATATTAATTATGTCTCCTACTAAGTAAGTTTCTTTACTATTTAATAAAATATAATCAATATCTGCTGCTATATAATCTTTTGCTTGAATAAATAAAGATGTTGATGCATCATAATCTTTTGAAGAAAATTCATCTTTTATCTTAATATCAACTTCATATTCTCCAGCTTCCTCCGGTATAAAGTTAATCCAATTATTAGCTCCATAATCTATATTCTCTTTCTGAATACCATTTTTATATATTGTAAATTTATATATAGGCTTAATTCCTCCATCTGTTTTAACCTTAATATTTATAGTTTCACCTATTATACATCTTTTTCCTTTATCACATTTAACATCAACTATTCTAACAGGCTTTTCCCCTTTATTATAAATTTCATATTGAATAGATTTTATATCTTCATGATCTCCTCCAAATGAAATATCTTTAACTTTAAGAGTTATCTTATATTTCCCCTCATCTCTAGGCTCCCATATAAACTCATTTCCCCTTATATATCCACTATCTTCAGAAACAGGACCTTCTATAATATATCTATATAATAATTCTCTTCCTCCATCTACTAAAGCTAATAAATTAACTTCAGTTCCAACTGCTTGTGGTGATTTAATATCACTTTTAAACGATCTAATCTTAACCTTATTATATGGATCTACATTATAAACAATAACAGCTCTATCATCAAAAGAATTTGTTGAGAACATATCTCTTACATAACATAATAACTTATATTCACCTGGTAATTTTTCTTTAAAAGTAACCATACTCTTAGAAGAAAAATCTTGAATACAAGTAACTCGTCCTTCTTTGTTTATCTTTAAAAATTTATATAATAGCGGTCTATTTTTTTCATAATTAGCTTCAACCTTAAAAATTAACTCTTCATTAACCAACATATTTTGAGTTAAACATAAAAAGTTTGTTATTTCTATGTTTTCTAAATCCTTAACTTCAAACTTTACAGTTGTAAAATCATCAACATTTCTTTCAGATTGTACATTTTTGCATTCTATTAATACTTCCATCTTCCCTGGATTTGTAGCTGTAAAAGTAAACTCATTTTCTGTATTGTAATCCCTTAAAATTTCCCAATCCTTTTTTCCTTTTATCCAAAACCTATATAGTACTAACTCTTCACTAGTACTAACATTAATATGTAGCTTTTCTCCTACATTTATTTTATTTTTATCTATTTCAACTTTATTAATCAACTTTGAATTTTCTACTATTTCATATTCTGATCTACCAAGATAGTCATATGCATTTTTACAATTAGTCGATTTCCCTTGAACCATTATCATATACTTCCCTGGTTTAGCAGGTTTCCACGTACAAATATTGCTTTTTGAAAAGTCTTGTATAGGCTTCCATATCCCCTCAATCCCTTCCATAAACTTATATTCAACATCATCATTTTCAGTTAAAAATGCTGCAATATTTATATTTTTATTTAAGTCAGCAGGGCTTTTATTGTCAAAATCAATTAAAACCTCTTTCATCTCTCTCCACCTCACCATTTCCTATATATTAAACTGCCGTTATTTACATAATTTTCTATTTAAATTATACTATTTCCTATTTAAAATAAAAACTGAAATTTGTCTAATATATATAAAAAAAAGAACAAACTATAGATATATTTCTACAGCTTATTCTATATTTTTATCTTTTATTAAATATAATAAATTATTTTGTAATCTATTATCATCTTCTATAGTTCTTTTTTTAGCATTAGGAGTTTTTCCTCCACCTCGTCTTATCTTTTGAGATAAATGCCTTTGCTCTAACATAGCTCCAATATTTTCATTTGTGTAAATATATCCCTTAGGACTAATTACATTAGCTTTCTTACCTAAACAAATAGCAGCAACACCATAATCTTGAGAAACTATAATATCACCATTACTACATTCATTTACTACCTTCATATCAACACTTTGAAATCCACTATCAACAACTCTAACTTCTCCATAATTTACTGTTATGTAATGATTAATATCACAATAAATTATAACTTCTAGCTCATACTTCTTTGCTATATTTGTAATAATGGAGATACCTGGACAGGCATCTCCATCAACTATAATCTTCATATTATAAAATAATTATTTTAATCTAGATTCTAATTCAGCTTTTAATTCTTCATAACCTGGCTTACCAAGTAAAGCAAACATATTTTTCTTGTAAGCTTCAACTCCTGGTTGGTCAAATGGATTTACCCCTAATAAGTATCCACTTATTCCACAAGCTTTTTCAAAGAAATAAACTAATTGTCCAAAGTAGTATGGGCTTAATTCTGGAATATTTAATACCATATTTGGTACTCCACCATCATTATGAGCTAATAAAGTTCCTTGGAATGCCTTCTTATTAACGAAATCAACAGTCTTTCCTGCTAAGAAGTTTAATCCATCTGCATCATTTTCAGAAGCTTCTATAACTATTTCTTTAGTAGCCTTTTCTACATTAAGAACTGTTTCAAAAATTATTCTATTACCATCTTGAATGAATTGTCCCATTGAATGTAAGTCAGTTGAGAAATCAACTGCTGCTGGGAATATACCCTTTTGATCCTTACCTTCTGATTCTCCATATAATTGTTTCCACCATTCATTGAAATAGTGTAATGCTGGTTCATAGTTAACTAAAACTTCTACTGCTTTACCTTTATTATATAAAGCATTTCTCATAGCAGCATATTGGTAACAAGCATTTTCCTTTAATGAAGGATTAGAGTAAATTTCTCTTGCATCAGCAGCTCCTTGCATCATTTCTTCAATATTTATTCCAGCCGCTGCGATTGGTAATAAACCAACTGCAGTTAAAACAGAAAATCTTCCACCAACATTATCTGGAACAACAAAAGTTTCATACCCCATTTGATCAGCTAAACCTTTTAATGCTCCTCTTTCCTTATCAGTAGTAGCAAATATTCTTTCTTTTGCTCCTTCAATTCCATATTTCTTTTCCATGAAGTCTTTAAATAATCTAAATGCTATTGCAGGTTCAGTTGTAGTACCTGATTTAGATATAACATTAACAGATACATCTAATCCTTCTATAGCTTCAAATAATTCTGATATATATGTTGAACTTATATTATTTCCAACAAAGAATACCTTCGGAGTCTTTCTCTTGTTATTTGGTAATACATTATAGAAATTGTTTGTTAACATTTCTATAGCAGCTCTTGCTCCAAGGTATGAACCACCTATTCCTATAACAACTAACACATCTGAATTTGATTGAATTTTCTTAGCTGCAGCTTGTATTCTTTCAAATTCTTCTTTGTCATAATCAACTGGTAGGTCAACCCATCCTAAAAAGTCGTTACCAGCTCCTGTACCTTCATGAATTGTATCATGAGCCCACTTAACCATACCTTCCATCTTATCTAATTCACATAAAGATGCATATGGTTGAACTTTTGATAAATCTAAACTTAAACCATTTTTCATTTTCATACCTCCAAATAATGTGGGATTTTTAACAATATTTATTATATCACAATTTTTCTTATACTAACAATTTTAACTATAATTTATTCCGTCATAGATTTAATTACTTGTTGAATTTTTTCTTGATTTAAATCCTTAGCTTTTCCTATATTCCCGTCAAGTTTATCCCATACATAATTATGAACTTCAACGCCATTTGAAAAATCTAATTCTAACCATTTTTTTAATTCATCGGAAAGATAATCATCTCTACCTTTTAATTCATTAACCATTTGAGTAACAGCTTCTCTAGTAATCTCATTTTGACCCCATATTTGACCATCATCAGCTATTATTATAGTATTAGCCATATGATGAACTGTCTGATAACATTGAGTTAAATCCATAGTTGCTTGTGCCACACCTTCACTTTCTACAACTTCATTTTTCTTTTCCGAATTTTTTTCTTCATTAATTTCACTTACTTTATCAAATGCAAAATTAACTATTTCATAGCCATTACTCCATAATACTAATATTGTTGAAAGTGATATTATTAGTACTAAAAGAATTACAATTACTTTTTTTACATTAGATGATTTTTCTTCAAATTCTTCTTGAAAATCCTCTTCAAAATCATCACTTTCATTATCTTCTTTTAGCTTTTGCTCATCATCACCTATCATCTCTTTAATTTTTTTATTCATAAAATCTTCTACATTTGTTTCTTTATTTTCCTTCGGCTTCATATTATTATCCTCTTCATTAATTTCTCTTTTATCACGCTTAATAGTTTCATCTAGTCTTTCTTTAACACTTTTCCCCATAAATGTACCCCTCCCAATTTACACTTAGTTTTGTAATCATTATACCATATTATTACATTTATGGTTACTAAAAACATATTTTTAGTATTTTTTCACTTTCTCTCTATTTTTTTAATTCATCAATTTTATTTTTCACTTCATTTATATATTCCTCAAAAGTTAATCCTCTATTCATTATATATTCCGCTATCTCTTCATTTCCAATATATCTAAAATGCCAAGGCTCATAATTATATCCTGTAATATCCTCCTTACCCTTTAAATATCTTAATATAAAACCATACTTATAACAATTTTCAGTAAGCCATGTAAATGCATCTGTATTTTCAAAACCTTCATCTAAAGTCTGATACTCATTACATAAAATATCTATAGCTAGTCCACTTTGATGCTCTGAAGCACCTGGCTCTGCAGTATAAGCACGTGTTTTTTCTTCTCCTTTTTCCCTAACTCTAGCTTCATATAATTTCTTTTGTAAACTATAACTCCTATATCCAGAGACTCCAATTAATGAAATACCATCTTGTGCTGCTGCATCAAACATTTTTTTTGCTGCAGCTGATGTAGCACTTTCTAAGTTATTATCCTGAACATATTCTAAAAATTTCGCTTCAGATTTTTTCAAATTGCTAGGAACATAACTTTTATCTAATCTATTATCCCTGTTAATTAAAACAAAGTACTGATTGTTTAATATACTCTCTAAATATTCTAACTCCTTATAATCGCTTTCCATATCTTCATATTCTAAACTTTTTTCATCTAAACTTGACAATAGTACTTCACTACTATTATTTATACTATCATTAGAATCATCTTTTTCTACTTTACTTTTTCCATTAATAGTTAAAAATCTTATTCCAACTACAATTCCTAATATCACTAATGAGATTTTCCACCTTTTAAAAATATTATTCATAATATCTCCTTACCAGCCTTCATAAATATCTAAAATATATTTGTATATATAATTCTTTCTAATAATGTTCAACTTTTATTATAATATCTTTATCTACTTTTTCCAATTAATTAATAATTATATCTATAAACATAATAGTATTTTTATAGTTACATAACAAAAAAATTGCTACAAACATGTAAAAGTACACATTTGTAGCAATTTAATTATTTATTCAAATTCAATAGTTGCTGGTGGTTTTCCTGTACAATCGTACATTACTCTATTAACCCCATTAACTTCATTAACTATTCTAGTTGTTACTTTTCCAAGAACTTCCCATGGAAGATCCGCAGATTCTGCTGTCATAAAGTCACTTGTAGTTACTGCTCTTAAAGCAATTGCATAATCATAAGTTCTTTCATCACCCATAACTCCAACTGATCTCATATTAGTTAAGGCTGCAAAATATTGTCCTATAGTTTTATCTAATCCAGCATTAGCAATTTCTTCTCTGTAAATTGCATCAGCATCTTGAACTATTCTTACTTTTTCAGCTGTTACCTCACCAATTATTCTTATACCAAGTCCTGGCCCTGGGAATGGTTGTCTGTATACTAACTTTTCAGGAATTCCAAGTTCTAAACCTGCTTTTCTAACTTCATCTTTAAATAATAATCTTAATGGTTCTATTATTTCTTTAAAATCAACGTAATCAGGAAGTCCTCCAACATTATGATGAGACTTAATAACTGCAGATTCACCTAATCCACTTTCAATTATATCTGGATAAATTGTACCTTGAACTAAGAAGTCCACAGCTCCAATCTTTTTAGCTTCTTCTTCAAATACCCTTATAAATTCTTCACCGATTATTTTTCTCTTAGTTTCTGGATCTTCTACTCCAGCTAACTTTTCATAGAATCTTTCTTGAGCATTTACTCTTATGAAGTTTAAGTCATATTGCCCTTCTGGTCCAAATATAGCTTCTACTTCATCACCTTCATTTTTTCTAAGTAGACCATGATCAACAAATACACAAGTTAATTGCTTACCAATTGCTTTTGATAAAAGTACTGCAGCAACAGATGAATCAACTCCACCTGATAATGCACATAGTGCTCTACCATTTCCTACTTTTTCTCTTATTTCTTCAATTGTCTTTTCAACAAATGAATCCATCTTCCAATCTCCTGAACATTTACAAATGTTATAAACAAAGTTTGATAACATCTTAGTTCCTTCTACAGTATGCATAACTTCTGGATGGAATTGAACTGCATAAAGATTCTTTTCTTCACACTCCATAGCTGCTACTGGACAAACTGGAGTATCACCTATTATTTTAAATCCTTCTGGAGATTTTTCTATGTAATCTGTGTGACTCATCCAACAAATTGTTGTTTCATGTACACCCTCAAATAATTTTGATTCATTATCAACTTTTACTACAGTTTTACCATATTCACTTACTGGAGCAGTTGCAACACTTCCTCCTAGAACATGTGCCATAAGTTGTGAACCATAACAAATACCAAGTACAGGTATTCCTAATTCAAATACTGCTTTATCACATAAAGGAGAATTTTCACCATATACACTGTTTGGTCCTCCAGTGAAGATTATTCCCTTTGGGTTCATTTCTTTTATCTTTTCAACACTTAAATTATAAGGATGAACTTCACAATATACATTACACTCTCTAACTCTTCTTGCAATTAACTGGTTATATTGACCGCCAAAGTCAAGTACTAATACTAATTCTCTACTCATTAGAATCCTCCTAATGTTTTTTCTTTAATTATCTCGTAAAATTATACATTTTTCAACAAAAATAGAATTATATTTCTCATTTATAAATAACAGATAATAGTTAAGGGCTCAAATCCATTCATAATTCCCTCAACTATCATCTACTTATTATTTTCTTCTAACTAAATAATTACTCTCTAACGCTATAGTTTGGTGCTTCTTTAGTAATATTTATATCATGCGGATGGCTTTCTCTTATTCCTGACGCTGTTTGAACAACGAATCCTGCATTTTCATATAAATCTTCTAAAGTTGGAGCTCCAAGGTATCCCATACCAGATCTAATTCCACCAATTAATTGATATAACGTATCTGCTACTACACCCTTATAAGCAACTCTTCCTTCAACACCTTCCGGAACAAACTTTTTAGTTCCATTTTGGAAATATCTATCAGATGAACCTTTTTCCATAGCGCCTAAAGAACCCATTCCTCTATAAACTTTGTAACTTCTTCCTTGATATATTTCCATTTCACCTGGTGCTTCTTCACAACCTGCAAGCATTGATCCCATCATACAAGCACAAGCTCCACCAGCTAAAGCTTTAACTATATCTCCTGAATACTTAAGTCCTCCATCAGCAATTACTGGAACTCCATATTTTCTTCCTTCTTCAGCACAATCCATAACTGCAGTTAATTGAGGAACACCTACACCTGCAACTATTCTTGTTGTACAAATAGATCCTGGTCCAATACCAACTTTAACACAATCAGCTCCAGCTTCTGCTAAATCTCTTGTAGCTTCAGCAGTTGCAACATTACCAGCAATTATTTGAAGTTCAGGATACTTAGCTTTTATCTTTTTAACACCTTCAATAACTCCTTTTGAATGTCCATGAGCTGTATCTAATGTAATAACATCAACTTGAGCCTTAACTAAAGCATCAACTCTATCCATCATATCATTAGTTATACCTACAGATGCTCCACAAAGAAGTCTTCCTCTTGAATCTTTTGCTGCATTTGGATATGCTCTAACTTTTTCTATATCCTTTATTGTTATAAGTCCCTTTAAATTATTATCTTTATCAACTAAAGGTAATTTTTCTATTTTATGAGTCTTTAATATTTCTAAGGCCTCATCTAAAGTAGTTCCTTCTGGAGCTGTTACTAATGGGCTCTTAGTCATAACATCTGAAACTACCTTATCATAATTTGTTTCAAATACTATATCTCTGTTAGTTATAATTCCAACTAATTTAGTTCCTCTTGTTACTGGAACACCTGAGATTCTATATTGAGCCATTAAATCTAATGCTTCTCTTACAGTATGGTCTTCGTTTAAGAATATTGGATCTGTAATTACTCCATTCTCTTGTCTTTTAACTCTATCAACTTCTCTTGCTTGATCTTCTATTGGCATATTTTTGTGAATAATTCCGATTCCACCTTCTCTAGCCATAGCTATAGCCATTTTTGATTCAGTAACTGTATCCATACTTGCACTCATTAGTGGTATATTTAGTGTTATTGTTTTTGTTAATTGAGTTTTTAAACTAACTTGATGTGGTAAAACCTCTGATTTATTAGGTACTAATAATACATCATCAAATGTGTAAGCTGTTTTTAATATTCTTGCCATACTTCATCTCTCCTATCATTATTATTTTTCTTTCTATATATGTGATAAATGCAATTCTTACTTAGTAATTTTAGGAAACCACCAAATAAAAATAAGCATATTAAGTCCGCTTTCTATAAGTGAACATTAATATGCTTTTATTTCACAAATTATTCGTGTTTAAAAAAATATATTAAATTCACTCATAGATGAAAATTTAAGGTTTTCAGTAGAAACACCCTGCCATATTCAGGGTTTATATGAGTTGTTTTATTATTCGTGTTTTTTTGCTTTTTATTATTATAGTTTATACAATATAGCTTGTCAATACATCAATTTCAATGAATAAATATGAATAATATATTTTTATATTAATTTTATAATACTAATTTTTATTATTTAATTTAAAGCTAATACTAAAAACTTTTAAAATACATTTCTATTAATAAACTTCCATAAAGACTTGCTATTATCCCTCCAATTGCCAAATAAGGTACAAATGCTATTTCATCTTTTTTATTCTTAAGCTTAAAAATTAAAATTAATCCAGCAACAATTCCACCAATAATTATAGCTATAAATAAAGCAACTACAATACCTTCAACACCTAAAAATAGCCCACAAATTAAAGCAATATCAATATCCCCCTCCCCCATTCCATGAGTTAAAATTACTATAAGGTAAATAACTCCAAATCCTATAAATGCTCCAACTATGTAATTCCAAGGCATTGTTTTAGTTTCTACCCATATTAACATATCAAATAAAACCCCTGAAACCACGCCAAATATAACTGTTGAATTGTACACATATTTAGTTTCAAAATCAATAAATCCTATCACTATTAATAATGATGCAAATAAACAAAATTTAAAAAAATCTAAAGTAAATCCATATTTCAAATAAATTAATAAATACAAACATGCATTTAAAGTTTCAACTAAAGGATATCTTATTGATATCTTTTCTTTACACCTTCTACATTTGCCACCTAAAAATATATAACTAAAAACTGGAATCAAATCCTTAGGTTTTAAACTATATCCACAACTTGTACAATGTGATTGTGGAAAAAATATTGATTCATCTCTAGAAATCCTATATATACAAACATTTAGAAAACTTCCTATTATCAATCCTAATAATATTATTAAAACCATTTTAATTACTCCCCCTTATTCTAATAAAATATTACTTAATTAATGAAAATTAATCTACTCTTAGATTAGATAGTATATCGGTTATACAGATCCTTTATATTAATATTTTCTATATTTTAATATAATTAACACATATACAAATTTTTATACACAATAAAGGGAGGATTCAAATTTGAATCCTCCCAATCACATATATTTATAAATATTATTTATTTTGTACTTAATTAGTACATTCCATCCATTCCACCCATTCCTGGTGCTCCTGGCATTGGAGCTTCTTTTTGTGGAATATCAACAACAGCTGCTTCTGTTGTTAAGAATGTTGATGCTACAGATGCAGCATTTTGAAGTGCACTTCTTGTAACCTTAGTTGGATCAACTATTCCAGCCTTAAGCATATTTACATATTCATCATGTAATGCATCATATCCCATTCCAGTTTCAGAGTTTTTAATTCTTTCTATAATTACAGAACCTTCAACTCCTGCATTAGTAGCTATTTGTCTCATTGGTTCTTCTAATGCTCTAACTATGATATTTATACCAACTTGTGTATCAGCAACATCTGATTTTAATTCTGCAACTTTGTTAATTACATTAACATAAGCAGTTCCACCACCTGGTACTATACCTTCTTCAACTGCAGCCTTAGTAGCAGCTAAAGCATCTTCAATTCTAAGCTTTCTTTCTTTAAGTTCTGTTTCTGTAGCAGCACCAACTTTTATTACTGCAACACCACCAGAAAGTTTAGCTAATCTTTCTTGTAATTTTTCTTTATCAAATTCAGAAGTAGTTTCTTCTATTTGACTTCTTATTTGATTAACTCTTTCCTTAATAGCATTGCTATCTCCTCTACCATTTACAATAGTAGTGTTATCCTTAGTTATCTTAACACTTTCAGCTTGCCCTAGCATTTCTAAAGTAGTTTCTTTTAAATCTCTTCCTAACTCTTCAGAAATTACTTGGCCACCTGTTAAAATAGCTATATCTTGAAGCATTTCTTTTCTTCTATCCCCAAATCCAGGAGCTTTAACAGCAACACAATTAAATGTTCCTCTTAATTTATTAACTACTAATGTAGCCATTGCTTCTCCTTCAATATCCTCAGCAATTATTAATAACTTCTTACCTGTTTGAACAATTTGTTCTAATATAGGTAGTATTTCTTGTATGTTTGTAATCTTCTTATCTGTTATTAATATAAGTGGATTATCTAATAAAGCTTCCATCTTTTCTGTATCTGTTACCATATATGCTGAAACATACCCTCTATCAAATTGCATACCTTCAACAACATCTAATTCAGTACCCATTGATTTAGATTCTTCAACAGTAATAACTCCTTCATTACCTACCTTCTCCATAGCATCTGAAATAAGCTTACCGATTTCATTATCAGCTGCTGAAATAGCTGCAACTCTAGCTATATCTTCCTTACCACTAACTGGTTTAGATATTTCTAATATTTCCTTAACTGCTGTATCAACAGCTGTTCTTATACCATTTCTAATTAACATTGGATTTGCACCAGCTGTTACATTTTTTAAACCCTCTCTTATAATAGCTTGAGCTAAAAGAGTAGCTGTAGTAGTACCATCCCCTGCAACATCATTAGTCTTTGTTGCAACCTCTTTTACTAATTGAGCTCCCATATTTTCATATGGATCTTCTAACTCTATTTCTCTTGCAATTGAAACACCATCATTAGTTATAAGTGGTGAACCAAACTTCTTATCTAAAACTACATTTCTACCTTTAGGCCCTAAAGTAACCTTAACTGTATCTGCTAACTTATCAACACCAACTTGCATTGATCTTCTAGCTTCTTCACCAAATTGAATCATTTTTGCCATATTAATATACCTCCCAACTATTCTACTATTGCTAATATATCATCTTGTTTTAATATTATATATTCTTCACCGTCAACTTTTACGTCTGTTCCTGCATATTTAGAATATAATACCTTATTTCCAACTTCTACATCCATCGGAACTCTCTTACCTTCTACCATTGCTCCTGGTCCTATTGCTACTACCTTAGCTTCTTGTGGTTGCTCCTTTGCTGTTCCTGTTAAAAGTATTCCGCTCTTTGTAGTTGTTTCAGCTTCTAACTTTTGTATTACTACTCTATCACCTAATGGCTTTATATTCATAAATAAACCCTCCTATATTTTTCTTTTTAGCACTCACTTCATTAGAGTGCTAATATCTTTATATTTATAATATAATTTTAGCTGTAATCTTTCAACAATTACTTTCTATATTATTACCTTACTAAGGTCAAATATTACTAATTATTCTAATTTATTTTCGATTTACTTTGATTTCCATTATTTTTCTAATATTTTTATTATGCAAACTTATATTCAATTATTATCTTATAAAAGCTATGAATTTACTTTAAAAATCATAAACTCATAGCTAGTCATTTTTTTCAAATTTCCCCTTTTTTCAAAGTAATTTATTATCTTTCTAAATCAACATCATCAAACTTACTAAGTGCTTCATTTTTAAGAACTGCCTTAATTGTTGTTCCATTATTAATCTTATTAAATGCAGCTTTTGCTCTAAGCGGAGGCACTATTGCTCCTGCACCATTAATACATCCACCTTCACACATCATACCTTCAATAAAGTTTCCTGGTAGTTTTCCCATTTTAGCAAGCATCATAGTCTTTTTACAATCAAGCCCTGAAACTTGAACTGGTTTAAACTCAACATTTACTCCGGAATCTTGTAAATAGTTCTTAATAGCAGCTGTTAAACCACCTGCTGCACCAAATCCTCTTCCAAATATAGATGCATCATTAACATTCTCCTCTTCACACTCAAACGGATTAACCTCAAATGCTTCAAATAAAGCAAGCAACTCTTCAAATGTTAAAACATAATCAACAGCATCAGCTATTCCTATCCTAACTGCTTCTCCCTTTTTAGCTGTACAAGGTCCTATAAATACAACCTTTGCTTCTGGATCATTTTTCTTAATATATCTAGCTGCTGCAACCATTGGAGAAACTGTTCCTGAAACTCTATTCTTTTCTGTTGGATTAACCTTCTCAATAAAACTTAAGAATCCTGGACAACAGGAGTTTGTCATATATTTATCTCCTCTTTCCATTCTTTCTACAAATTCATTAGCTTCATTAACTGTAACTGCATCTGCTCCCAATGCTGCCTCTATCATATCTTCAAATCCAATAGCTTTAATTGCATTTCTTATTTTTCCATAATTCATTGTTGGTCCAAATTGCCCTGTTATAGCAGGTGCAACTACTGCATACATTTTTCTATGTCTAGCTAATCTCTTTGCAACTGGAACTATTAAGCTTTTGTCTGAAATAGCTCCAAATGGACATGACCTCATGCATGAACCACAATTAACACAAATCTCTTCTTTAATCATAGCTCTTCTATCATCTTGATTTATATCTAAAGCACCTGTTGGACATGCTTTCTTACAAGGCCTCATCACTTCTGATATAGCATCATAAGGACATGCTTTTTTACATCCTCCACATTCTTTACATAGCTCTTGATTTATATATGCTCGTCCATTAACAATTGTTATTGCACCAAAATTACATGCTTCTTTACATCTATGTGCAATACAGTTTCTACATGAATCTGTTACATTAAATTTATTTATAGGACATCTATCACAAGCTGCCTCTATAACATAAATAATTTGCTCATCTGGCTTAATATCTATTAATGATTCTTCTGCATTATCACCATTTGCTAAATATCCAGCTGCAAGCTTAGCTCTTTCTAAAACTATAGCTCTTTCTTTATAAACGCAACACCTATAATGTGCTACATCTCCCTTAATAACTTCATAAGGAACTTTCTCAATACTTTCTAAAGTTATATCATCATTTTTAGCAAGCTTTGCTACCTCTGTTAATACCTCATGCTTTAATTTTTTAAGCTGAGTTTCAAACTTAAACATATCATCACTCCCCTGTTTATTGTTCGCTGTATCCCAATTCTAATTATACAATATTTTTCCATTTTCAAGTTGTTTTTTTGTAATATTCTGATAATTTTGTTTATATAAATTGTTTTGTATTATAAGACATATTTCCTTAAAATTAGATAAATTATTCTTATTTATTATCAAATAAAAAGCCTAAATCTCCCTTATTTTTAAATATAAAAAGAGCCTTATAAAATAAATTCATAAGACTCCTTAATAATAAATTTTAATAAATTTTATTATCACTTTTTACTATAAAATCAACTAAAGCATCTTTAATACTCTCTATCAATTCAAAATCAACTATAGATATATTATCTGCTTCACTATGAACAATTCCAACTATTCCATCTTGCCCAATGACTAAAGATGCATCATTACCTCTTCTAAATGACATATGATCACTACTACCTACTATTCTACCATCTTCATTTCTAGCATATGGAACCATTTCATAATAAATTTTATCCTCATCTAATACCTCTATAAAATCATCATATAATTCTTCACATAATGGGCTAGTATTTTTAACGGCTAAACCTTCATTGCCCTTCATTCCTACACAATCAATATTTATATTATACCAATCTTCATAATTACCTTTAAATTCTTCTACAAATTTCGAACTCCCTATTAATCCTAATTCTTCTGCATTAAAGGCAGCAAAAATTATATCGTGTTCAGGTTTTTCATCTTTATAATACTTAGTTAAATCTTTAGCTGATTCAAGTAATACTGCTATTCCCGAAGCATTATCAATAGCTCCTTCGATTTTTGTTACTTTTATTTTTGAATCCTCACTATTAGATGTTTCTTCTACCCTTTCTCTTACAGTAACATGATCAAGATGGGCAGAAATTACAACTGCTTTAGAACTATCCTTTCCCTTTATTACTCCAATAATATTATTTATCTTATTGTTATTCTCTTCATTAGGATTAAATATAGCTCTCATTTCTTTATTTAAATAAACTTCATGATAAAAACTACCATTATTAAATGGATCTAAGCCTACAGCTTCAAAGTAATTTTTTATAAACTCTTCTGATTTAGTATTTTCATCTGTTCCAACAACTCTAGATAAATATTCATCAGATGTAAGCTCACCCATTATACTTTCTATATCTAATTTCTCAGGATTTTTACCGGCTTCAATATTTAAACTTTCTTCATAAGTAACTATGTTTTTGCTAGATACATCTTTATCTAATGTACTACTACATCCAGTGAAAAGTAAGTTTAAAACTAATATACTTGATATAATAGATATTAATTTATTTTTTATATTCATAATAATCTCCCTCAATATATTAAATTCTAATCATTTCCCTTATATTCCCCACTTATTATTAAATATATTCCTATTTTTTATCTATTAAATTATAGTTCATAAAAAAATAACATCGAATAATAAATTAAAACAAATTATTATTCGGTGTTATTTTCTGCAAACTAAAATTGGCTTCTTAATATTTTTTATAAACCTAACTACTCAACTTTTATATTATTTTCTCTTGCATAGTAGAATAAGTATTGTTGTGCAAGCCCTGCAAGTTCTCCAAATTTATCTCTACCAAAAACTCTTATCTTATTTAATGATACATCTGGTGCTAAGTAAAAATGAATCATTGCCCTCTTTATCCATACATCAACTGGAAAAGCTGAATGCTTGCTCATTGAAAATAACATTATGCAATCAGCAACTTTAGCTCCTACTCCCATAAAATTCTGAAGTGCCTTATGACACTCATCAACAGGTAGTGACTTTATATATTCTAAATCGAATTGTTGTAAATCCTCATTTAAAGTTCCATTATTCTTGGCTTCAATTGCAGAATTAACTTTTGATATAGTATCTATTATGTATTTACTTCTAAAAGATGCTCCAGTTTCTTTTATTTCTTCTAAAGTTGCTTCTTTTAATTGTTCTGGAGTTGGAAAAGCATAATATACATTTCCTTTATACTCAATTTTATCTCCCCATCTTTCAGATATCTTTTTAATAGTCTTCATTATTGAAGGAATACTATTTCTTGCAGATATTATAAAGCTTATTAACATTTCAAAAGGATCTTGATTTAATATTCTTATACCATAACCAAATTCAACACTCTTCCTTAAAAGCTCATCTTTTGATAATTCTTCTTTTACTTTTTCATAATTCACATTTAAATCAAAGTAATCCTTCCAGATTTCATCAAAATCCTTCATAGTAGTATTAAAAATTGTTACTTTACTTCCCTCTTGAACAACTTCTATAACTCTTCTATATGCAACAATTATGTAATTTGTATCACTAATTCTTTCCCATCTAAAGCATTGACCACATTCTAATATTTGTTTTATATTAAAATCTTTAACATTCTCTAATATTACTGAATTCTCTTTCTCTTTTATATTTGTATAATTCATATTTACACCTCATTATTTATGATAACTTATAAAATTATAATTTCTATTTTTTTTATTCTTTCTAAATTTATAATTTTATATTCTATAGAAAGTTATTATTAATAAATATAGACTATTTATTAATAATATATTAAGTAATATAATTTTTCAATAATAAAACTTAGACTGCTAAACTTATCTATTTATTGAGTATAACTGTTTATATTCATTTACCATTTCCTCTAGAACCTCAGCTGATACTATCATCATCTTTTCACACCTTCTCTCAGCATCATAGTACTTTTCCTTTAGAGGTATACAATCCAACGTTTCCATTCTTCTATTAAATTCCCTTAAAAATTTCCCTGTCATTTCTCTTACATGAGGACTATTATGCCCTCTATCATCAGTAAACATAACTCCTAAAGTTGCTATTGCACCTGTTGCTGCCCCACATGTACTTCCAATAGCCATACCACCACCAAATGATGCCATAGTCATTAAAGTTTGTTTAGAAATATTTAAGTTATACTCTTCATTAGCTGCTACAAGAATACATTCAGCACAGTTCAAATCATACTTTTTATCGTAATATTTCATTGTTGTTTCTAATAACATTAAATTATTCTCTCTTTCTGCCTAAAATTAATTTTTTATAAAGTTACATATTCATTTATAACATTAAACACCTTTCCAAGAAGTTGATCCATATTCTTACCTCTTAAGAATTGCATTTCTATTTCTATTCCTCCTGTTAAAAATAGCTTAATTTCAGAATCAATGTCAAAATGCCCTGCTGTCTCTATTGCATAAGTTACTATCTTATTATAAGGTATTGCATAATACTCAGTCTTTTTTCCAGTAATACCTTGTTTATCACATATTAATACTTTTTTATCTGTAAATAATGCCGCATCTCTAACAGTCTTTACAGCAAATAAAGCTCGCTCACTTCTACTCACAAAAGCCATTAATGATTGTGGAATTTCTATCTCTCCATAAAAATTAAACACTCTCTTATTATTTTCTTCCATACCTAAATTCCTCCCTGATACACATTGATATCATAAAATTTTATTACAATTATATCATAAAATAATAAAAGGTAACTACCCGTCAGCAGTTACCCTTTAAAGTTAAATTAAATCATACTTCTATTCTTTTTAAATATATAAGCAAATATTTTATAATTTCAATTAAGCATTATAGTTGTAGAATCCCCTTCCAGTTTTTCTACCTAACCATCCAGCTCTAACATATTTTCTTAAAGTGCTGCTAGCTCTATATTTAGTATCTCCTGTTTCATTATATAAAACATCCATGATAGCTAAACAAACATCTAATCCAATTAAATCTCCTAATGCTAAAGGCCCCATTGGGTGATTTGCACCAAATTTCATAGCTGTATCTATGTCCTCAACTGATGCAATTCCCTCTTGAAGAATAAATGAAGCTTCATTAATCATTGGGATAAGTATTCTATTAACTACAAATCCTGGTGCTTCTGCAACTTCTACTGGCTCCTTACCAATTGCTAAAGATAATTCCTTAACAGCATCAAAAGTCTCTTGTGACGTAGCCATACCTCTAATAATTTCAACAAGCTTCATCACTGGAGCTGGGTTAAAGAAATGCATTCCTATAACCTTTTCTGGTCTACTAGTTGCTGAAGCAACTTCTGTTATTGATAAAGAAGAAGTATTTGAAGCTAAAATAGTTTCTGGTTTGCAGATCTTATCTAATTCAGCAAATATTTCTTTTTTAATTTTCATATTTTCAATTGCAGCTTCAACAACCAAATCACAATCTGCAGCTAAATTCATATCAGTAGTTCCTGAAATTCTAGATAATATATCCTCCTTAGCTTCCTCTGTCATCTTTCCCTTAGAAACTAATTTAGACAAGTTCTTATTGATTCCAGCAATACCTCTTTCAACAAATTCATCCTTTATATCTCTAACGATAACTTCATAACCTTTTTGAGCAAAAGCTTGAACTATTCCAGCACCCATAGTTCCCGCACCTAAAACAAAAATCTTTTCCATTATAATCTCTCTCCTTTATTAAGTGAAAATTTAAAATTAACTTATTATTAGTTATCAAGATAAAAACTAGAAGTTAGAATTTAAAACATATTTTACTTCAAATAAGTACTTATTAATTTTTCACCTTATTAATTCTCAAATATCCCATTTTTATTTATATAATTTTATACCTTTTACCCATACTATACTAAACTCTGCAAACTAACGGCTCTTCAGTTTCTACAGTTTCTTTTAACTTATTTACCATTTCTGGTATAACCTTATTTAAATCGCCAACTATAGCATAATCAGCAACCTTCATAATTGGAGCACTTTCATCTTTATTAATAGCTATTATCATATCTGACTCTTGCATACCTGCAACATGTTGAATTGCTCCTGAAATACCACAAGCAATATAGATTGTTGGCCTTACAGTCTTACCAGTTTGCCCAACTTGATAATCCCTTTCTACCCATCCTTTATCTACTGCACCTCTTGATGCACCAACAACTCCTCCTAAAGTAGTTGCTAATTCTTGTAAAAGTTCAAAATTTTCTTTACTTCCAACTCCTCTACCACCAGCAACTATAACTTTAGCTTCTCCAATATCAACTATATCTTTGTTAGCTTTAACTACTTCTAAAACTGTAGTTCTAATATCTGATGCTTCTAAATGAACATCAACCTTTTCTATATTATAATTCTCTTTCTTTTCAGTTAATTTTGAGAATACTCCTGGTCTTACTGTAGCCATTTGAGGTCTATGATTTGGACAAGCAATTGTTGCCATTAAGTTACCACCAAACGCAGGTCTTGTTGCAAGTAAATCTCCATTAGTAACATCTACTTCTAAAGATGTACAGTCTGCAGTTAATCCTGTTGAAAGTCTAGCTGCAACCCTTGGACCTAAATCTCTACCTATAAAAGTAGCTCCAATAAATAATATACCTGGCTTTCTTTCACTTGCTAAATCACAAAGAACTTTTGTATATCCATCTGTTGTATAATTTTCTAATTCTTCATGTTCAGCCACTAGTATTTCATCAGCACCATGCTCACCTAAAATATCAGCTAAACAAGCTACATTATTTCCTAATAATACAGCAGTAAGATTAACTCCTAACTCATCTGCTAACCTTCTACCTTCTCCTAATATTTCTAAAGAAACCTTTTGTAATTCACCATTTCTTTGTTCAGCGAATACCCAAACGCCATTATATTCTGCTATATTCATCTCCAATTACCCTCCTATTATCTTAGATATAGTGTTTTTCCTTTAACTTTCCTAAAACATATGCTACTGCTTCTGGAGCTGATTCCTTAATAATTTCTCCTGCGCCCTTAGCTTCTTTAGTCATTGACTTTTTAACCTTTGTTGGTGAACCCTTTAATCCTAGTTCTTCAACTGGTACATCAATATCTGCTGCAGTCATCATTTTTACTTCTTTATCTACTGTATCAAATATATATTGAACATTCATATATCTTGGATGATTTAATTCTTCAATTGCTGTTAAAAGAACTGGAGTTTTAACCTTTATTAATTCATATCCATCCTCTAATGCTCTATTAACTATTAATCCATCCTCATTAACCTTAACATCTTGTACATATGTTACTTGAGGAACATTTAAATGTTCTGCTATTTCTGGTCCAACTTGTGCAGTATCCCCATCTATAGCTTGTCTTCCTGCAAAAATTATATCGTATTCTAATTCTCTAATTGCTGCTGCAATTGTTTTTGAAGTTGCTAATGTGTCAGCTCCTCCAAATGCTCTATCAGTTAAAAGAATAGCTTCATCAGCTCCCATACATAAAGCTTCTCTTAATGCATTCTTTGCTTGAGGAGGTCCCATGCTGATTACAGTCACGTGCGCCCCATAATTGTCTTTTATTTGTAATGCAGCTTCTAAAGCATGCTTATCTTCTGGATTTATTATTGAAGGAACACCATCTCTTATAAGAGTTCCTGTTTTTGGATCAATTTTTACAACAGTTGTATCTGGTACTTGTTTTAAACAAACTACTATTTTCATTATTAAAGCCTCCCCTTATCTTAATGCAGCGCCTGCAATAACCATCTTTTGAACTTCTGAAGTTCCTTCATAGATTTCAGTTATTTTAGCATCTCTCATCATTCTTTCAACCGGATATTCCTTAGTATATCCGTATCCACCATGAAGTTGAACAGCCTTAGTTGTTACATCCATAGCAACTTCAGCAGCAAATAATTTTGCTTTAGCAGCATCTACTGAATATGGAAGTTTATTTTGTTTAAGCCATGCAGCTTTATAAACTAATAACTTAGCAGCTTCAATTTTGGTTTCCATTTCAGCAATCATCCATTGTAATCCTTGGAATGCTGATAAAGGTCTACCAAATTGTTTTCTTTCTTTCATATATTTAATAGTTTCTTCATAGGCCCCTTCTGCAATTCCTAAAGCTTGAGCAGCTATACCAATTCTTCCTCCATCAAGAGTTTTCATTGCTATACCAAATCCCTTACCTTCTTTACCAATTAAGTTTTCTTTTGGAACTATGCAGTTTTCAAATATAAGCTCAGTTGTAGAAGATGCTCTAATTCCTAACTTATCTTCTTTCTTACCAATTGAGAATCCTGGGAAGCCTTTTTCAACTATGAAAGCTGATATTCCTCTAGTTCCTTGTGACTTATCAGTCATAGCAAATACTATGAAAGTATCAGCAACACCACCATTTGTGATGAATATTTTAGAACCATTTAAAATATAATTATCACCATCTAATACAGCTGTAGTTTGTTGTCCTGCAGCATCTGTACCTGCACCCGGTTCAGTTAAACCAAATGCACCAATCTTTTCACCTTTTGCAAGTGGTACTAAATATTTTTCTTTTTGAGCCGGTGTTCCATTTTCATATATTAATGATGCACAAAGTGAAGTATGAGCTGAAAGAATAACACCAGTTGTTCCGCAAACCTTTGATAATTCTTCTACTGAGATGATATATGATAATACATCTCCACCAGCTCCACCTAATTCTTTAGGAAATGGTATCCCCATCATCCCTAACTCAGCCATTTTCTTTACATTTTCCATTGGAAACCTTTCAGTTTCATCAATTTCAGCAGCTATTGGTTTTACTTCATTAACTGCAAATTCTCTTACCATTTGTCTTACTAACTCTTGTTCTCTAGTTAATCCAAAATTCATTGCTTTTTTACCTCCCTGCAATACCCTCATTTATGTGTACAATACACTTGCTTATATATTTAAATTTAATTAAATAACTATTTATTTTGGAAGTTCTTTGCTCTTCTTTCTAAAAATGCATTCATTCCTTCCACTTGATCTTCAGAATCAAAGCATTTCCCGAAATCTTCTGCTTCAATTTCAATAGCTTTATCTATATCTACTTGCATCCCTCTATTAATAGCATCCTTACAAAGCTTAACTGCTATTGGGGCGTTAGCACAAATAGCAGATGCCATTTTTTGTGCTTCTTCCATTAAACTTTCTAATGGTACCACTTTATTAACTAAACCAATTCTTAAAGCTTCTTCAGCATTAATCATGGCACAAGTATAAATTAATTCCTTAGCTTTACCTAAACCAACTGTTCTAGGTAATCTTTGAGTCCCTCCAAATCCTGGTGTAATTCCAAGTCCAGCTTCTGGTTGAGCAAATTTTGCTTTTTCTGAAGCTATTCTTATATCACATGCCATAGCAAGTTCACAACCTCCTCCTAAAGCAAAACCTGAAATTGCAGCTATAACTGGCTTGTCTAAATTCTCTAACCTTCTAAATACCCTATTACCTAAAAGTCCAAATTCTTCTCCACCTTTAGAATCTAAATCCTTCATTTCAGCTATATCTGCCCCAGCAACGAATGATTTTTCTCCTGCTCCTGTAAGTATCACACAATAAACATTACTATCTTTCTCAATATTTGCAATGGCTAAATCTAAATCATTTAATGTATCTGAATTTAGAGCATTTAATGCCTTTGGTCTGTTTATTGTTATAATAGCTAAGTTCCCATCTTTTTCAAGAGTTACATTCTTTAACTCTTCCTCTAAAATAACATTTTTAATTTCCATAAAATCTCCTCCTATTACCCCTATCAATACCATAAATACCCTTTAATTGTTAGATAATTAACAAAGAATCTCAAAAAAAACACCCTTATTTCTTTATCTTTGGTTAGAAGATTCTGAATAATCATAACTCACTTATAATTATAATATCTAAATTTATCATTTTCAATAAATATTTTCTTAATAAGTATATAAATTACATTTTTTGAATCCTTTTCTTGGAATACGTTTTCTGTTTTTCCCTACTCCTCTTTGTATACTTATTAACAGAGTAAAAAAATAGTTGTTGCCTAAGCAACAACTATTTTAATTATCCTTCATTAAATATACTAAAGTTAATAAACTTTCTGATAAATGAACATTTTCCACCTTTACCTCATTAGGTACAACTAAATCTACAGGTGCAAAGTTCCAAATACCTTTCACTCCACCCTTAACTAGCATATCAGTAACTTTTTGTGCATTAATTCTTGGAACACATATAATTCCAATGTCTACATTCTTTTCTTGTAAATATTGAGCTAATGTATCTATATCCTTAATTTCAATATCTCTTATTCTCATTCCTACAAGCTTTGGATTAGCATCAAAAATACACTCAATAGATAAACCTGATTCAGAAAATCTATTATAGTTTGCAATTGCCTGACCTAAATTCCCTGCACCAATTATTACTCCTGTATATTCTTTATCTAGTCCTAAAATTAAACTTATTTGTTTATATAGCTCTTTTACATTATATCCGTATCCCTGTTGTCCAAAGTCTCCAAAATTATTTAAATCTTGTCTTATTTGAGATGCTGTAAATCCAATTTTTTCTCCTAATTCTTTAGATGAAATTCTATCTACATCATTTCTCATTAACTCTTTCAAATATCTATGGTATTTTGGTAATCTTTTAATTACTGCCATAGAAACATTCTTCTTTTTGTCCATAGTATATGAATCTCCTTAATAAACTTCAATAATATTCCTATCTCAATCAAACTTTGATAATATAATAACATAGTTTTTATTTTTTTTCTATATTTTAATATATAAGTAAATTTTTTTATTATAATTTTCAAAATTAGTTTTTACTATTTTGTTTAATTTTATTAATTTTTATACTTGAAAACTCTTTAAAAGATTTGTAAATACTCTTACTTATTTAAAAAATAGAGACCTATGTATAACTTAGCAGATCAGTTATACATAAGTCTCGTATAGAAGCAAAGTCAGATATTATGGACTACCTGACTTATATACAAGCATCAAAGTGATCTTGTATGCTATGCCCTTACGCCTAAAATGTTCTCGACTTACTTTATTATAAGTCAATTAGATATTCATTGTCAATATTTATCGAATTATTCTCATTGAATTTAAGACTGCTATTAATGTTACTCCAACATCTGCAAAAACTGCAGCCCACATATTTGTTAAACCTAATACAACTAATAACATTACTATAATTTTAATACCTAATGAAAATACAATATTTTGCCATAAAATCATATTAGTTTTTCTAGATACCCTTATAGCTTCTGATATTTCTTCAATCTTATCTTTCATTAAAACAACATCAGCTGCTTCTATAGCTGCATCTGAACCTATTCCTCCCATTGCAACCCCTATATCAGCTCTTGCTAAAACTGGTGCATCATTTATTCCATCACCAACAAATAATACCTTTCCTTTTGAAGTCCTTTTCTTTAATATCTCTTCTACCTTACTAACTTTATCTCCAGGTAAAAGTTCTGAATATACTTCATCTATTCCTATATCCCTTGCTACTTTCTCAGCAACACTTTTATTATCACCTGTAAGCATTATAGTTCTCTTTATTCCAACTTCTTTTAACTCAGATAATGACTCTTTAACATTTTCTTTTATTTCATCTGAAATAACTATATTTCCTTTATACTCACCATTAATAGCAACATGAACTATTGTTCCTATAGAGTCTATATGGTTATAATTTATATTGTTAATATTCATTAATTTGCTATTACCAAGTAAAACATTATTTCCTTTTATAGATACCTCTATTCCATGCCCTGAAATTTCTTTATAATCTTTTATTTCATCTTTGTTTACTTTTTTTCCATAAGCTTTTGCTATTGATATTGCAATTGGATGATTTGAAAGTGATTCTCCCATAGCAGTAATTTCTAATAACTCTTCTTTGCTCATATTTACAGAATTTATTTCTGTTACTTCAAATATGCCCTTTGTTAAAGTTCCAGTCTTATCAAATACTACTATTTCACTATCCTTAAGTGCTTCTAAATAATTTCCACCCTTAACTAAAATACCTTTTTTAGAAGCAGCTCCTATTCCAGAGAAAAAGCCTAATGGAATTGAAACAACTAATGCACAAGGACAAGATACAACTAATATAGAAAGGGCTTTATAAATCCATTCTGAAAAAGTAGCATCTTTAATTATAATAGGTGGTATTATAGCTACTAATACAGCAATTGCTACTACTATAGGTGTATAAACTTTTGCAAATTTAGTTATAAACTTTTCTGTTGGAGCTTTCTTATTAGATGCATTTTCAACTAACTCTAATATTCTAGCAACTGTTGATTCTCCATATTCCTTATCTACTTTAACTTTTAAAACACCATTATTATTTATTGATCCTGATAATATCTCATTCCCACTTGTAACTTCACGTGGTACTGATTCACCTGTCAATGCAGAAGTATCTACAAAGCTTCTTCCCTCCAAAACAGTACCATCTAAAGGTACTCTTTCTCCTGGTTTAACAATAATAGTTTCATATATTGCTACTTCTTCTGGTGATACCTTAATTTCCTTTCCATTCCTTAAAACATTTGCATAATCGGCTCTTATATTCATAAGAGAAGAAATTGATTTTCTTGATTTATTTACAGCATATCCTTGGAATACTTCTCCTATTTGATAAAATAACATAACTGCAACAGCCTCTGGATATTCTCCAATAAAGAATGCTCCTATTGTAGCAATACTCATTAAGAAGTTTTCATCAAAAATTTCTCCTCTTATGATATTCTTAATAGCATTTAATACTACCTCTCCACCTATTATCAAATAACTTATTCCAAATAAAATAAATGATAATAAATTTTCATTGCTTTTATAAGCTAATGCAATAATATAAACTATAGTTCCTATTATTAATAATAAATTATCTTTAGCATATCCTAAAAAACTATTATTTTCTTTGAATTCATGAATATGACCATGATGTTCTTCATTATTACTTTCATGGCTATGACCATCAGTACAACACTTACTAGTACATTCTGCTTTATTAACTTTTATATCTTTATTATCTGATTTTTCAATTACCTTAACATGAGGTTCTAACTTTTTAACTATTGATTTAATTTCATTTACTATATTATTTTTTTCTTCATCTCTATTAATCTCTACTGTTAATACCGTTGTTGAGAAATTTAATGAGGCATTTTCTATTCCATTTATTTTATTAACTTTTGCTTCTATTTTATTGGCACAATTAGCACAATTTAACCCACTCAAAACTAACTTAATTTCCATAAAATATTATCCCCCTTATTCCTTAATCATACCTACTCAGTGATATGTTTTAAACCTTCATCAAATATATGCTTAATATGCTCATCATCTAAAGAGTAATAAATTATTTTTCCTGCTCTTCTAAACTTAACAAGTCTAGAAGACTTTAAAACTCTTAATTGATGAGATATTGCTGACTGACTAACATTTAATAAAGCCGATAAATCACAAACGCACATTTCAGCTTCAAATAATGCACAAAGTATTTTTATTCTTGTACTATCTCCAAAAACCTTAAATAACTCTGCTAAATCATACAAAGTCTCGTCTTCTGGCAATTTTCCTTTTACTTCGCTGACTACTTCTCCATGTATAACATTACAACTACAACTTTCAATATTATTAACTTTAGTTTTCATAAATGTATTCACTCCTATCATATATAGTATTTGTATTTAAAGTAATATTTATTTTTTCATTTTAATATATGAATAATTGTTCATATGTTATATTGTTATTATATGCTTATCATACTAAAATAGTCAATATTATTTTCAAAAATAATTCTTTTATTTTTATATAATATAAAAGTACCCAAATTAGTAGTATATTTAAAACTAATCTGAGTACTCAACTATTATAACTTTTTAAGCTATGCTATATTTTTTAATCTAGTATTTGAAACTTCACTTTTTGATTTTTTATTTTTTATTGCTTCTTCTATAACCTTAGTAAATTGAATTATTAATGTTGGTATAAATGCTAATACATATATTGTAATATATTGGCTCACCATTAAACTCTCTACCTCAAATAACATTTGAAGTCCTGGAATAAATAATACTGCATTTAATAATACTAATCCTATTCCAAATGCATACCAAACATATTTATTAGAGAATACCCCTAATTTAAATATTGATCCTTTACCTCTACAATTGAATCCATGGAATAATCTAGCTAAACAAAGTGTTGCAAATGCCATAGTTGATGCTGTTAAAGGTGTTTTCATAGGATTTCCTAAATAAAAAGCAATTATTGTAAATATAGCAATTAATAAACCTTCTACTCCTAATCCTAATAAGAAGTCTTTACTTAAAATAGATTCATCCTTACCTCTTGGTTTATCTTTTAATAAGTCTCTATTTGATTGTTCCATACCTATTGCTATAGCTGGCAAACTATCTGTTAAAAGATTTATAAACAATAAATGTACTGCTGCAAAAGGCATTGGCAATGCCATAATTGAAGAATATAAAACTGCAATTATCCCCGAAGTATTACCTGATAATAAGAACTTTATAGAGTTCTTTATATTGTTATAAATACTTCTACCATTAGATACTGATTTTACTATTGTAGCAAAATTATCATCTGTTAAAATTACCGAAGCTGCATCTTTAGATACTTCTGTACCTGTTATCCCCATAGCTATACCTATGTCTGCTTGTTTTAACGCCGGAGCATCATTTACACCATCACCAGTCATAGCAACTATTTGTCCCCTTTCTTGCCATGCCCTTACAATTCTAATTTTATGCTCTGGAGATACTCTTGCATAAACAGATATATGTTCAATATTTTCTTTTAATTCATCATCTGACATTTTATCTATTTCTAATCCTTCGATTGCTCTATCTCCATCTCTTAAGATTCCTATTTCTTTAGCTATAGCTGATGCTGTTATTTTATGGTCCCCAGTAATCATTATTGGCTTTATACCTGCCATTATACAATCTGCAACAGCTTGTTTACTTTCCTCTCTTGGTGGATCAATCATTGAAATTAATCCTATAAAAGTATAATTATATTCATCATTTAAATTTAATTCTTTAATTTGATCTAATTCTTTATATGCAAAAGATAATACCCTTAAACCAGACTCTGATAATCTTCTATTTACATCTAATATTTCATTTTTATCATTTTCCGTTAATTCTCTTACTCCATCTGACGTCATTATAAATTTAACTCTATCTAATATAACGTCCAAAGCACCTTTAGTAAACATGATATTTTTATTATCAATTTTATGCAATGTACTCATAAGCTTTCTATCTGAATCAAATGGAATTTCTGCTAATCTCTCATACTCACTTCTTAAATCTATTTCATTTATTGAAATTTCATGTCCTAAGTTTACTAAGGCTACTTCTGTTGGATCTCCAATTTCTTTTCCATCCTTAGAAGTTGAATCATTACATAAAATAGAATTTTTAATTAAATATTCTTCAACCTTATTGTCTAATGAAATATCAGAACCATTAATTAAATTTCCATCAACATATACTTTTCTTACTGTCATTTTATTCTGAGTTAAAGTACCTGTTTTATCTGAACAAATTATAGAAACTGATCCTAATCCTTCTACAGCTCTAAGCTTTTTAATAATTGCATTTTCCTTAGCCATCTTTTGAGTTCCTAATGCTAAAACAATAGTAACTATAGAACTTAAAGCTTCTGGAATAGCTGCAACTGCTAAAGCAACTGCAAACATTAATGACTCAAGAACTGGCATTTTTCTATATAAAGATAATCCAAATACAATTGCACATATAAATAATATTATAATAGCAAGCTTTTTACTAAAGTCATCTAAACTAACTTGAAGCGGAGTTTTCTTTTCTTGAGTCTCCTCCATAAGAGTAGCTATTTTACCTATTTCTGTTTTCATACCTGTACTTGTAACAACAACTAATGCTCTACCATAAGTTACTAACGATCCAGAAAAGACCATATTTTTTTGATCACCTAAAGCTACTTCTTGACTTTCTATCTTATCAGTAACTTTATCTACACTTAATGACTCACCTGTAAGCGAACTTTCATTTACTTGCAATGAATAACTTTCTATTACTCTACCATCTGCAGTAATTAAATCTCCAGCTTCTAAAACTAAAATATCCCCTGGAACGACATCTCTTGATGGAACCTCTATCTTTTTTCCATCTCTTATCACTTTTGCAGATGGTGCTGATAATGCTTTTAAGGAATCCAAAGATTGTTCCGCCTTAAAATGTTGAACTGTTCCTAATATTGCATTTAAAATTATTACAGCAAATATTACAATAGTGCTTTCTACATTATTACTTAGCATAGAAATTATTCCTGCTGCAATTAAAATGAATATTAATAAATCCTTGAATTGACTAAAGAATACTTGAAATACACTTTTCTTCTTTTTTTGATTCAACTCATTAAAACCATAAGAAGATAAATTTTCTTCTGCTTGTCTACTACTTAATCCTTCTTTAGATACATTAAATTCTTTTAACGACTCTTCTGTAGTTTTACAAAAATACTTTTCCATAAAATCCTCCTCTTTTTAATAAAAAATTTTATAATTACTTTAGTCACTTTTATTAATAAATAAAAAAGAGACTCTTAATATAATCCTCAACTTAAGTATAAATAACTTAAGGATTATATTAAAAGTCTCGTAACCAAACTGGTATATAACACCAGGCAAAAGCCGCGATTGTTGATGCTATATTTTTTACTACTCCCCTTTAATAGAGATATTTTCTTTTATAGAAATTATTATATTCCAGTAAAATTAATTTGTCAATTATTACCCATAATATTTTAAAAATAAATTTCTTTTAGTAATAATTCATAAAAATATACTTTTATCAAAATTTTAAGAATATTTTATTTAATTATTTGTATTTTTATGGTACAATTAATTCATAAACCTACCAGGCAAAATAGGTTTGAGACAGGGGTAGTCTGCTAATGCTCCTGTTTTTGTGCTTTTAGAGCACTTTTTGTAATCGTTTATAGAAATCGTTTAACTTATTTTTATAAATATTTCAACATTATATTTATAAAAAACACATCAAATTATAAAATGATGTGTTTTTATTATCACTATATAAATTTTAATTCTATTTATAATTTCTTAATTAAATAAACTCTATAATTCCCTTTCCTAACTTCCCAATTCTAGCTAAAGAGCAAACATCATATCCTTTTTCATCTAAAATAGCTCGTCCTGGTTGGAATGACTTTTCTATTACTATTCCTATTCCCCCAACCTTTGCTCCAGCTTCTTCAATTAATCTTATAGCACCTAAAGCGGCTTCTCCATTTGCTAAAAAATCATCTATTACTAATATATTATCTTCTGGAGAAATATATTGTTTTGATAATGTCAATTCATAATCAGAACCTTTTGTAAATGAATGTACTGTTGTTTGATATACATCTCCATTTAGAATTTTAGAGCTTTGCTTTTTTAATGTAACCATAGGAAGCTCCATCTGCATTGCTGTCATTACTGTAGGTGCTATTCCTGAACTTTCAATAGTAAATATTTTAGTAATTCCATGATTTTTATAATATTCCTTAAAATAAGTTCCTATATCATACATTAATCTTGCATCTACACCATGATTTAAAAATGAATCAACCTTTAATACAGTTTCACTTAATGCTCTACCTTCTTGTAATATACGTTCTTTTAAAATATCCATTATCTTTTCTCTCCTCCACAAAAATCTTTATAAAAAAATAAACACCTCATATAAATTGAGGTGTTGACACTACTTATACATAAAAAAAATATAATTTCAACTCCTCGTAGTCTACTGTTTTACGGTCAGTAGGTAGAAACTTTCGGACCAATTACCGATTTTATACGAGATTTTTTACAAATTCACTTATTGGTATTATACCACGAACATTATTGTTGTAAATATATATTTTATTTTCATATATTTTAATTTACTTCTATTTTTTTATATTAACAATAATAACTTCGCAATACTATTAAATAAATGTATTGCGAAGTTATTACTAATAGCTACAAATTATTGTAGTTTTATCTTCAATATTATTATAAATTGCCTCTGCTACACTATATGGCATATTAACACATCCATGTGATCCATTATTTTTATATATACTTCCTCCAAAACTACTTCTCCAACTTGCATCATGAAGCCCTATTCCTCCATTGAATGGCATCCAGAAGCTAACTGGTGCAGCATATCCCTCACCTCTTAATACAAAATCTTTTCTCTTCCAATCTAATCTATATACTCCTGCTGGAGTAGAATATCCTTTGCTTACATCACCTGTAACAACCTTTCCTTGAGTAATTAATTCACCATTTTTATAGTAAACAACTGTTTGATTAGTTAAATTAACTTCCACAAAAGTATTTATTACATAATCATCAGTTGCACTTGGTGTTTTAAATGATAACTCCTTTGTTGTTTCAACTCCATTACTTATAGCCTCAACTATTTCTGCTATAGTTGTATCTCTATCTATATAATATATTCCTGGTGTCGTACTAACCTTAATAACTTCACCTGACCATCTAGTAAGTGTTCTAGCATCTCCTATATTATCATACTCATCTCCTAATTCATTTATATATGACCTAATAGAATCTTCATTAAGTGTAACATTAAAATCTTCATCTATATTAATCCATGTGTTTATTAAGCTTGAATCTATTACTATTTCATCTCCTGAAGTAGTATAAGTAATTCTTGATTCTATATATTTATCAACAATATTTTTAGCTTGAACTACAGCATCTGCTTTACTAGTATACTTTGGTTCCTCATAACAATTTTCCTTCTCTAAATCTAAAACACAATTTATATTTTGAATATTATTTAATACCTTTGAATAAAATTCATCATATTTTATTTTATTACCATTATCCTCTTTTACAACTTCATATCCATTATCTGTGTAATTAATATAAGCACTTACAGGCTCTTTTACATTTGATTCATCAAAGCAATTAAGATTACCTAAAAATTGCTTTAATAATTCCTCATCATAAGAAACACCCTCAGTTATTGTGTACTTATTACTAACAAATATAGATTTAATCCATAAAAATGGATTTTGCTCTTCTAATAACTCATTTATTCCATTAGTAAAATCATATTTTAAATTAATATCTTTTCCATTTAACTCTTCACTATTCTCATCTCTCTCTTTAATCGTTAAAATATAATTATTAGCCTTTTCCGCCATAAAATCTTGTGCTGATTTATTACCTTTTCCAGTAACATTAACTCCATTTATATAAGTTCTGAAGAAAAAATGATTATTAAAATATACTGTCATTATTAAATATACAGATAATAAACTAGCTAATATAATTCCTGTTGTTATCCAAATCTTATTAGCTTTTTTATCTTTTCTAATCTTTTCACTAACTTCTACCGTTGCCATTTCAACATTTTTTTCTATTTCTTTAGTTTTTATTGAATCTTCTAATTTAACTTTATCTACGAACAATTTTTCAAGCTCGTCCACATATTCTGAATATTCTTTAATGGCAAGTTTATTTGCAAATAATACTATACTTTCTTTAGATTTATTTATATCCTCTTTAGTGTCATTTGGTAATCCTCTATAATATTCATCTAATAATTTATGCTTATACTCGTTTATATTATTGTACCCTAAAAACTCACCTAAACACTCTAATTGATTATCCTTATCCCCATACTTATATAATAAAGCCTTATATATATTTTCATTATACGGATTTAATTTTATTATTTCTTTTATAGTATTTTCTTCTTTATCCTTTGAAATTTTATTTTCTAATAGCTGTTTAATTAAACTATTTGATTTTCTTATATCTTCAGAATTATTATATGATGCTACTTCAGCTATATTATAATGATTTAAAATATCTATTACTGCAAAGTTAATATTAAATATACTCTCTACCATAGAATTAACTAATTTATTTATTATCTCTGGAGGAATATCACTTTCAATTTTATCGCTATTTAATATTATATTTTTCTCTTTCAATCTAAAAGGATTCTTTATTAATTCAGAATTTATATTTAACTTAGCATATGTTATATCATTTTCTTTATTACTATCTGTAGTTTCTTTGTTATTTTCTCTCTTTATTTCCTCTAAAGTATTTTCCCATGTACAATAATTATCTAAATAATACTTTTTGTTAAATGTATCATTATTAATTTCTTGTATTCCAAATTCATTAATAATATTTATGGCTTTTAAAATATAACTATTTAAATACTCATATCCAAAAGCTTCTCCATCCTTTAATAATTGATCAATACTATTGAATTTTTTAATACACTCTTCAGTAAATATTGAAACCGAACTAAAGGCCTCTTGTAAAAATTCTGATCTTATCTCATTTAGCTTAATAAACTCATCTGAAAAATAAATATCCCCACTTAATACTTTAAAGTTCATACTTTCCTCCCATATCATTACCATGTAATTAGTTAATACATTATTCTTTTATTTCTGCATCTTTCATTATAATATTAAAACTTTGTTAATTTATTACAATTTTAACACAAAAACCTTCTATTTGATATATAAATTTTTGTAATAATACCTATTATTTTTACTTTAAGAATAAATAACTAAAAGCATAACCTGCATATATAAAGGCAAAATTCCAAATAGTGATTCCTATAACTGAATATAAAGTAAATTTTACAAAGTTAACATTAAAGGTTCCTGCTACTAAAGATATTAATGTTCTAGCAACTGGTATTACTCTAGCTATAAGAACTCCTATATTCCCATACCTATCCATATATTTATAACTTTTATCTATCGCCTTTTTTAGTTTTGGAAATTTATTTTGTATATTGTTTAAAATTGGTTTCCCACAGTAATATCCTAATGAATATAAAGCAAAACTTCCTAATAATCCTGCAATTACTGATATTACAAGAGTATATATAAAATTTAATCCATCATATTTAACTAATATACCTGCTGCTGGCATTATTATTCCTGCAGGTAAACCTGGCAAATTTAAATATTCTAAAAAAACTATTATAGCTAAAAAAATATATCCGTATTGCTTTATGTATTGAAGTATATTATTTATATCTGCCATTTTTATAATCCCTTCTATTAACTTAATATAATTTACCAAATAATATTATAACTGTTATTAATCCGCATAAAACTCCTATTATTCCACCACCAATGACATCCGAAGGATAATGCACCCCTAAATATATTCTCGAAAAAGCAATTAATCCTGCTAATAATATTATTTCTAAAGATGCTGCATTATCAGTTTTAATAAAAACAGTGGCAACAGCAAAAGATGAGGCAGTATGTCCTGAAGGAAATGAATATGTAATTGGTTTTGATATTAAAAGTTCCTTATCATCATCACCATAAAAAGGTCTCTTTCTCTTTATGATGTTTTTTATTATTCCCTCACCTATAATAGTAGTGATTACAAGGGCTGTAAGTATCATTTGTCCTAATATCCTATAATCCTTTTTAGTCATTAATAAAACTGATATTGTAATCCATACAATTCCTAAATTCCCTGCTGAAGTTATAACTGGCATTATCTTATCAAAAGTCTTATTGCTAAATTTTATATTTATCCATCTAAAAATTGTATTATCTACCTTTTTTAAAATTTCTCTCATCCTATTCTCACTTTCAATAACATACTTTTTTATCAATTATACTCTTTATATTCTTACCCTTATATATAGGCTATATTCATTCAAATATAATTCCAAATATCAAAATTCTTGAAATACATAATTGCTTATGATACAATCAAAAAATATAGGGAATGAAGTTCTCCCTTGATAATTATCAAAACCGCTTATTATAGCTAATGACTTCTACAACCTTTTTTGTTGTAGAAATCATTAGCTTTTTTTATTTTTACTTTATTATAGGAGGATTAATTATGTTACTTAAATTTTTAATAATTATAATAAGCTTAATATTAATAGGGATATTAGCTAATTATAGTGGTAAGTTAGTAGAGTTTATAAAATTACCTTCTCTTATAGGTATGATCTTACTTGGAATGTTTATAGGACCATCATTTTTAAACATTGTTCCTCAATCAACTTTAGATATATCTTCTTATATCAAGGATATTGCCTTAGTAACAGTATTATTTATAGGTGGACTTGGAATAAGCTTAAGACAAATGAAGCAAATAGGTAGACCTGCTATTTTACTAAGTATAATACCAGCACTATTAGAAGGATTAACAATTGCTTTTTTATCAACATTATTTCTTAATTTTACTTTTATACAAGGTGCAATTTTAGGTTTTATAATAGCTGCTGTAAGCCCCGCTGTTTTAGTTCCATCAATGGTTGATTTGATTAAAAGAAAAGTTGGGCAAGACAAAGCAATTCCTCAAATGCTTTTAGTTGGTGCTTCTGCTGATGATACTGTTGCAATTACATTATTTACAACTTTTTTAGGAATCTATATGTCCAGAACTAATGGAGAATATATTTCTATTGCTAGTGAACTTATTTCTATTCCTATTACTATTTTTATAAGTATATTTATAGGATGGTTGCTTGCCTTTTTAACTAAAAATTTATTAAACTTTATTAAAATTAATACTTTAAGAGTTATTTTTGCATTTATAATTTGTTTATTAATTAGATTAGTAGAAAATACTTTTCGCTTAGAAATTTTTAATTCTTTATTAACTATAATGATTTATGGATTTTTCTTAAGAGCATTTGTAGATGATATAGCTCTTAAAATTCAAGATGGTATAAATGTTGTTTGGAAGTATGGAAAGATTTATTTATTTGCTTTTGTTGGAATGGCAATAAATCCTTCTCTTGTTGGAAATTACTTATGGATAGGAATAGTAATGCTTATTATATCTTTAACTGTTAGATCAATAGGAGTTGTTATTTCTCTAATTGGAACTAACTTATCCTTTAAAGAAAGAATCTTTTGTGTGATAGCTTATTTACCTAAAGCAACTGTTCAGTCTGCTAAAGCTGGTATCCCTTTGCAAATGGGTGTTGCTGGTGGTGAAGTAATGCAGGCTATTGCTATTTTAAGTGTATTAATTACTGCTCCTATTGGTGCTATTGGCATAAAACTTTCCTCCCCTAGATTATTAAATCAAGAAATTTCTAATTAAGAGCTTGTTGTATAATAATATAAAAAGAACTGATATTTTATTAAATACCAGTTCTTTTTATATTATATATTTTCTATCTTAACTACATCATATCCCATATCTTCAATTTTTTCTTTTACTAAATCATCAGATTCATTTGTTTCTACTATTGCATACTTTCCTTCTAAATTAACCTCTATTCCCTTTGCATCATTTAACTCTTCTAAAGCTTCAGTTACATGAGCCACACAGTTTTTGCAACTCATTCCCTCAATTAATATTTTCTTTTTCATAAAATCTCCTCACTTTCAACTGTTTTAATATATTCTTTATTTTAATATTATCAATAACTATTATAATTATTTATTTGGATTAAATCCTCTTAATCTTAATGCATTTGCTAAAACTGAAACTGAACTTAAGCTCATTGCTGCTGCTCCTATCATTGGATTTAATAATGGCCCTCCAAATATATGAAGCACTCCCATAGCCACCGGAATACCTAAAACATTATATCCAAATGCCCAGAATAAATTTTGTTTTATATTTCTAATAGTTGCTTTACTTAACTTAATTGCTGTAGCAACATCTTTTAAATCACCTTTCATAAGTACTATATTTGCTGATTCAATAGCTACATCAGTACCTGTACCAATTGCTATACCAATATCTGCTTGTGCTAGTGCTGGAGCATCATTTATTCCATCACCAACCATAGCAACCTTACTACCCTTTTCTTGAATTTTTTTAACTTCATTTGCTTTATCCTCTGGTAATACTTCTGCTAGAACAATATCAATTCCAACTTGTTTTGCAATAGCATCAGCAGTTTTCTTATTATCTCCAGTAATCATAGCAACTTTGATTCTCATCTTATGAAGATTTTCAATCGCTTCCTTACTACTTGGTTTAACTGTGTCTGCAACTGCAATTATACCTTCTAATTTATTATTTATTGCAATATACATAGGTGTTTTACCCTCATTTGCTAATTTATCTGATTTAACACCTAAATCTCCAATTTCAATAGAGTTTTCAGTCATTAATTTTTTATTTCCAAGTAAGATAACCTTACCTTCTATTTCAACTTGAATTCCATGACCTGGAATTGCTTTAAAATTAGATATCTCTTTAAATTTAATATTTCTTTCTTCTGCACCTTTTACTATAGCTTCACCTAAAGGATGCTCTGAACCTTTTTCACTGCTTGCTGCTATAGATAATAATTCCTCTTCTGATATTGTAGTAGTAATAATATCAGTTACTACTGGTTTACCTTCAGTAATAGTACCAGTCTTATCAAATACAATTGTATCAATTTGATGAGTAACTTCTAGAGCTTCTCCACCTTTAATTAAAACGCCATATTCTGCACCTTTTCCTGTTCCAACCATAATGGCTGTAGGTGTTGCTAATCCTAATGCGCATGGACAAGCTATAACTAAAACTGAAATAAATATGGTTAATGCAAATACTCCATTTTCTCCAGCGATTAACCATCCAATACTAGAAAGTATTGCAAGACCAATTACTATTGGTACAAAATATGATGCAATAATATCTGCTAATTTTGCAATAGGAGCTTTTGATCCTTGAGCATCTTCAACTAACTTAATAATTTGAGATAATGCAGTATCTTTACCAACCTTAGTAGCTTTGTATTTAATAAATCCTGTTTTATTAATACTAGCTCCTATTACCTTACTTCCAACTGTCTTTTCAACTGGGATACTTTCACCTGTAAGCATAGCTTCATCAACTGCAGTAGCCCCTTCTATAACTTCACCATCAACTGGTAACTTTTCACCTGGTTTAACTATAATTATATCTCCAACAACAACTTCATCTATAGGAATAACTAACTCCTTGCCATCTCTTACAATAGTAGCTGTCTTCGGAGCTAATCCCATAAGTTTTTTAATTGCTTGAGATGTTTTTCCTTTGGAAATTGCTTCTAGATATTTACCTAAAGTTATTAAAGCAAGTATTGTAACAGCAGCTTCATAATATAAACTCATAGCATAAGAACCATCACCTGTATAAATTTTATATGTTCCATATAAACTATAAATAAAAGCTGCACTTGTACCTATCGCAATTAAAGAATCCATATTAGGACTTAATTTAAATAAATTTTTATATCCAATATAATAAAATTTATACCCAATTATCATAACTGGTATTGTTAAAACTAATTGAATTATAGCAAAGTTAAGTGGGTTCATCATTGGATCGATAATGTTAGGTAATGGCATTCCTACCATATGGCCCATTGTTATTGTTAAAAGCGGTACTGCAAATATTAATGATAGTATTAATCTCCAGAATAGCTTTCCTTTTTCATCTAACTTTTTTCTCTTTTCTTCTAATTTCTGTTCATCTTCTCTTATTAATTTATATCCTACCTTTTCAACTTTTGCTTTTATATCTCCAAAATTTATAACATCTGCATCATAGCTTATTGAAAGTTTTTCTGTTGCAAAATTAACTACTGCATTTTCAACTCCAGGCATTTTTTTTGTAACTTTTTCAACTCTATTTGCACATGCTGAACAAGTCATTCCTTCTATTTTATAATTATGTGATTGAATATTTTTTTGTATTTTAAATCCTATTTTTTCAACCTTTTCTTCTATGTCTAATTTAGTAATTGCTTTATCATCATAATTAACTGTTAATGTTTCTGTTGCAAAGTTAACATTTGCATCTTTAACACCATCCATTTTGCTAACTACTTTTTCAATTCTGTTAGCACAGGCAGAGCATGTCATACCACTTATTTTAAATTTATTATTCACTATATCACTCCTTTAATAAAAAATATTTATTTAAACCATTATTTTTATCCACCCCCCAGGGGGGTATTATAGATTTATTATATTCTTTTTTTTATTATTTGCAATAGTTTTTTTATTATTTAATGAAATTGTTTATCATTTAGAATCTTTCTCATAAGTAATAACTATTTATATCAATAATTTAAAAATAAAAGTACCAAATTGAATTTAATATAAACTCAATTTGGTACTTTTATCTTTTCATTAAATAAACGCTCCAAAATCAGGATTGCCATTAATATCATTAAGCAAATGCTTAATTTCCTGATCTTTATCCTTATCCATTACCAAAATAACATCACCTGCATCAACAACGACTAAATCCTTAACTCCAAAACCAATAATTAATTTTTTATCTCCTCCAAATATGGAGCAATTTTCACAATCCTGGATATAGACATTGTTACTTATCTTATTGTTCCTATATTCGCTTAAATACCTACTTAAGGCACTAAAGCTTCCTATATCATCCCATTGAAAAGCTCCTTTTATTACATAGGCTTTTCTTGTTCTTTGCATTACTCCAAAATCTATAGAAATACCATCGATGTTTTCATACTCTTCTCTAGTTACATCTTCCTCATCATCCTCTCCTAGATGTTGATAGATATTCATTAATGACTTATACATCTTAGGTAAATACTTTTCAATTTCCCTTAAGATAACATCTGCCCTAAAAACAAACATACCTGAATTCCATAGATAAGTTCCTTTTAATAAAAAATCCTTAGCTACTTCCATATTAGGTTTCTCAGTAAACCTTGCAATCTTATATGCTTGAGATGCAGATGCTATTCGTTCCCCCATTTCAATATATCCATAACCAGTTTCAGGCCTAGTTGGAGTAATGCCTATTGTAACTATTCCTCTACGTCTATTAGCTATTTCAATAGCTTCTGATAGTGTATCTAAATAATCCTTTTGACCTTCAATGTGATGATCAGAAGGTAAAACTACCATTACAGCATCATTATCTTTTTTCAATAACTTAATGGCTGATAATCCTATACAAGTAGCAGTTTCTTTATTTGCTGGTTCAGTAAATATATTTTCAGAATTAACATCTGATAACTCATCTCTTATTTTTTCTACATAATCCCTATTAGTTACCACATAAATATTATCCTTCTTAATTAAAGGAGTAATTCTTTCAACTGTATTTACTAAAAAACTTTTATTATTAATAACCTTTAAAAATTGCTTAGGTTGATCTGCTCTTGATAAAGGATATAACCTTGTACCTTTTCCTCCAGCTAAAATTAGCGCGTATATCACAAAATTCCACTCCACGTAGTACTATGTTTTATTATATGAGTGCCTTTTGTCAATTGTGAAATTATATTATTATTTCATTACTTTCCTTAAAATATTTATTTTTTCTTTATAAGGTGCAAATCTTATATTAAATTCTACAAATGTTCCTCTTTCCATTACTGACCTTTTATGAGTAAAAGCATCAAAACTAGCCTTGCCATGATAACTACCAATTCCACTATTTCCTACTCCACCAAAGGGTAGATTTCCATTGGCAACATGAATTACAGTATCATTTATAGTAACCCCTCCAGATGTAGTGCATCTTAAAATATTATTTATACTCTTTTTATTTTCCGAAAAATAATATAATGCTAAAGGTTTTTCTCTATTATTAATAAAATTTATTATATCATGTATATTATCAAATTCTATTACTGGTAATATAGGTCCAAATACCTCTTCAGTCATAACACTAGAATTAACATCTACATTAGTTAAAATAGTAGGCTCCATATATAATTCAGTACTATCAATATTACCACCATAATATATATGTCCATCATTAAGATATTCCTTTAATCTATTTAATGAATCACTATTAACTACTCTAGGATAATCTGAACTATTTTTAACATCTGTTCCAAATTGCTTATGAATTTCTCCAACAATTAATTTTAGAAATTTATCTTTAATACTTCTATGAACACATAGATAATCTGGTGCTACACAGGTTTGACCTACATTCAAAAACTTTCCCCAAACTATTCTTTTTGCTGCAAGTTCTAATTTTGCATCTTTATCAACTATACAAGGGCTCTTTCCACCTAATTCTAATGTTATAGGTATTAAGTTTTTAGCTGCTTTTTCCATAACTATTTTTCCTACCTTAACACTACCAGTAAAAAATATATAGTCAAATGGAAGATCTAATAGATATGATACTGCTTCTTTTCCTTCTAATGGATTAACTACTTTCAAGTACTCTTCTTGAAAATTTTCATTAATCATTTCTTCTAATAGTAATGATATATTTTTCGTATTTTCTGATGGCTTTATTATAGCTGTATTACCTGCAGAAATAGCTCCAATTAAGGGAGCTATTACTAATTGAAATGGATAGTTAAAAGGCCCTATAATTAATGTTACCCCATAAGGCTCCTTATATATATAGCTCTTAGAAGGATAATATATTATCGATGACTTTCTTTTTTCTATCTTTGCCCATTTTTTAATATTTTTTATGTGCATATTAATTTCATCATATACAATTCCAACTTCAGTTGCATAGCTTTCAAAATTAGATTTTCCTAAATCCTTTTTTAATGCTTCTAAAATTTTATCTTCATTTACTTTAATTACTTGTTTTAGCTTTCTTAAGATCTCTATTCTAAAATTAATATCATTTGTTTCTCCTGAATTAAAAAACTCCTTTTGCCCATTAAATACTGATTTTATATCATTCATTTATTAACCCTCTTATTTGAAAATTTTTATTATATTTTACCATACTTAAAATTTCCTTCAAGAAGATTATTAGGAATAATGAATTCTGATATTCCTGAAGCATATGGCGCTATTTCATACAATCCAAAATAAATTACAAGTGTATTGTTTTTTATATAGAAGTTTTGATTATCTCCTATTCCATTAAATCCATCCTTACCAGTAAAATATCTATCAGGATCTTTGCTTATTTGCCTATTTATTTCTTCATTAATTACATCCTTATAATTGTAGTTATCTTTAAAAATATCTTTTAATTTGATCTCATTACCACTTGATTTTTCTATATTATAAGCAATTCTATTTGTTATACCATGGGCTCCACCTGAAAATTGATAATAATCTATATAAAAACTAATAATATCTGAATTATTAGTAAGCTTATATCTAGCATATAATTGATATGTCATTAAAGGTTCTGGCTTATCTTTAAAGTATTCATCTGCAATTTGTTTAACTTCATTAATCCAATCTTCTGTCCACTTTGTAATCTTATTATTAATTGTCTCTTCTTGTTTTTTATTACTCATATCTGCTACTTGTGGAACAATTACATTAATATCTAAATAATTATTTTTAGATTTATATATTTTATCCACAACTTTTATATTGGAATTATCTTCATTTAATTCACCACTTTTCAACATAGCCTGTGGATAACTATCAATACTTATTAACAACATTAATATTACTAAAAACCACATTTTTAGCCATTTCATAAAGTATCCCTCCTTTATATTCGCTAAATTTTACACTTATTTTATTATTATCTACAATAATGTTTATAATTATTAACTCATATATCAACATTTTTTTAACAAGTTATCCACAACCTCCTGTGGATTATGTGTGTAACCTCTAGTTTTTGTTAATTTTATAAATATATTTCATATTTAAACTTTATTTCATATTAATTTTATCCACAGCCTATATATAGTATTAATAAAATGTCCTAAATCTAAACATTAAATAAAAAAATAAACCATAACATAATAATAAAATAAAATTTCATTACTATATTATGGTTAAAATTTATCTAACTTAAATTATATTCGATTTATTTTAAGCTAATTTAAATATTATTCTTCATCAACTTCCTTTGTTTTTCCTGATGTTGATATTAAATTATTTAATCCTTTTAACTCTTTATAAGTTAAATCTCTCCATTCACCAATTCTTAAGTCCCCTAAGTTTATATTCATTATTCTAATTCTTTTTAACTTTACAACTTCATACCCTAAAGCTTCACACATTCTTCTTATTTGCCTATTTAATCCTTGAGTTAATATTATTCTAAATGTGTTATTACCTTCTTTTTTAACATAGCATTTTTTAGTAACTTGCCCTAAAATTCTAATTCCATTACTCATTCTTTGTATAAATTCTTCATTAATAGGCTTATTAACAGTTACTATATATTCCTTTTCATGATTATTTCCTGCCCTTAATATTTTATTAACTATATCTCCATCATTAGTCATTAATATTAAGCCTTGAGAATCCTTATCTAATCTACCTATTGGAAATATTCTTTTTTTATGATTTACAAAATCAACTATATTACCTTTAACTTTATGCTCTGTTGTACAAGTTATTCCTACAGGTTTATTTAAAACTATGTAAACTAAATCTTCATCTTTAGATATTAATTTACCATTTACTTTAACTTTTTGACCCTTTGATACTTTAGTTCCCATTGTAGCTTTAACACCATCAATAGTAACCAATCCACTTTCTATTAATTTATCTGCCTCTCTTCTTGAACAAAAGCCTGACTCACTTATATATTTATTTAACCTAATCGTATCTCCTCTATCATTATGAACAATTACATTTTTCTTTTTTATAGACCTTTGTTGCATATTTACCTTCCTTTGTTTCTATTAATTTAAAATTATAAATTAAACTTTTAACTACTTCAAATTTTACCTAATTTAATTTATGTTCAGACCCAGCATTATTTAATCTTACTTTTAAATCTTTTTTATAAACAAAATCTGCTGTTTCTTCTAAGCTATTATATTTTAAAGCTTTCCCAGTAATTGTTATAACTATTCCTGAACTCTTTACCATTTCATTTTCACTAGCATATTCTATTATCTTACATATAGCTTCATCAATGTTATTATCTAATACACTAGTTTCAGCAATTAATGTCTTTCCTTTTTCAGTAGATGAGCTAACATGTAAAACCCTATTAAATCCATTTATTTCCAATCTAATTTGTGAAGTAGTTTCTACTACTACAGTACTGACAACCCCATTATATTTATATATTATAGAGAAAACAAAAATTAATGCAAAAATAGATATAATAGATGCATATAATTTATAATCCTTTAGACTCTTTTTCTCTACAGATTTTATTTCTTCTCCCTTAAAACAAGATTCTTTCAGTTTAAGTTTCTTAAATTCACCTAAGGATGTCATAACAATTGCATTTTTTTTGCTATTATCTAAGACTACTCCATCAAACCCCATTTTTTCTTCATATTCTATTATATCTTTTCCTAAATCTTCTTCCGTATTTTCAACTATTTGAATGTAATCTTGTAAACTTTTATAATTGGGATTTCCTAATATTAATGTATATACAATTATATACTCCTTATATTTATTAATATATTTTAAATCTACCTTTGTTGCCTTATGTATTGCATCTACTGGAATATTCTCTTCTTTTATAAATTTATCATATAATTCAATATTATTAATTATAAACATTGCTATATTTAGTAACTGATTTCTTATCGAATAACTTACATTATCTTTAACTAAATCTCTAACTAAAACTTTATATTTTAATAGTTCTGAAGTAAGCATTATTATCTGCTGATTTCTATCTTCTATTATTTCATCATTAATTAATATTAATGGTTTTATTGAAGAAAATCTGTATTTATTTTTATGAAACTTGTCCATTCTTCCCTCCAACAATTACAAATCTTCTCTTTCTATTAATTTTCCTGTTACTATTACCCTTCGTTTAGAGCCTATAGTACATGTTATTAAAGTCATTTTCTCATAATCTGCCTCATCCAAAACTTCAACTTGGTCAGGATCAACTATAAAACTACTATCTACTTCATAAGTATATCTTCCATTTTTAGTTGTAACAATAACTTTATCTCCAACCTTAACTTTATACAAGTTTATAAATGCATCTGTAAAATCTGAAACTCTATGTCCAGCTACTGCGAAATTTCCAACCTCTCCTGGCATCGCTGAATCTGGAAATCTTCCTAAAAAATATTTAATTACATCTTCTGTAATTCCATCAACAACTGGTTGTTTTAATTTAATTGATGGTATTTCCATTATAGCTACCGGAGTATACCCATTTATTGCTTCTAAACTTACTGGTTCACTAGTTTCTTCATTTTTAGCGTCTGCTATTTGACTTTCAAATGCTTCTAATAGCTCATTTTGCTTGTGCGATGTTACTATTTTTTTATAAGCAACATTTGCTATTATTCCAACACCTATAAGTATTAATACAATTCCAAATACTCTTCTAAACTTTCCCACTCATTTCACCCCTAAATTAATAATATTTTTCTATTTTTGTACATATATAATTTTTTCTACATATATTATAACATAAAGCATTAAAAAAACATTAATACATTTTAATATAAGTTATATGGGGGAGTTTATGAAATATAATAAAGATAATGTGATTTACATCGATTTCATATTCAAAAGAAAAAGGATTAATTCTAAAGTCGTTTTATTTTTTTATAAGCTTTACTCAAAGCTAACCACTATATTACCAAATAAAATAAAATTATCCAGTAACAAGAAGACATCTTTATATAACAATAGAAAAACTTCCAACTATTAATTATAAATATCCCATTTTTATTATATTCATATTTCAATCTTGTGATAAAATATATTTAAAAAAGTTTACGAGGTGATTTAATGAGAATAGGAATGGGATATGATGTACATAAATTAGTCGAAGAAAGAGATTTGATTCTAGGCGGAGTTAAAATTCCTTATGAACTTGGTTTATTAGGTCATTCAGATGCTGATGTATTAGTGCATGCAATAATGGATGCTTTACTTGGAGCATCTGCCTTAGGGGATATCGGCAAGCATTTTCCAGATACAGATTCTAAATATAAAGGAATATCTAGTATTGAATTATTAAAACATGTAGGTAATCTATTAAATAAACATAATTATAAAATTGGAAACATAGATGCAACAATAATTGCTCAAAAACCTAAAATGGCTCCACATATACCTACAATGAGAGAAAATATTGCATCTGCTCTAAATATAACATTAGACCAAATAAATGTTAAAGCAACTACAGAGGAAGGCCTTGGTTTTACTGGAGAAGGTCTTGGAATTTCTTCTCAAGCTATTTGCCTACTTTTCAATTAATAACTTAACTTTTCTAATAAAAAATTAAGAGTTGCTTTCAGCAACTCTTAATTTTTAAACTACTTTTTCTTCTTTAAGTGAAACACTTTTATTACCTTTTCTATGATACCAAACTATCGCTATAATAGCTGAAATACCCATTAAATATGGATAAAATAAATACTTCATTATTGCAAAAGGTGAAAGAGCTGCTAATCCTGCTGCAGATATAAGCTGTGCTCCATATGGTATGATTCCTTGAAATACACATGCAAACATATCCATAATACCTGCAACTCTCTTAGGCTCAAGCCCAACTTCATCTGATATATCTTTTGCTATAGGACCCACTGTAACTATTGCAACTGTATTGTTAGCTGTGCAAATATCTACTAAACTTACTAAAGCTGCAATTCCAAGCTCTGCTCCCATTTTACTCTTAAATCCTTTTAATCCTTTATTTATTATAAAATCAATTCCACCATTATATTTTATTATTTCTATAGTTCCTGAAATTAAAATTGATATTATTATAAGTTCACTCATTCCTCCAATACCAGTAGCTATTGCTCCAAAAAATCCTAATAAATCAAAACTTCCTCCAATGAATCCTATAACTCCTGCTATTAATATTCCACCTAATAAAACTACAATAACATTTAAACCAACTAATGCTCCAACTATAACTGCTATATAAGGAACTATTTTAATTAAACTATAATCCAATGCTTCAACGCTAGTTATTGATCCACCTTTTGATATTAATACAAATATAAATGCTGTGATGATAGCTGCTGGTAATACTATCTTAAAGTTCATTTTAAACTTCTCTTTCATTTCACATCCTTGAGTTCTAGTTGCTGCAATAGTTGTATCAGAAATCATAGATAGATTATCACCAAACATAGATCCACAAACTACTGCTGAAACAGCAATAGCTGTAAGTATTCCTGTTTTTTCAGCAACTCCAACTGCAATTGGAACTAGCGCAACTATTGTTCCCATTGATGTTCCAACCGATAATGATATAAAGCAAGAAATTACAAATATACCTGCAATCATTATATTGCTCGGAAGTATAGATAAACCTAAATTTACAGTTGAATCAACGGCACCCATTGATTTTGCAACTTCTGCAAAAGCTCCTGCCAGTATAAATATTAATATCATCAAAATAATATTAGTATTTCCGGCTCCCTTACAGAATATCTCTACTTTCTCATCAAAATTTACTTTTCTATTCATTACTAGCGCCACTAATGTTGCTGCTAAAAATGGAACTATTATCGAAACTGTATAAAAATCTTTAGCTAATAAAGCTGATCCTATATAAACAATTATAAATACAAGTAACGGTAATAATGCCCATACATTTCCTCTCTTGTTCATTATTAATTCCTCCTACATTAATTTTTAAAACAAAAAAGCTTCTGAGAAACTCAGAAGCATAACTACTAAAACTACATATATTTCTCTCATCTATCAGGATTTAGCACCACGTTCTACTAGTGGCAAGTAACAAATTCCAAGTAACAAGCTAAAATTTAATAACTTGTCACTTATCACTTGTCCCTTGTCACTTACGACAGGTTGCTGGGCTTCATAGGGCCAGTCCCTCCACCACTCTTGATAAGTTCTTTTTCAATTTTCATTAATAAGATTATCAAATTAATAAATTAATGTCAACTAAAAAATTTTTACTATAATATTTTATTGTAAAATTTTATGATTTATTAAATATAAATTTTAAAAATTTATTTATAAACCAAAATCTACTTCGCGGACTATGTGTTTCTGCTACTTTTTAAATTTATCCACAATTCTTTAGTAAATATAATTTCCTAAAGAATAAAAAAAGGAAGTAACTTAATTACTTCCTTTTAATGGTGCGCCATCACGGGTTCGAACCGGGGACACCCTGATTAAGAGTCAGGTGCTCTACCAACTGAGCTAATAGCGCATAAAAATTTAAATGGAGCGGGTAGTGGGAATCGAACCCACCTTTCCAGCTTGGAAGGCTGGAGTATTACCGATATACGATACCCGCATATTCTTGACAGTAATAATTATAATAAATACTAATTATACTGTCAAGTTTTTTTATATTACTTCAGTAAGATTTTTTTGCAATATATTTCTAAATTTTTCTCCAGCCTGTTTATTAGTAGTAGCATTTTTACATAAGTCTAACCATTCTGTTATATCTTCAGTATTTTCTTTTCTAAACAATTCCTCACTATTTGACATATAACTTGAATCTAGCACAAATCTTCCTAGCTCTTCAGGTTTTTCAAAAATTTTAAAATATAAAAATTCACTACTATCCCCATACCAAGTTCTATTAAAATCTCTTACAAATTTCTTTAGTTCTGGCATTAATTTATTCTTAGGTAAATCCCAACACTTCTTAATTATAGTAACTTGCTGTTTCATCTTTTTGGCTTCTTCTTTAGTAATTTTTTTAGTTCTTTCTCCATCACTTATTACTTGTTCTACAGTATTTATTGGAACTCTCGGTACAGATCCATCCTTAGAATTAATCCATATATAAAAAGCTTCAGGTAAAAAAGAGTATTGAATATATCCTATCAAAGCTTTAACATCTGGTAGATAACCCCAAATATTATTTAATCCATTCTGCCTGCAGAAAATCAATGTGTGAATATAAAGGCTTTTATCTGTAGGCATCCTATTCATAAGCATGTGCCCTCTAATAGTTTTATTCTCACTAATTAACTCCTTCCAATACTCAAAAGAATTATAATTGTGCCTCACACTATCACCTTCTTCATAATTTTTAATATAATATATTATATATTAATACTAACATTTTATACTAAAACTAATCAATAGTAATGATCTTAAAGTTCTATAAATTTGATATTTCACACTATTTATATTATAATATAATAAAAGGATTAAAGGGGGCAATCTATTGTACAATTGTGAGATATGTGGCAATAAAGCGGATATTCATCATATAATTCATAGAAGTGAAGGTGGTTTTGACATTGAGATAAACTACAAATATTTATGTGCTTTGCATCATAGAGGTAAAAATGGTCCGCATCAAAATCAATTCATTGATCTTCAATATAAAGTTGATATGCAAACTAAATTGTACAGCATTCTGCCAAAAAATTATTATTCTCCAAAAGAAATATCACAAATTTTAGGTATTCATAATAACTCCTTAAAGAGGCTATTAAAAAACCTTAAAAGATATAAAGAAGGATATAAAAAAGAGGATATAATATTTACTTTAATGGGTTGTGTCAGATATACTGTAGATACTTTAGAGGAACTTGCTTTAGATTTATTAATAGATGCTCTTTAATATTAAAATTCTGAAATTATAGTAGTATGTAATAAGTTTTCTTATTTATACTACTTTTTTTGATTTAACATTTTTAAATTATATATAATAGATTGTTGCTATTTTTTAATTCATTCAAAAAATTTATTTTATTAGTGTAATATAAAAAAACAAAAAAGCTGTGAAAAACACAGCTTCAATTTGGAGCGGGTAGTGGGAATCGAACCCACCTTTCCAGCTTGGAAGGCTGGAGTATTACCGATATACGATACCCGCATATTTATTTAATTAAGTTCCTTTGGACAATTAAGATTATATTACTATTCACAGAACTTGTCAATATATTTTTTAAAATTTATATATTTTTTTCTTTTAACATAGAAATATAAGGCTCAACTCCATGATATCTTTATTTTAAAGATTATAATCTCCCATTGAGCCATCTTCATAACTAGTACAAACAGATTAAATCTGATATATTTTTATATTTTCATATTAATTTGTATAAAAGCTTCTTCAGAAGGTTTTCTGAATTCGTAAGTATTTCTCCTCTCCTTATCCCCTATTATAAATAATCTTCTATCACTTATTATCGTAAATCTATTAAAAAATGCTTCTCCATTATTTCTCCAATATCTTAATACCCAATGATTGGACCTACTTGAAAAGTATTGAAGCCAATCATAAGAAGAAAATTCTAAAGAACTATAATCATACATAAGACTCACTCCTTAAACTTTATTTATAAAATATATGTTACTTTACTTAATAATATGACTTGTTAAGTAAAATATTTTATCTTACAATTTGTTGACATTACAAAATTAGATAATTATAATTATTGGTAAGTAAAATTCTAAATTATTTTAATTCGATGAAGAGACGAGTAAATTAAACCTTCATTTTCAGAGAGAAAATACACTAGCTGAAAGTATTTTTAAATGAAATTAATTGAAGACTACCTCTGAGAGACTCTAATCAAGTCCGTTACATCACGTTACGATGCTTACTTAAGTGGTCTATTTTAGACAATTAAGGGTGGAACCGCGGGAATTATAATGCTCTCGTCCCTTTTCTATACTATTTTGTATAAGAAAAGCGACGAAGAGCTTTTTTTATACAGTAAATTAATACTATGATATTTAAGGTAAAGCAATTTCATTTAGAGTTAATTTAAAAACAGCTACACAACTACTTTAATTCTTTTTATTACTGCTTAGCTCTTAAATATTATAAAAATAAACTCATCCTCATATTAATTGGATGAGTAAGCTCAATTAACAAAATCACAGATTTTGAATTTTATTTATAATGAAGGGAGATATAAAAATGATAAAAATCACTTTAAAAGATGGATCAATTAAAGAAGTTGAAAATGGATCATCAGTTTTAGACGTTGCTAAAGCTATAAGCGAAGGTTTAGCAAGAGTTGCTCAATGTGGAATAGTTAATGATAAGGTTGTTGATTTAAGAACAACTTTAAATGCAGATTGTGAATTAGAAATTTGCACTTTCGATTCTCAAGAAGGAAAAGATGCAGTAAGACACAGTATTTCTCATGTACTTGCAGCTGCAGTTAAAAGATTATTCCCAGAAGCTAAAATTGCTATTGGACCTGCAATTGCTAATGGATTCTACTATGATTTTGATGTAGAAAAACCTTTCTCTTCTGAAGATTTAGTAAAAATCGAAGCTGAAATGAAAAAAATAATAAAGGAAAACCCTCAAATTGAAAGATTTGAACTTCCTAGAAATGAAGCTTTAGAGCTTATGAAAGATGAGCCTTATAAGGTTGAATTAATAAATGACCTTCCAGAAGATGAAATTATTTCATTCTATAAAATAGGTGATTTCACTGACCTTTGTGCAGGACCTCATGTATTATCGTTAAAGAACATTAAGGCTATTAAGCTTATAAGAAGTGCTGGTGCTTACTGGAAAGGTGACGAAAAAAACAAAATGCTTTCTAGAATATATGGAACTGCATTCTTAAAGAAGGCTGATTTAGATGCTCATTTAGAAGCTTTAGAAGAAGCTAAAAAAAGAGATCATAACAAATTAGGTAGAGAACTTGGAATCTTTACTACTGACGAAAAAGTAGGTCAAGGTCTTCCTCTATTCATGCCTAAAGGAGCTAAGTTATTCCAAACTCTTCAAAGATGGATTGAAGATGAAGAAGAAAAGAGAGGTTACGTTTTAACTAAGACTCCATTTATGTCTAAGAATGACTTATTCGTAGCTTCTGGTCACTGGAGCCACTATAAAGATGGTATGTTTGTATTAGGTGATGAAGAAAAAGATGCTGAAGTTATGGCTTTAAGACCAATGACTTGCCCATTCCAATTCACTGTTTACAATGCAGAACAACACAGTTATAGAGATCTTCCAATAAGATACGCAGAAACTTCTACTTTATTTAGAAAAGAAGCTTCAGGTGAAATGCACGGTCTTACTAGAGTTAGACAATTCACTTTATCAGAAGGTCATATAATCTGTACTCCAGAACAATTAGAAGATGAATTTAAAGAAGTTGTTGACTTAATAAATTACGTTATGGAAACTTTAGGAATTTCTAAGGATATATCTTACAGATTCTCTAAATGGGATCCAACAGATACTGAAAAATATATAAATAACCCAGAGGCTTGGGAAGCTACTCAAAACCAAATGAGAACTATATTAGATCACTTAGGAATTGATTATGTTGAAGCTGAAGGTGAAGCTGCATTCTATGGACCAAAACTTGATATTCAATCTAAGAACGTTCATGGAAAAGAAGATACAATAATCACTGTTCAAATTGACTTTGCTTTAGGTGAAAGACTTGGTATGACTTATATTGATAAAGATGGCGAAAAGAAAATACCATTTGTTATTCATAGATCATCAATTGGATGTTATGAAAGAACTATAGCAACTTTAATTGAAAAATATGCTGGTGCTTTCCCAACTTGGATGTCTCCAGTTCAAGCTAAAGTTCTTCCATTATCAGATAAATATGCTGATTATGCTAATGAAGTAGTTAAAACTTTAAGAAAAAATGGTGTTAGAGTTGAAGCTGACCACAGAGTTGAAAAAATTGGTTACAAAATTAGAGAAGCTAGACTTGAAAGAGTTCCTTATATCTTAGTTGTGGGTGAAAAGGAAGCTGCTAACAATGAAGTTTCTGTAAGAAGCAGAAAGAATGATGATGAAGGAGCAGTTGCTTTAGATGCATTTGTTTCTAGAATCACTTCTGAAATAGCTAATAAAGAAAGATAATTTTATTAAACATGATAAACAAATTTGTTTATCATGTTTTTTGTTATAAACAATAAAAATAAAGAAAAGACTAATGTAATCTGCACATCACATTAGTCTTTTTCTTTTCACACAACTTATTTAAATTCAACATGGGCTTATAAATAATACAAGATATAATTTTTAGAGAAAATTTCTTCCTTAAAGGAAAGATGATTTTAACTAGTTTTTAGAATAATACTCTACAACTAAAACTTCATTAATTTCTATTGGAACTTCAGTTCTTTGAGGAAGCCTTTCTAAAACTCCAGAGAAATTAGCTTCATTTTTACTTAAGTATGGTAAAACATTAAGTATGTTTGATTCAAAGTTTTCTTTGAACATAACATTCTTTTGAGATTTTTCTCTTAACTTAATTTCATCTCCAACTGAAACGTTGAATGATGGAATATCAACTTTTTTACCATTAACTAAAATATGACCATGAACAACCATTTGTCTTGCTTGTCTTATTGAGTTTGCAAAACCTAATCTATAAACTAAATTATCTAATCTGCATTCTAATAAGTTAATTAAAGCATGACCTGTTAATTCTTTTGATTTAGATGCTTTTTCAAAGTAGTTAGCAAATTGCTTTTCCATAACTCCGTAATAAGCTCTTAATCTTTGCTTTTCTAATAATTGAGTACCATAGTCAGAAAGTTTTTTATCATTTCTTGCTGTACCTTTGGCTGCTCTCTTCATCGCTTTTGGATGTCCACAAACATTTAAGCCTAATCGTCTGCACTGCTTAAATCTTGGCCCCATCATCTTTGCCATACAATCATCTCCTTAAATTATTTCTAAGCCTAAATAAAATATAACATATAATTTTCACTTTGTAAATGATAATAATTATCATTATCGAATTTTATTTTTGTATTTATACGATTTTTATCCAACAAAAAAGAGATTATATTTTGCATTTATACAATCTCTTCATTTATCTTACCTATTAGGCAACTATTAATTTCTTTGCTTCTTCATAGTTATCTTGATTTTTTAACTTATCAATAAACATCTCTACATACGCTTCTGAAGTACATTCAATAAAAATTGCAACTTCCCCATTTATACTTTTATCTATAATCTTTATATTATTAAAATTTTCCCTACATTCATTTATTGCTTCGTCTATATTTAACGTCTTTATTCTTAATATACAATTACATGTTTTACTTGCAAATTTTATTACATTTGCTTCTTCTTTATTAAAACTATCAAAATCAGTAAATCTATTATTTATAATATCATTTAAATCACTATAAACAGCGCTTCCTGTAGGTAATTTTCCAGCCCCCTTACCTACAAATAATAATTCCCCTATTTCATCTCCATCTAAAATTACTGCATTAACTTCATTATCAATCTTAGCTAATATACTTTGTTCATCTACCAATATAGGTTTTACAGACGTATATATTCCACTTTTGCATTTAAATGATTCTGCAACAAGTTTGATTTTACAATTTAACTTATTAGCATATTTAAAGTCATTTTCATCTATATCAGTAATTCCTTCTATTGATATATCATTCCACTGAAATTTTTTATTAAAAGCTAAACTTGATAGTATTGCAAGTTTTCTAGCTGAATCATAACCCTTAACATCTGATTCTGGATTAGCTTCTGCAAACCCAAGTTCTTGTGCTTCCTTAAGAGCTTCTTCATAAGACAAACTTTCTCTATCCATCTTTGTTAATATAAAGTTAGTTGTTCCATTTAATATTGCCTTTATACTACTTATACCATTTCCATAAAGACTTTCTGTTAATGGTTTTATTATAGGAATTCCACCTGCAACTGCTGCCTCAAATTTTAAAGAAACCTTATTTTTCTTGGCTAATTGAAATAACTCATGACCAAATGTAGCTATCAAGTCTTTATTTGCTGTAACTACATGTTTCTTTAATGATAATGCATTTTTAACATAATCATAAGCCGGATTAATACCACCCATTACTTCTATTACAACATCACTTTCTGCTGAAAAAAACTCTTCTACACTAGTAGTAATAACCTCTATATGACTTGAATCAATATATTTATCCTTATCCCTTACCAAAATACTTGTTATAACTATCTCATTTCTTCTGTGGTTTTCCCTATTTTTATCTATTAATTCAATAAGTCCACTACCTACTACTCCATATCCCATAATAGCTATCTTAGTCATTATTATTCCTCCTCCCATTTCTTATATAGCTTTTAAAGCTTTATTAATATCATTAATTAAATCTTTTGTATCCTCTATTCCTACAGAAAGTCTTAATAAATCTGATGTAACACCACTTGCTAATAATTCTTCTTCATTTAGTTGGCTATGACTTGTAGTTGCGGGATGTAAAAGACAACTTCTTGCATCTCCTAAAGTTACCGCTAATGCTATTAAATTTAATCCTCTACTAAATTCTTTAGCATTTTCTATTCCACCTTTAATTCCAAAAGTTAAAATTCCACTTGCTCCACCTTTAAGATATTTCTTTGCTAAATCATAATATTTACTTCCTTCAAGTAAAGGATAATTAACCCACGATACCTTTTCTTGAGTTGCTAACCACTGTGCTATTTCTAATGCATTTTTAGAATGTCTTTCCATTCTTAAATGTAAAGTTTCTAATCCTAAATTAGTTAAATATGCATTAAATGGACTCATGCATGCTCCTAAATCTCTTAATAAAGTTACTCTAAGCTTAACTATATATGCAGAATCTCCAAAGCTTTCAACATATTTAATTCCATGATAACTCGGGTCTGGCTCTGTAAAATCATTAAATTTACCATTTGTCCAATCAAAATTTCCTCCATCTACTACTATTCCCCCAATAGTTTGAGCATGTCCCTCAGAGTATTTTGTTGTTGAATGAATAACTATATTTACTCCATGTTCAAATGGATTGCAATGATAAGGTGTTGCTACCGTATTATCAACTATAAATGGTACCTCAATTTTTTTAGCTACACTTGAGAATTTATCAAAATCCAAAACATTTAGCCCTGGATTTCCTATTGTTTCTCCATATATGGCCTTTGTATTTGACTTAGCCTTAGATAAAATTTCTTCTTCGGATGCATCTGGTTCTACAAAAGTAACTTCTACCCCTAAATTTTTTAAGTGAACTGAAAATAAATTAACTGTTCCACCATATAAAGATGTTACAGAGATTAAATGATCCCCTGCTTTACAAACATTTAAAACTGCATAAAGTATTGCTGATTGACCTGAAGAAGTTGCAACTGCTCCAACTCCACCTTCTAATTTTGCATACTTTTCTTCCAATGCCCCAACTGTTGGATTAGAAATTCTGCTATATAAATGACCATCAGCCTTTAAAGCAAATAAAGCTTCTAATGTATCCGGATCATCATACTTATAAGTTGCACTTTGATAAATTGGTAAAACTCTTGGTTCACCTGACTTTGGTGAATATCCTCCATGAATTCCTACTGTTCCTTTTCCTAAATTAATTGCCATAAAAAAGCCCCCTTTTTATTAATAGATAATTTTCAAATTTCATTTATTATCTGAAATCCTCCTAATTTTGCATATAAAAAAGCTATTTCTTATTATCCTTTATAGATAATGAGAAATAGCTAAATAAGCTTATTTACTAATATATACTCTCATTTCTCAGGTTAAACCTGCAGGATTTAGCACCAACATTAATAGTTAGCAAGTAATAATTAAAATAAGTTTTTAATTACTAATTCTTACTTCTTACCTATTAATAGGTTGCTAGGCTTCTTAGGGCCAGTCCCTCCACCATTCTTAATAAAAGATTTTTATTTAATTTATTATCTTTATTATACACATATGGAATATTTTTTCAAGTAATTTATTTATTTTTTTAAATTTACTTAAACTTTTATAAAGTCATTATTAGTTATTATATAATTTGCCTTAATATCATGGGGTTCATTTTCAATATTATTTACTATCTGGAAATCATAAGCTAATACTATCTTATTACTTGTTTCTTTAATTTGTGAAAGATATTTATCATAATATCCTCCACCATACCCAATTCTATTTCCATTTCTATCAAAAGCTAAACCAGGCATTAATATTAAATCAAAAGTTTTTTCTATTTTATTTTTATCCACAACTTTTGGTTCAAGTATTCCCCATTTATCCACATTCATGTTATCTAAACTGTTAATTCTTATTGCAACCATTTCTTTTTTACTTTTATCAGTCTTAGGAATATAAATTTTCTTATTGTCATTTAAAGCATGATTTATAAATTTAATAGTATCAATTTCTGAACCAAAACTTACATAAGTAAATATTTTTTTAGCCTTTTTATAGATATTACTTTCTATTAACTGTTTAAATATTAACTCATCGTATTCTTTTTTTATCTCTGAGGATAAATTATTTCTCTTTTTTACTATTTCTTCTCTAACCTTTTTCTTTTCCATAGCTATCCCCTCCCAAACTCTTATATTCCCATTATATCAAAGGCTTGCATCAACTAAATCATCTTAATTTGAAAGAGTAAAAATAATTGTAGACGACCTTGTTGCAAATATTCTAAAATAGTTGAAGAAGAATTTAAATAAATATTTTAGAAAGAAATAGGTGAATTTATGAAATTAAAAGGAATAATTCTAACAATGATATCCTCTATTACTTTTGGTTTCGCCTTTACATTAGGGCCTATGACCTATGGTGCTGGAGGAAGTAATCCCGTAACATTAACTTTTTTAAGAAACTTTTTAAGTTTACCCTTTTTATTGCTAATAGCTTTATTTTTAAAAATTGATTTAAGAATAACAAAAAATCAGCTCAAAAACTTAATAATATTAGGATTTATAGGAAGTTCAACAACAACATTAATGCTAAATATAGCTTTTTCTCATATAGATGTAGGAATAGTAACCCCAATACATTTTACTTATCCTATATTTGTAACTCTTGGTTGTGTGTTATTCTTCCATGAAAAATTAAGTAAACAAAAGATTATAGCATTAGTTATAGCCATGTCTGGTATAGGCTGTTTCTTTATTGAATCATTAAATTCCGCTTCTTTTAATTCATCTACATTAATTGGATTAATTTTAGCTGTAGCTTCAGGTGTATTTTTTGCATTCTATATTATATTTATGGATAGAAGTGGTTTAAAAAGTGAATCTCCATTTAAAATAACATTCTATGTAGCAATTACTTCAAGTATAGCTATGTTTTTATATGGTATTTCTACTAAGCAACTTGCTTTATCTTCTCTAACAACTAAATCATGGATTATATCTGCAGTATTTGCTTTTTTATGTACAGTTGTTGCTCTATCATTGTTACAAGTAGGTATAAAACATATTGGAGCAAGTGAGGCAGCTGTTATAAGTACTTTTGAACCTATAACTAGTGTAGTATTTGGAGTATTATTATTAAATGAAAGGATAACACTACTAAAAATTGTTGCCTGTATATTAATTTTTGTAGGAGTATTAATATTGTCTTTTTCAAAAAATAATACATCAGAGATTAAAGATGAATTGAAAGCTTAAAATTAGTCCCTACGTATTATCCATATCATTGAAAAAACCTTAAGTTTTCAATTGCAGTTATTTATAGATAAAAAAAGAAGAATGAACTAAAAAAAATAAAATGTACCCTATAAAGTAGACATGATAAAAATAGTCTACTCTATAGGGTTTTTGTATTTATAATATAGTTATAAAGTTAGGAACTAACACCACTTATCTTTCTTTTTATTTAGGTGAAATCCAATATTTGTAATAATAATAGCTAAAGCTACTGTTGCTACCGGTGTAACTCCTGTACCTGTTTTTGGTAAATCTTCCCTTCCATTATTATCTTCTGGCTTTATTTCAACCTCTGGATTCTCTTCATCTTCTTTTTCTGTTATTTTTTCTTTCACTGTAAATATTAGTTCTGCTTGAACATTATCAGGAGAGATGGCCTTAATAGATGCTTTTCCTTCTTTTATTGCAGTTACTGTTCCATTTTCATCTACTTCAAGCACTTCTGGATCTGATGTTTCCCACTTCAATGTCTTATCTGTTGCATTATCTGGTGTAATTACACCTGTTATTTTTATCTGCTCTCCGATTTCTAGTGCATCTCTTTCAGCAAATAATTCTATTTTTTCCACCTTAATATATTCAGGTTTTTCTGTTAAAGAATCTAATGCTATTTGCAATGATTCTTTTGCCGCATCAATCTCTGCCTGTTCTGCAATTACACTTTCATTCAATGCCTTTGCCATAACATATGCATCAAAGAATATATCGTATCCTTTTTTATCACTATAGCTCAAATCTAATTCTTGAACTTTTTCCTCAGCTTGAGTAATAATTGATTCTAAAGCTGATTTTTCAACTTGCTCATATGCTTCAAACTCCCTCAATTTAAATGTATTCCCATTATTCTGTAATCCTTTAACTCTCAAATATTGTGTACAAACCGGCTCTTCAAAAATTATCTCATTTACGCTTTGCCCAGTTACTTCTTGAATGTCTGTCCAAGTTTCACCATCTTTTGACTGTTGTATTATAAACTTATGTGGAGGATTATCCCATTGCAGAACTAATTTGCTTATATCATATTCTCCTTGCATATCAACTGCAAAAGAACTATCTGCATATGCGCCCTCAAAATAAGAATCTTTTTCGCTCACATTTGTTTCATGAGAACCGTCCAGTGCATTTCCATCACCATCTAATGCTTTCCATCCAACTCTCAACTTCTTCCAAGCAACATCCTGACCTACATCACCCTTATGCTGTGCTACTCCTGCTGCACTTTTATCTTGAGAAACATTTACCTCACTAACACTTTCTCCTCTCGACATCTTATCTAGAATTTCTGGAGACAATGCCTTGTTATATGCTTTAATATTTGCAATTTTACCATCTAAGCCACTTCCAATAGAAGTTAAAGGAAATACAAATGTGGATAATAGATGGTCATAGTCTGTTTCAGAACCCGTCGTTCTTGACAACACAGATTGTAGCTTCCCATTTACATAAAGCTTTGTAACTTGTTGTGTTCCAACCACAGTAAGCTCTACTTTCTCATCTGTTGGTATTTTGTAACCAAAATCTTGATTGAAGAATACACGATTCAACCCAAGATTTCCATTCTTCTTTACAGTTAAACGTCCATCATATCCATCAAAAAGGCATATATCCTCTTCTCTATTATCAGCATCAGATAATTTTAAATCAAATTGCACTGTATATGGATAATCCAACGACTTTAGTGTTGTTGTAACTTCACCAGTACCGTCTAACTTTAACCATGCTTCTCCATCTTCTTCTACTATTTGTCCATTCTTAATTTTCCCATCATATCCATTTCCACTTGCATCATATATAATTCCATCTTTTTCATTTGTAAAATCATATGACATAACAAGCCCTGATTTAGAGTCTACTCCTGCACCTAGAGTTACACCAGGTCCTTCTCTCAAACTCTCATATTTAAAACTATACTCTTCAAAGCTCTGATCTTTATCAGTTCCACCCCATGTTTTTTCACTCAAAACAGCTGCCTGCCTTATTAATCTTTCTTGACTATCTCTCTCTGTAACTCCCATATTATTAATATCTGCCCATAACGAAGTCTTTGCACCAAGTAAATTTGGCTCTCCCTTTTTTAAGTTACCACCTGAAATTATGGTTGGGTCCCAATTATTAAAAATATGTTCTATATTTACAATATCTCTATAATCTCTTCCTGGATTTCCATATAGATGATTTGAATCAGCATTTACTATTTTAAATCCTTCTGAGACTCTTTTAACAGCATTTTCCCAATAAGATGACCAAAAGTCTATTACAATATCATTATATTGTTTTGCATCAACGCCTTTATTATCAAAGTAAGTTAGCATAGATCCCCACATACGAACCTCTTTTCCACTCTCTTTAATTGTATCTGCCATTCTGCTAATATAATTACGCATTCCATCATATTCATTATCTTGAATTTGCCAATACTCATCAATACCGATATTTACTGTATCACCTAAGAAAACTGGATCTTCTGAGTCTAGATATTCTCCATATAATGTTTCCATAAAGTCAATTGCCCAATCTCCACTTTCGCCAGTTAAGGATAATAACTCCCAATCTCTAGGGTTGTTAATGTTTCCTTTGATTTGCGGAAGAACTTTCTGCACTTCTTCCAAATTATTTCTTACATATTTTGTGAATAAAAGTGAATGTCCCGGTGCATCAATCTCAGAAATAGGGTTAATTCCATAACTCATTGCTAGCTTTTGAAGTTACTTATATTCTTCTTTTGAATACTGTGGTGAGCCACCATACACTTCGTTATAATATTCATCATCCTTATCATCTGTTTTCAGACTTGGGAATAAATCACTTTCTAATCGGAACATTGCTTCGGCATTCTTCCAATAATCATAATCTCCTCTATCACCGTTTGCGGCAATATGTCTATTATCATTTAAGTGAAACTGTACTTCATTTATCTTATAAAAAGCAAATGACTTAACTAAATCTTGTAAAGCTTCAATACGGTAAGGTGCTCTTGCAATATCAATCATAACTCCTCTTATTTCATATTGTGGGAAGTCTCTTATAACACCTTTTGGGAATGTGAACTCTTTTTTCTGAGTATAAAAAACTTGTTCCAAAGTCATAAGTCCATAAAGACATCCATTATAACCACTGCTTGAGATTTTAATTCCATTGTCATCTGCTACTAGTAGATAACCTTCTTCTCCAGTATCATATTCATCTGTTTTTGTAGAAGTTAAAACAATATCAGATTTGCCAGAATCGCCACCTTCCACTATTTCTAATGTCCACCCGGTAATATCCTTCATATCACCTTGGAATTCTTCTGCTACCTTTTTAATTCCTAATTCTGCATTATCTTGAATAATTATTTTAGATTCACTATTTAGATTAAATTCTCCTTCATATCCATACCACTCTTGAATACTTGGAATTACTTTTGGTTCCTTGTTCGCATTATTAACTTGTGGGAATAAAGATGCATTTTTATTCCTTTTATTTGGTACATGAACATTAAAACTCCTTTCAGCCTTATCTTCCTCATTTTCTTTATTTACTGCCTCAATAATGATATCTTGATCATAATCGTAAATATTATAATTACTTATTTTACCGTCATCTGAAATTACTTGTGAATATTCACTTCCTTTTACTCGAATATCATATCCTTCCGGTGCTTCTGGAAGTGGTACTTCTTCCATGTCATTTGTTATCGTTTTCAACGAAGATATACTATCAACTACATCTTGTGCAGATTCCGGTAATAACTCCTCTCCAGGATCCAAATCTAATACTCCATTAATTTCTATTTCATACACACCTATACTCATATTAGCTGCATTTGTATTTCCAGATGTAAATCGTAACCTTACATAACGCTCTACATGCTTCATATTTCCATTTTCCTTTAAGTCTACAACTTTAGTTAAATTCATATCAGTACTCGGTGGCATTTCTCCTCTTCCGACTTCTACCCATTCCGCATTTTCATCATTAGTTTTTGATGTTTCAATCACAAAATTTCCATAAAGCTTTGCGAAAAATTTAACCTTAATTTCAGAAACTAGAGAATCTGTTCTAAGTTGTATCTCTATCCATTGTTCTTTAAATTCTTTATCTTCACCACTTTGCCATCTGCTATTTCCTTCTGATGAATTTCCATCTACGGCAAGATTTGGGGTTCTTGCTGGATATTGACCATTAGCTTCTAAATATGCTGATGCTCTTGTAGGTCTCTTCAATGCTAAATTTCTGATTTCTTGATTTGTATTATTTGTTTCTTCTATCTTTTCTGACTCTTCTATTTTTTCTGTCTCTTCTGTTTTTCCTGTCTCTTCTGTTTCTTTCTCTATACTTTCCTCTTCACCTGATTGATTCATTGCTTTTACAGTAATTCCACCTCCTCCACAAAAGCAACTTAAACTAACTGCCATAGCCAAAAATGTTGCTAATACTTTTTTTCCTCTCATATTTTCTCATCCCCCATTATTTATAGATTGAATAAATTTATTATTCAATCTATAACATATTATATAATAGGATAAATTGCAATATTAAATTTAACTATTTTTGTCAAATTTGAAAATAAAAAGAATATTTCTATTTTCTAATTAAACCAAAGTAATTATTCATTTATATTTATGTTTTTAAAATTTATCCTAGAAATTTTTTATTTGCAACATATATATTCTAATATTTACCTCTAATTAATCATCCAATTTTTACAAAACCTTATTTATTTATTATATCTTATTCTAAACTTTTAACTAACACTAAATCTCTTAATATTGATGCTGCTGCATTCCTTGTTCCAGAAGCACCCCCAATTATGCTTATCTCTCCTAAAGTATCAGTTTTAAAATAAACTCCTTTATTTTTATAATCAACGAAATAAAGTGGATGATCATCTTTTATTTCTATTAATCCTACATAAGCCTTTACCATACTATCTTTTCTATGAACTTTTCCTATTAATTTTAATTTTTTATTCTCCTTCTGAAGCCTTTTAATTGTTTCTAATTCAACTTCTGTTATACCCTGTATTTCTATATCTTCTAACTTTATATTTGCATCCATAAGAACATTAGCTAATATTACTATCTTACATGCAGTATCATATCCTAAAACATCAAGACTTGGATTAGCCTCTGCTATTCCATCTTTTTGTGCTTCAGTTAAAGCCTCTTCATAACTCACTTCATCAATAGCCATTTTACTTAATATATAATTTGTTGTTCCATTTAATATACCCTCAATAGCTTGTATCTCACTACCTGCAACATCATATAGCCCTCCATTAATTGAAGGTAATGCTCCCCCAGTTGTACAACCTGCCTTAAGTTTTACTGAGTTTTTATCTGCAATTTCTTTTAATTCTTTATATTTTAATATAATTGGTCCCTTATTACCTGTAACAACATTTATTCCACTTTCTAATGCTCTTTTTATATGTGTTAATCCTGGTTCTCCAGTCTCTATATTAGTAGATGTTAATTCTATTAACGTATTAATATCATTATTTTTAATTACTTCTTCAATACCTAAACCATCTCTCCATGATATATGTTCTTTAATATTTTTATTAATAAATCCAAGTACTTCTTCTAAATCAATTCCATTTGATTCATAGATTCCACCATCGCTCTTTATTATATATTTTACTTTTATATCTAAGTTGTATTTTTCAAAAATATAGTTTTTCTTTTCTACTAATAATTTTATTAATGCTTGTCCTACTCCTCCAAAACCTATTAATCCTATATTCATATTACACCCCTAATTTTATATTAAAGGCACTTATCTATAACAGATAAATGCCTTTCTATGTTATTTATAAATATTTATTTAATTTTCAGCTCTTTCTTTTAAATTTAATATCTTAAAACATAAAATCATTAATATTACACCTATTATAGGTACTACAATAAACAGTATATTTGTCCATATTTCACTGTTAGGATAATAAACAAAATTAACTAAAAGATTATTAACAAAATGCATTATCATACATAAATAAATAGATCTAGTATAATAAAATACAGTTCCTAATATTAGTCCTAATAAAAAGGCATTTATACCTTGAGGTATATTTAAATGTGCTATACCAAAAATTAATGCTGAGTAAACTATAGCTATTTTACTATCATACTTATTTATTAATCCCTTTAATAATATTCCTCTATATAAAACTTCCTCAAAAATAGGTGCAATTATACAGGTTTCTATTAATAATATTACTATAGGTAATGATTCAAAGTATTCCATTGCAGATTCAAACATATCTCCAGTTGGAATTGAAAATAATATATAATCAAACCATCCATAAGTAATAAATATATATGAAACAACTAATAATGATGCAAATAAATAGTCTCTTTTTCTTATTTTAAATTTATTAATAACTTCATTGGATGTATTAAACCTTTTATTTATAAATACAGTAATAATTAAAAGAGTTCCAAATTGATAAATACATGATAATACTGTTGATACAATATACCAAAAATCATTATATGTATTAACTTCCATAATACTTAAAACAGTATAAAATATGTCTGTTGGTGTATTCAAAAACATAAGCACTATATCAAATAAAAATGATAATCCTAATGCTTGCCAAAAATTTATTGGCTTTATTTCTATTCTTTCTTTATTTAAGTCTTTAAAATAATTTATACCCATAAAATTCTGTTCCTTTTTTATTGTTATTATTATTTTATTTTATTCGTCTTTTAATGTAAACATTATTAAAAAATAAAAAAGCTAGCTTAATTAGTAATTATCTAACTTTTTCTATAAGCTACTTTATTTTTTAGTTATATTCGATTAAAATTATTAATAATAGCCAAAATATATGTTATAAATGTTATATAATTAGGAAATAATTATTTTTTATAGAATAATTTAAATTCTTATATAAATATTTTTAACTTAAAATTAATCGTTAATAGGAGAGGTAAACTATGTCAACTGAAATTAATTCTTCTAATTTTATAAGAAATATAATAGTAGATGATTTAGAAAACGGAAAACACAAAGAAATAATAACTCGTTTCCCACCAGAACCAAATGGATATCTTCATATAGGTCATGCAAAATCTATACTTTTAAACTTTGGTTTAGCTGAAGAGTTCAAAGGAAGAACTCACCTTAGATTTGATGATACTAACCCAGTGAAAGAAGATACTGAATATGTTGAATCAATAAAAGAAGATGTAAAGTGGCTTGGTGGAAACTGGGATGAACTTTACTTTGCATCAAACTATTTTGATGAAATGTATGATAGAGCTGTTCTTTTAATAAAGAAAGGATTAGCTTACGTTTGTGACTTAACTCCAGAAGAAGCTAAGGAATATAGAGGTACTTTAACTCAACCTGGTAAAGAAAGTCCATATAGAAACAGATCTGTAGAAGAAAACCTAGATTTATTTGAAAGAATGAAGAATGGTGAGTTTAAAGATGGAGAAAAAGTTTTAAGAGCTAAGATTGATATGTCTTCTCCTAATATGAATATGAGAGATCCTATTATCTATAGAATTGCACATGCATCTCACCATAATACAGGAGATAAATGGTGTATCTACCCTATGTATGACTTTGCTCATCCATTAGAAGATGCTATAGAAAAGGTAACTCACTCTATTTGTACTTTAGAATTTGAAGATCATAGACCTTTATATGATTGGGTTGTTAGAGAATGTGAAATGGAAGCTCAACCTAGACAAATTGAGTTTGCTAGATTAAACATGACTAATACAGTTATGAGTAAGAGAAAACTTAAACAATTAGTTGATGAAGGTATCGTTGATGGCTGGGATGATCCTAGAATGCCTACTATCTCTGGTCTAAGAAGAAGAGGATGCACTCCTGAAGCATTAAAGAATTTCTGTGCTGCAATTGGTGTTGCTAAAGCTAACTCTACAGTAGATTCTCAAATGCTTGATTATTTTGTAAGAGAAGATTTACAAATGAAAGCTCCTAATGCAATGGCAGTTTTAAGACCTTTAAAATTAGTTATTACTAACTATCCAGAAGGGCAAACTGAAATGCTTGAAGTTAGCAATAATGCTAAGGATGAATCTTTTGGTAAGAGATTAGTTCCTTTCTCAAGGGAATTATATGTTGAACAAGAAGATTTCATGGAAGTTCCAATAAAGAAATATTTCAGATTATTCCCTGGGAATGAAGTTAGATTAATGGGAGCTTACTTTGTTACATGTAACGAAGTAATTAAAGATGAAAATGGTAATGTAACTGAAATTCATTGTACTTATGATCCAGAAACTAAGAGTGGTTCAGGATTTACAGGAAGAAAAGTTAAAGGAACTATCCATTGGGTAGATGCAAATAATTGCGTACCTGCTGAATTTAGATTATATGAGCCTTTAATTTTAGATGATGCTCCTGAAAATGAAGGAAAACACTTCTTAGAACAAATAAATCCAAATTCTATGGAAGTTTTACAAGGATTTATCGAACCAACAGCTGTAGAAAATGCTAAACCTCAAGATAAATTCCAAATGGTTAGAAATGGATTCTTTAATGTAGATACTAAATATACTACACCTGAAAAGTTAGTATTTAATAGAATAGTTTCTTTAAAATCTTCATTTAAATTAAAATAAGAGAAGGGCATTTGCCTTTCTCTTATTTTAATTAGGTATAGTGAGTGTCTTTGAGGTTTTATACACAATAATTTTTATAATTTTATAATCAGGTACACACAAGTCGTCGCTTATATAATTATTTTTTTAGAGTTCCCCTATCTTCATGAAACCCATAATCACCAGTTAAATCATTTAACAAATTACAATCACAATCTATGTCCCAATATTGAGGAATAAAAGGATTGTCTTCGATTTTATAACTATAAACTTTCTTTTTATCATTGTTCATCCCATTGGTATTCCCTCCTAACACTCTTATCAATACTAGTTTGTGCTATATTATTGATTTAATACTAAAAATTATTGTTATAATTCTAAAAATTTATACTTTTCGACTAAGCCCATTGGTTATTTGTTGCAGTTTTTTCTTTTTTCTCATATTTACATTTGTCAGTAGTAGTTGATTTTACACTTGCAGGTGATGCCCATTGATTATTTATTGCTGATTTTGGTGCCCCACTATTGCATCCACATCCACAGCTTGATTTACAATTACTTTCTTCATTATGACATCCACAGTTTGAATGTTTACTCATAACATTTACCTCCAATGTCTAATTAAATTTAGCCCTGATACAGCCAAGCCTATACTTAGTTCTACCACCGCTACAATAATAGTTTGTACATTATTATCGCTTTGATACCTTGTATTAATTGTTGTTGTTAGAAATCATCTCATATTTTTTCTATAATATAATCTAGTTTATTTTTTTCTCCATTATAAATTAAATTTAGCATATATAATAATAATATAAAAAAATAAAACTCCCTATCTTTGATAAAGAGTTTTATTATTCAAATATTTTATTGCATAGAATTTTGATTTGAATTTTGTTGAGCCTTTTTATATGCTTCAATATTTGCATCAATTTGAGCACTACTCATTCCATTTTGCATAGTATTTTGATTATTGTAACTATTTTGCATATTGCTTTGTTGTTGTGCATTGCTGTTCATGCTTTGAGCACTATTACTCATACCTTGTTGTACATTATTACTCATAGCTGAATTGGTTTGGTTTGGTTGATTCATATTAGAATTATTGTTCATAATATTACCTCCAATTATATTTTTCGGTATTATTTTATGAATTTTGAATTATATAATACATGGTAATATATTCACCTTAAGTTTAACTGTGGGAAATAAAATTTATTAAAAAATGCTGCATTAAATATAACACAGCACTTTTATATTATAAGCTTAAAAACTTATTAAATCTTTCTCTAACTCTTTCCTCACCCATAATTTGCATTATAGTATAAAGATCTGGAGTGTTTGTTCTATGTGATAATGCACTTCTTACAGCTCCTGCAACATCAGAAATCATACCCTTATATGCCTCTGGATTAGCCTTGAACTCTTTTCTATTTGCACAATATCCTAGTTCTGCTCCAATTACTTTTAATTCTTCAAACCAGTTTTCTTGACTTCCTATATTAAAAGTAAATTTCTTAGCATATTCTTCAATTATAGCTTTAGCATTTTCTAAAGATAAAGTTTTTGGCAATTCTACTTGTTCAGCAGTTTCATTATAGAATAACTCATCAAAGAAATAGAATATTTTATCCTTAACTTCATCCCATTTAGCAAAGTCTTTTCTTGGCTTTGGTCCTTCTTTGTCTATATTAAATATTTCTCTAGACATAGCTTCATTTGAAGTTACTAAGTTATACATTTCTTCATCATATTGATTAGCCCATGCAGTATATTGTTCATATACTTTATCTGCTGGCATTCTAGCTATAACATCTTTAGAAACGTCATTTAGCTTAACTAAATCAAATAACGCTCCACTCTTACTCATTTTTTCTAAAGCAACATGGAATTCATGATAATCAGCAGTTGGATTTTCTGCTCTCCACTCTTCATAGCTTGAGTTTACTATGTTTAATAAGTATTCAATAACACATACTACTGGATATCCAACTTCATTATAGTAAGAAACAGCTGCTTCAGCATCTTTTCTCTTAGAAAGCTTTCTCTTAGATCCACCTTCTTGTTTCATTATTGTTGGAATATGAGCATAGTTTGGTCTTTCAAATCCTAATACTTCAAATAATTGAACGTGGATTGGAAGTGATGATAACCATTCTTCTCCTCTTATTACATCTGTAGTTCTCATTAGATAATCATCTATTGCATGTGCAAAGTGATATGTTGGAAGTCCATCACCTTTTATTAAAACTACATCTTGATTATTTTCTGGGAAAGATATATCTCCTTTTATTAAATCATGGAATTCTACTCTAGTTTCAGGATTTCCAGGTGATTTTAATCTTAAGATATAAGCTTCACCATTGTTTATTCTTTGAATAGCTTCCTCTTCAGTAATATTTCTATATTTAGCATATTCTCCATAGTATCCTGGAGTTATTTTATTAGCAATTTGTTCTTCTCTTAATGCTGCTAACTCTTCTGGAGTACAGAAATCTGGATATGCTAAACCTTTTAATAATAAATCCTTAGCAAAAGTTCTGTAAATTTCAGCTCTTTCACTTTGTCTGTATGGACCGTATTCACCTTTTGAAGTTTCTTGACCAGTCATTCCTTCACTAAAGTCCATTCCAAAGTTGTGCATAGTTGCAATTGTGTCTTCAATAGCACCTTCAACTTCTCTTTTTTGGTCTGTATCTTCTATTCTTAAATAGAAAACCCCTTCGCTTTGACTTGCTAACCTTTCATTGATTAATGCAGCAAAAACTCCACCTATATGTTGGAATCCTGTTGGTGATGGTGCATATCTAGTTACTCTAGCACCTTCCTTTAAGTTTCTTTTTGGGTATTTTGCTATATAATATTCTCTATCATGTTCAACATTAGGAAATATTATTTCAGCTAACTTTTCAAATGCCATATTTAATTCTCCTTTATATATATTGTTAAAAAATGGCTGTTCCCCGGAGGCACACCCATTTATATCCAAATAAAAAAGTTTCCATCCTAAATATTATTAGGACGAAAACTTATATTCCGCGTTACCACCTAAATTGATTAATTAAACTTAATCCACTCAAATACTTATTTAGTTTTATTGCTCCAAGGTTTCCTTCAATAGATTCAAATTTTAGGCTTACACCATCCCTAAATCGCTTTAATTTAAAATTCTATTTACTGCTCCTCTTCAGCGCAATTTTTATAATTATTTTTAACAAATTATAAATTAATTATACAGATTCAAATTATTATTGTAAAGTGTTTATGCTATTTCACTTAATTATTAATCTTTATTATAACTAAAATATTCTATCTCTAAATATGTCATATAAAAAAATAAATATAAATGAAATTATATTAAAAATAATTCCACTTATATTTATTAAAAATCAATTTATTTCTTTATTATCTTACTGCAAAATATATTATAAATAATACTGCTAAAACATACATAACTGGATGTATTTTTTTAGCTTTTCCTTTAAATATCATAAGAACTACATATGATAAGAACCCGAATGCAATCCCTTCCCCAATGCTATAAGTTAAAGGCATTAATATTACAGTGAAAAATGATGAAATTGCAACTTCTGGTTTTTCCCATTCAATTTCCTTAAGATTACTACACATTAATGATCCAACTAAAATAAGGGCTGGTGCAGTTACTGCTGAAGTAATTACTGTAAGTAGCGGTGAGAAGAATAATGAAATTAAAAATAATATTCCTACTACAACACTTGAAAATCCTGTTCTTGCACCTATTGCTACTCCTGATAATGATTCAACATAAGCAGTAGTATTAGTAGTTCCAAATATTGCTCCTATACAAGTAGCAGCTGAATCTGCAAGTAATGCCTTAGATCCATTTTCAACTGACCCATCTTTTTTAAGTAATCCAATCTTTGAACCAACTGCAACTAATGTACCTGCTGTATCAAAGAAATCCATAAATAAGAAAGTAAAAACAACTAATATCATTTGTGGATTAAATATATTTCCTATGTTTTGAATTGCCACTCCAAATGTAGGTGCCATTGATGGTGGCATTGATATTATTGAAGTTGGAATATCTATTAATCCAAATATCATACCAACAACTACAGTTACAGCCATTCCAATAAATATTGCTATATTAGATCCTCTAACCATTAATATTGCTATTACAATAAGCCCAAATATTGAAAGTAATACTGTGGGATTTGTTAAATCTCCAAGCCCTACAAACGTTGCTTCGTTTGCTACAACTATTCCTGCATTTTTTAAACCAATAAAAGCTATAAATAATCCGATTCCTGCACTTACCGCTAATTTTAAATTTGTCGGTATTGCTTTAATAATTAATTCTCTTAATCCTGTTGCTGATATTATTAAGAATATTACACCTGATGCAAGTACCCCTGATAATGCTGTTTGCCAAGGGATGTCCATTCCTATGCATACACTATATGCAAAGAAGGCATTTAATCCTACTCCTGGTGCTAATCCCATTGGAAACTTTGCAAATATACCCATTATCAATGTACCAACTGCTGCAGACAATGCTGTTGCAACAAAGACACTTTTTTCTGGCATCCCTGCTTCTGCTAAAACACTAGGAATTAAAAATAATGCATATGCCATTGTTAAAAATGTTGTTATACCTGCTATTGTTTCCGTCTTTAAGCTTGTCTTTTTTTCTTGAAAATTAAAGTAATTAGATATGAAGTTCATCATATGTTGCTCCTCCATGCATTTTATTTTATAATCGTATCATTTATCGCATGTCGAGGATATGTATTTAAACTGTGATTGATTTGCAAAATTTATACTAATTTTTTAAGATATATTCTTATATAAGAAATATCGTAGTCAAATCATTTAAGGTGATTTGGTAGATACTGTTGGACCCTATTACCAACTTTATACGATAAACGCGATTACTTTTTAATTATATGAATAATATTAATATAAATACGAATGTTTGTCCATATTTTTTAGCAATTTTTTATAAATATCACTATTTTCCCAGATTAATGTTCGTGTTTTTTTAATATTAGCCTCTTTTTATATAGCTATCATATATATAATAAAGGGAATATCCTATATTTTTAGATATCCCCTTTATTATTTTTAAAATTTATTTTTTAAGTACTTAACACCTTTTATATAAACAATATAGATACCATAGAAAACAAACAAATTGCTACATATAATATCATTCCTACATTAATCCAAATAGTTTTAAATTCAGCTCCTTTTTCTATTTTAATTTCACCATCTAATAGAGATATATTTTTTCTATTTTTTATTAGAAGTACTAAACCTACTATTACTATTGCTAATAATACAAGTCCTACACATCCAACAGCTACTAAATTACTACCATCACCAATAAGTAATGGTAAAATAACACTTCCCATTATATTTACAACTATATGAAGTATTATTGAATATTTTATAGTTCCTGTTTTTAATGTAACATACGCAAAAATCATACCTAATGCTACTGCATAGAAAAATTGCGAGAAATTCCCATGAAATAATCCAAATAGAACTGCAGTTGTTATTATTGTAACTTTATCCCCATATCTTCTTAACTTATTAAGCATTAAACCTCTAAACATCATTTCTTCAATTATAGGCGATAATATACCTGCAAAAATTAATGACCATATCCAATTGCTTCCTTCAAGCATATTTACTAACGGATTTGTAACTTCACTACCTTTAAATACCGCTATCAACATCATAAGAAGATTAGTTAAAAGGTTAACTATATATACTACACTGTAAGACATAACACATATTTTTATAATTTCCAAAACTCCAAGTGTTCTGCTTTCCCTTTTTTCTTCTTCAGGTAAGTTTTTAATCATAAAATAAAATACAGGAAATCCTATTAAATAAAAACTAATTGCAATTGATGCATAACTTATCCATGTAGCTGATAATAACTCCTGATTAATTGCTCCAATAATCCCAAAAAACGTTATTTGAATTACATTTACTAAAATCATTGTAACAAAAGCAGCAAGTCCAATTCTATTAAATACCTTTTTATTGTCTACCTTAACTTTTAACTCCATATACCCTTCTCCCTAATTTTATATTTTAAAATTATACACTTAATATTTTACCATTAATTAACATTATTATAAACCTTATTTATAATAATTTGTAAAATAATACAAAAGAGGCCTTATTCAGAAAGAATTTATTAATTCACTCTGATATAGCCCCTTAAAATTTATAAACTTAATTTACTAGTCTAATTTTTTAGTATCAATCCAAGACATCATTTCTCTTAACTCTTTACCAACTTTTTCAATTGGATGTTCCACTTCCATTCTTCTCATAGCATTAAATTGTGGTCTACCAACTTGGTTTTCCATTAACCAATTTCTAGCGAAAGTACCATCTTGAATTTCTGTTAATACTTTCTTCATTTCTTTCTTAGTTTCATCAGTAACAATTCTATTACCAACCATATAATCCCCATATTCAGCGGTATCAGAAATAGAATATCTCATAGCAGCCATTCCACCTTGATACATTAAATCAACAATAAGCTTCATTTCATGTAAGCATTCAAAGTAAGCATTTTCTGGAGCATATCCTGCTTCAACTAAAGTTTCAAATCCAGCTTTTATTAATGCTGTACATCCCCCACAAAGAACTGCTTGCTCCCCAAATAAGTCTGTTTCAGTTTCATCTTTAAATGTAGTTTCTAAAACTCCAGCTCTTGCTCCACCAATACCATTCGAATAAGCTAATGCTAATTCTCTAGCCTGTCCTGTTGCATCTTGATGAACAGCTATTAAACAAGGAACTCCTGAACCTTCAGTATAAGTTCTTCTTACCATATGTCCTGGCCCCTTTGGTGCGACCATAAATACATCAACATCTGCCGGTGGAACTATTTGTCCATAATGAATATTAAATCCATGAGCAAATACTAAAGCATTTCCAGCTTCTAAGTTTTGTGCAACTTCTTCTTTATATAACTTAGCTTGCTTTTCATCTGGTACAAGCATCATTACAACATCAGCGCTCCTTACAGCATTAGCAACTGTTGCTACCTCTAACCCAGCTTCTTTAACTCTATCCCAAGATTTACTTCCTTCATATAATCCTACTACCACATCAACTCCACTTTCATGAAGATTTAATGCATGTGCATGTCCTTGACTACCATAACCAATTACTGCAACTTTCTTTCCTTTTAATAAATCTAAATTTGTGTCCTTTTCATAAAACATTTTTGCCATCTTTATACCCCCGATTTATTTATTATTTTTATTTATAAAATTTGCTACCATTATATCTATGATAGAAATTTAGATTAACATTCTAAGTCTTCTTCATTTATTATTTGATGAATTGGTGCACCAGGTGCAACCATAGGAAATACCTTTTTATCGCTATCTATCATGTAATCAATAATTACAGGTTTATCTATAGCTAATGCTTCATTTAATACATTTTCTAACTCTTCTCTATTTTCAACTCTAAATCCAACCCCACCAAAAGCTTCTGCAAGTTTAACAAAATCAGTTGCTCTATCTAAAGTAGTTTGAGAATATCTTGCTTCATAGAAAAGACTTTGCCATTGTCTAACCATTCCTAAAGCATTGTTATTCATTACAATAACTTTAATTGGAATATTATATTTAACTGCTGTGGCAAACTCATTACAATTCATTCCAAAACTTCCATCTCCAGCAATATTAAATACAGTTTTATCTGGATTAGCAACCTTAGCTCCTATAGCTGCTCCTAATCCAAATCCCATTGTACCAAGACCTCCTGATGATATTAATGTTCTTGGAGTTTTAAAGTTAAAATATTGAGCTGTCCACATTTGATGTTGTCCGACTTCCGTTGCTATAATAAAATCACCATTGTCCATATCACTGAGCGTTTCAAATAAGAATTTTGGAGTTAATTCTTCTCCATCATCCCTATTACTCTTAGTTAATGCTAAAAGTTTCAGTTCCTCTATAGTATTTAACCATTCTTTATTTTTCTTCTCATTTAATAAAGGTATTAATTTCTGTAGTACAATTTTTATATCGCCTATAATAAATGAGTCAACTTTTACATTTTTATTTACTTCTGCTGGATCAACATCTATTTGTATAACTTTAGCATTATTAATAAATTCTCTATCACTTATTACTCTATCACTAAACCTTGCTCCCAATGCAATTATCAAATCACATTTTGTAGCTAAAATATTAGATGCATTACTTCCATGCATTCCTATCATACCTGTGTTTAATCTATGTTCAGATGGTATTGCTCCTCTACACATTAAAGTTGTTGCTACTGGTGCATTTAATTTTTCAGCAAAATTAATTAATTCCTCTGTAGCATTAGCATTAATAACTCCACCTCCAGCATAAATAAGTGGTTTAGAAGATTCATTTATATATTTTGAAACTTCTGCCAAAACTCCTTCTGTTACATGCTTGCTTTTAGGTACAACCTCTAATGTTTTTAATTCCTTATACTCTGTTTTATCAGCTGTTATATCTTTTGGTATATCTATTAGAACTGGCCCTGGTCTTCCTTCCCTAGCAATATAAAATGCTTTCCTAATTGTTTCTTGTAAATTATTAATATCCTTAACTATAAAATTATGCTTTGTTATTGGCATAGTTATACCTGTTATATCAACCTCTTGAAAACTATCTTTACCAAGCAAATCTTTAGATACATTTCCTGTTATAGCAACTAAAGGTATAGAATCCATATACGCAGTTGCTATTCCTGTAACAAGATTAGTTGCACCTGGACCTGATGTAGCTATACAAACACCCACTTTTCCAGTAGCTCTTGCATATCCATCTGCTGCATGAGCTGCATTTTGTTCATGACAGGATAAATAATGTTTTATTTTATCTTTATATTTGTATAAATAATCATAAATATTTAATACTGCACCTCCAGGATATCCAAAAACAGTATCAACACCCTCATCTAATAAAGATTTAATAAGAATTTCAGCTCCTGTTAATAACATTTAACTAACCCCCCCTTATTTAGTGGCAGCTTATCACTCCTTATACACTGCTCCTGTACTTGCTGAGCTTACTAACTTAGCGTATCTTGATAAATACCCCTCTTTAACCTTTGGTTCTACTGGTTTTAATACGTCTCTACGCTTAGCTAATTCTTCATCACTTACAAGTAAATCTAAATTTCCATTTAATATATCTATAGAAATAACATCTCCATCTTCTACTAAAGCGATATTCCCACCTTCAGCTGCTTCTGGGGATACATGTCCTATTGCTGCTCCCTTTGTTGCCCCACTAAATCTTCCATCAGTTATAAGAGCTACTGACTTATCTAATCCCATTCCACAAATTGCTGAGGTTGGTGATAACATTTCTCTCATTCCAGGTCCACCCTTTGGTCCCTCATATCTAATTACTACAACATCACCTTCAACTATTTTCTTTCCTAAAATAGCTTCTATAGCCTCTTCTTCAGAGTTAAAAACCTTAGCTGGTCCTTTATGTTTTAACATTTCCTTAAGTACTGCAGACCTTTTAACCACAGCACCATCTAAAGCCAGATTTCCTTTTAAAACTGCAATTCCACCAGTTTCACTGTATGGTTCTTCAATATGTTTTATTACTGAATAATCTAAAACCTTAGCATTTTCTATACTTTCTCCAACAGTTTTTCCTGTTGCTGTAATACAATTTAAATTTAATAAATTCTTTTTGTTTAACTCACTCATTACAGCTCTTATTCCACCTGCTGCATATAAATCTTCAATATGAGTGTCAGAAGCAGGTGCTAATTTACAAAGATTAGGTACTTTAGATGACATTTCATTTATAATCTCTAAATTTATAGGAGATTTTGCTTCATTTGAAATAGCAGTTAAATGTAAAACACTATTTGTTGAACATCCAAGAGCCATATCTACTGTTAAGGCATTTTTTATAGCTTCTTCAGTGATTATATCTCTTGGTTTTATATCTTTTTCTAAAAGGTTCATTATTGCCATACCAGCATATTTTGCAAGTCTAATTCTTTCTGAATAAACAGCTGGTATTGTTCCATTTCCAGGTAAAGCAATTCCTAACACCTCACATAAACAATTCATAGAATTTGCCGTAAACATTCCTGAACATGATCCACATGTAGGGCATGCTTTTTCTTCTAAATCAGCTAAATCTGACTCTAACATTAACCCACTTTCCACAGATCCAACAGCTTCAAACATTGTAGATAATGAAACTTCTTTATCTTTGAATTTACCAGCTAACATTGGACCACCACTTACAACTATTGATGGTATATTTAATCTTAAAGCTGCCATAACCATTCCTGGAACTATCTTGTCGCAGTTTGGTATAAATACTAATGCATCAAAAGCATGAGCCTTTGCCATACATTCAATAGAGTCTGCTATAAGTTCTCTTGTAGCTAAAGAATATTTCATTCCTTCATGTCCCATTGCTATACCATCACATACTCCTATAGTTGGAAATACTAATGGTGTTCCACCAGACATTAATACACCTTTTTTTACACCCTCAACAATTTTATCTAAATTTACATGACCTGGAATTATATCATTTTGAGATGTAACAACACCTATTAAAGGTTTATTTATTTCTTCATCAGTTAATCCTGATGCCTTAAATAATGATCTATGTGGAGCTTTTGTAACCCCTTTTTTTACTACATCACTTCTCATTTAAATCACCCCTATAATTAGTTTCAATTTGTAAGCTTTCGAAATAAATTTAGATAATGACAAATTTAAAATATATAATTTTAAAACTCCACTATGAATTTCTTCATTAACTAGCTACTTACAACTTCACTTACTAAATTCTCTCTGCAACAAGAGCCCCCATTTCCTTAGTACCAACAAGAATAGTACCTTCACTTTTAATATCTCCTGTTCTATAACCTTCTTCTAAAACTTTAACTACTGCATTTTCTATATCTTTTGCTTCACTTTCTAAATTAAAGCTATATCTTAACATCATAGCTGTAGAAAGAATTGTTGCTAATGGATTTGCTATTCCTTTTCCTGCTATATCAGGTGCAGAACCATGTATTGGTTCATACATTCCTAAAGTACCTTCTCCTAAAGATGCTGAAGGTAACATTCCTATTGATCCAGTAATCATGGATGCTTCATCTGATAATATATCTCCAAACATATTTGAAGTAACAATAACATCAAATTGTCTAGGATCTTTAACTAGCTGCATAGAAGCATTATCAATATATAAATGATTAACTTCTACTTCTGGATAATCCTTAGACATTTCTTCTACTACACTTCTCCATAATCTAGAACTTTCTAATATATTAGCTTTATCAACACTTGTTAACTTCTTATTTCTTTTCATAGCTGTATCAAAGCCTATTTTTACTATTCTTTCAATTTCTTCGACATTATATCTTTCAGTATCATATGCTGAAACTACTCCATCAACAACCTCTCTACCTCTCTCACCAAAGTAAATTCCTCCAGTAAGCTCTCTTACAACACAAATATCAATTCCATCCCCAATTATTGTGTCTTTTAATGGTGATGCTTCTTTTAATGCTTTATATAAAAGTGCTGGTCTTAAATTACAATATAAATTTAATCCACCTCTTAATCCTAATAAAGCTTGTTCTGGTCTAACTTTTGCATTAGGATCATCCCACTTTATTCCTCCAACAGCACCTAAAAGTACTGCATCACTTTTTTTACAGACCTCCAAAGTCTTGTCTGGCAATGGTGTTCCTAAATTATCTATTGCACATCCACCAGCTTGTAAAAATTCAAACTCAAAATTATGATTATATTTTTCCCCAATTTTACTTAATATTTTTATTGATTCATCTATAACCTCTGGGCCTATTCCATCTCCTGGTATAACTGCTATATTAAAATTCATAAAATTTCCCCCTTATTACATTTACAAACTAAGTAAAGCTAATTATTTTTAATCTATAACATGCACCTAACTTACTTTTTATGCTTATTGCTTCATATTTTAAATTTATTAATTCATTATTTTTTAAGAATTTTTTATATATCCTATAAGACCATTGCTATTTATTATTTTTTGCATAAACTCTGGGAATGCCTGCCCTTGGTATTCCTCATTTTTAGTTAAATTTTTAATAATCCCAGTATCAAAGTTTACTTCTAACTTATCCCCAGCTTCGATACCTTTAACCGCTTGATCACATTCAAGAATTGGTAAACCAATATTAATAGCATTTCTATAAAAAATTCTTGCAAAAGTTGAAGCTATAACACAACTAATTCCACTTTCTTTAATTGCTATAGGTGCATGCTCCCTAGATGAACCACATCCAAAGTTTTTATTTGCAACTATAATATCACCTTCTTGAACTTCCTTTGCAAAATCTAAATCTATATCTTCCATACAATGTGCTGCTAATTCTTTAGGATCTGATGTATTTAAATATCTTGCAGGTATAATTACATCTGTATCTACGTTATCTCCATATTTAAAAACTCTTCCTGTTGCTTTCATATTTATTTACCCCCTTAAAGTGTTTCTGGATTCGTTATTTTTCCTGTTATTGCTGAAGCTGCTGCAACTGCTGGACTTGCTAAGTAAACTTCTGATTCAACATGTCCCATTCTTCCTACAAAGTTTCTATTAGTAGTTGAAATTGCTCTTTCACCTTTAGCTAATATCCCCATATGTCCTCCTAAACATGGACCACAAGTTGGTGTTGAAACAACTGCCCCTGCTTCTACTAAATCCTTTATTATTCCTTCTTCTAATGCTTGTAAATAAATTTTTTGAGTTCCTGGAAATACTATACATCTAACTCTCTTATTTACTTTATTCCCCCTTAAGATATCTCTTGCAACTCTTAAATCTGAAATTCTTCCATTTGTACAAGACCCTATTACAGCTTGATCAATTTCTATATCACCAACTTCATCAATAGTTCTTGTATTATCAGGTAAGTGCGGAAAAGAAACTGTTGGTCTTAAATTAGATAAATCTATTTCATAAACTTCATCATATTCAGCATCTTCATCAGCTTCATATACCTTCCACTCTTTCTTTCCATGTTCTTTTAAATACTCAATTGTCTTCTCATCTACTGGGAATATACCATTTTTTCCACCAGCTTCAATTGCCATATTCGCCATTGTAAATCTGTCATCCATTGATAAGTAATTAAGTCCATCACCGAAGAACTCCATTGATTTATATAAAGCACCATCTACTCCTATCATTCCGATAATATGAAGTATTACATCTTTACCACTTACCCATTTTGATGGTTTTCCTTTTAAAACAAACTTTAATGCTGAAGGAACTTTAAACCAACACTTTCCTGTTGCCATTCCAGCCGCCATATCAGTTGAACCTATTCCTGTAGAGAAGGCCCCTAATGCCCCATAAGTACAAGTATGAGAATCTGCACCAATAACTACATCTCCTGCAACTACTAAACCTTTCTCTGGCAATAAACAATGTTCTATTCCCATTTCTCCTATTTCAAAAAAGTTACTTATTCCCTTTTCTCTTGAAAAGTCTCTAATAAATTTACACTGCTCTGCAGCTTTTATATCTTTATTAGGTGTAAAATGATCCGGGACTATTGCTATCTTATCCTTATCAAATACCTTTTTTACTCCAAACTTTTCAAATTCCTTTACTGCAACTGGTGAAGTAATATCATTTCCTAATACTAAGTCTAAATTTGTTTCTATTAATTGCCCCGCTTTTACACTTTCTAATCCTGCATGTGCAGCTAATATTTTTTGTGTCATTGTCATTGCCATAAATTTTCCCCCTTTAAAAATATGCTTTTGCTCTTCTTTCAATATCTTTTATAAGCTTATACTATCTATATAATCAACTAAGTTAATTAAATATTTCACAGTAATCTGTTATGTCATTAGCGCCCCTTTCTAATGCACATACTCCTGTTCTTACTAACTCTTTTATTTCATACTCCTCTAAAAGTTTTATAAGAGCACTTATTTTACTCTCATCTCCTGTTAATTCAATAGTCAATGTTTCTGGCGAAATATCTATTATTTTGCTCCTAAATATCTTTACTACTTCATTTACTGCTGCTCTTTGTTCAGCATCAGCTTTAACCTTAATAAGTACTAACTCTCTGTATACTGAATTATCAAATTTTAAATTTAATACCCTTAAAACATCTTCTAACTTATTTAACTGTTTAGTGAATTGTTCTAAAACATCTTCATTCCCATTTAAGGTAATAGTCATTCTTGAAATCTCTGGATTTTCAGTTCTTCCAACAGTCAAACTATCAATATTAAATCCTCTTCTTGCAAATAATCCTGAAACTCTTGTTAGTACTCCTGAAGAATTCCTAACTAAGACAGATAACACATGTCTTTCCATTTCAATACCTCCAATGAAATAATTTGTAATTATTGAACAAAATGGTTATAAATTAGGTTAAAAAAATCCCACCCTTAATGATAAAATCATAACGGTGGGATAAAATTCCTCATCATTAATACCACTAGGCTCAAACAAACCCTTGCATTTAACGGTGCTTACCGGTAACTCCTTACTTACTATTAAATAATGTTCAGAAGACAACTCAAGAGTGATCGTTATTTAGTTTAAAGTATCCATTCACAGCATCCATGGACTCTCTGAAACTTTTTTTATCTAAATAAACATCTCTATCATAGCTTTTATTTTTCAAAAGAAATTCCAAAATATTCTATTGTTAATATATTACTCTTTACTTTAATACTCTGTCAATATACTGTTTCTATTTTTAGTAAATTGATTATATTTTTTACATTTTATTTCTCATTTTTAATACTTTTTATTCTTTTTACTATTTTTATTATCAATTTAATATCCATATTGAATTATTAATACATTTTTATCAATATATAATTGTTTTTATAAAAACTATCACACTCTATAAATCTTTGAAATCTCATTTATATTTTTATAGCAATATAATAAATCCATAAATTTTTACAAAAAAAATTAATGCTCTTACGAACATTAATTTTTTAGTATATTAAATTTTACTTAATATTAAATCTACTAAGCTATTTGCCATTTCATTTATTTCTTCTTGATTTTCCCCTTCAAGCATAACTCTCACTAAAGGTTCAGTTCCTGATGGTCTTATAAGAACTCTACCAACACCATTAAGCTTAGCTTCAACAGCATTTATAGCTTCAATTATTTCTGTATCCTCTAAATAAATATTTTTCTTATCATTTGGAACTTTAGCATTAACTAATACTTGTGGTAACTCCTTCATTACTCCAGCTAATTCACTGAAAGTCTTACCACTTTCCTTAAGTATTGCTGCAACTTGAAGTGCAGTAACTAATCCATCTCCAGTAGTGTTGTGATTTAAGAATATTATATGACCTGATTGTTCACCACCTAATATATAGTTTTCCTTAAGCATCTCTTCAAGTACATATCTATCTCCAACTTTAGTTTTAACTAAATTGATTCCCTCTCTTTTAGCAGCAATATCTAATCCTAAATTACTCATTACTGTTACTACTAAAGTATCATCATTTAATTTTCCAGCTTCTTTTAAAGCTTTTGCACAAATAGTTAATAAGAAATCACCATTTATCATATTTCCTTTTTCATCAACTGCTAGACATCTATCTGCATCTCCATCGAAAGCAAATCCAATATCACAATTCTTTCTTACAACATAATCCATTAACTCTTCCATATGAGTTGAACCACAATTTTCATTTATGTTATTTCCATCTGGATTATCGTTAATTACATAAACTCTAGCACCTAAAGCCCTAAATGCTTTAACTGCTGCTTTATATGCAGCACCATTTGCACAATCTAACGCAACTCTAAGTCCTTTTAAATCAGTTTTAATTGTACTCATCGCATAATCTATATACTCTCTTAATGCTGTTTCTTCAGTATATGATCTTCCAACATCTCCACCTACTGGACTTGGAACTCCCTCAAAATTACTTTCTATTACAGCTTGTATTTGATCTTCTAATTCATCAGATAATTTATATCCTCTTCCATCAAAGAACTTAATTCCATTATATTCAACTGGATTATGAGATGCTGAAATCATAACTCCTGCATCTGCATTATATTCTCTTGTTAAATGAGCTACTGCTGGTGTTGGAACTACACCTAAAATTACTGCTTCTGCTCCAACTGAAAGAATACCTGCAACTAAAGCAGCTTCTAACATATCTCCTGATATTCTAGTATCCTTAGCAACTAATATTTTAGGTTTATGTGTTCCTTCTGTTAATACAAAAGCACCAGCTCTACCTAAAGCATAAGCTAAGTCTGCAGTTAATTCTGTATTAGCAATTCCTCTAACACCATCTGTTCCGAACATTCTACTCATATATACTACCTCACTTACTTATTTCAATTTAACTCTTATAGTATAGCTTCTATTCCGATTTTTTACAATAGTATATAAATTTGCATTTATCATACCCTAAATCTAATTACTCTTTAGAATTAATTCTATCTAATACTATATTATACCCATCTTGACCGTAATTAAGGCATTTATTAACTCTACTTATTGTTGCCGTACTAGCTCCTGTTGCCTCTGCTATTTCTGTATAAACCTTTTTTTCCTTAAGCATTTTTGCCACTTGAATTCTTTGAGAGATAGCCTTTAACTCTGTAATAGTTGCAATATCTTCAAAAAATTTATAACATTCCTCTATATTTTGTAATTCTAAAATTGCTTTAAACAACATATCTAAATCATTTTTAAATTCTAAATCCTTTAGGCCCATATTATCACTCCTATTTTACTTACACCTTGATTTTAACACTTTATCTTGCTAAATTTAAGATGTAATTTATATTTTTCTTAGGTTTATTCATCACACTCTTCTAAGCAGCAATTTATTTTAACATATTTATCATATATACTTCTAGTTGGTAATAACCATAATTCTCCTATCCCATAATAAACAGTATTAATATACTCTACAATATTATCATCTATCTCATTTTCATATTTTTCATAACTTATATTTATACTATTATTTTTTAATATAACTAAATCCTCATTAACAATTAACTTATCATTAAATAACTTACATCTTATTATTTCTTTTTCTGAAGCAGGTAGCTTTAATACTATAACCCCACTTCCATTAAGCTTTATCTCTTTATCATTAATACTTATAATGTTTATTTCTTCATCACATGCATAAAACATTGAGTCACTAATTATTATTTCTTCATCAACTAACTCTATCAATGTAAAATCACTAAAACTAGATTTTAATAAAACTTCTCCTGTTCCCTTAAATATTGTCTTATCTTTTTTTGCTGTTACTTGCTTAGAGTCAAATATTATTTTCTTAATCCCTCTATATTCATGAACTAAATCATTTCTTTCTATATATCCTTTCATATAACTTAATTTATTATTTTGTATTTTAACAGCACTTTCATTTAATAATATTCTTACTTGCTTAAGCCTTTGTCCACTATTTTCTATTGCCTTAATAGCTGATACACTATCTACTTTGTTTATTCCACTAAGTTCATTATATTTTAGAATTTGAAATTTTGATTCATTACCTAATTCAGACACTAAAGTTAATTTGGTTTTTGTTTCAATATTACTTCTCATAGTTCCTCCATACAATTAATATCTCATATTATAGATTCTTTCCATATTATTATATTTCAAAACTATGTTCCTATATTTTTCAAATAAAGTAAAGCATAGCCTCGAAACGCTAGTGTAGGGGCTTATATATAATTATAAAAGTGAGAGATAAAATGGGGATGTTAGCAAGAAGATATGGAAAAGTAGTTAGACTATAATTCCATATATTTATTTTTTGAAATAATTTACAACTAAGTTTGAAAAAGGTATACAAATATAAATATTATATGTTGTATGTTATATTTTGTATAAATATGATATAATTACCATATATATATATATATATTACACTAAGGGGGAATTTATATGTTTAAGAAAAAAATAATATCAAGTATATTAGCACTAGGATTAGTAACATTAAATGTAACTGCATCTAATGCTAATGCAAGAATAAAACAATTAGACCCGCCTCCTGTAAGTGTTGTTCTAAGTAATGAAATATCAACATATAGAACAACTAATTATAGCTTTGGTAAGTGGGTAAATGAATCTGGCCTATGGTATTACATGTATAACAGTGGAGCCATGGCTACAGGTTGGCAATTAATAAATGGAAATTGGTATTACATGTATAACAGTGGAGCTATGGCTACAGGTTGGCA
>URGW01000006.1 GCA_900547475.1 uncultured Clostridium sp. | reverse complement strand
TAATCTTAAATTTTATCCACAACTAATAATAGAAAAACCCTCTATTTTTAAACAGGGGGTTTTTCAACAAACTGCAGAAGTTCCTATATAAATAGGAACTTCTTTTAAAACTTTATTCTTCATTTCCATATAATCCATTTGCAAAAGTGTTTATACCATCTATAGTTCTTATTCCACTAGAATACATATCTCCTAATGGTATAGCATAAACTCTTTTACTTTTAACTGCTGAAAGGCTTGCAAAGGCTGGATTTTCTAATATCTTATTTACCTCTTCAAGTGGAACACTTTCATCTCCTCTATCCATATAAGAAACAAAAATGCAATCTGGATTTAGCTTAATTAAATCTTCTGCTCCTATATTTCCACCTTCAGGATTTAAAACCTCTGCTCCTAATTTTGTTACCATATCTCCAGCTAAGGTTTTAGAACCATATGTATATATTTCATCATCAAAAAATTCTACTACCATAGCACTTTGTTTTTCTTCATTACTTACTTTTGAAGAAACTTCATTAACAGTTGATGTAATTTCATCCACTATAGCCTGAGCCTTATCTTCTACATTAAAAATCTTACCTAAATTTAATATATCATTTATTTCATTTTCTATTGTTCTTTCTTGTGCTACTCCACTATTTAATGAGATATAAGTATTTACACCACTTTCATTCCAATAGTCAATATCACCTAATCTTTTATCATCAAATAAAGAATACCATCCTAATATGAAATCAGGTTTCTCCATTATTATTGCTTCTTTTGATGGAGTAAACTCTTCTAAATAATTTACCTTACTAAAAGCTTCTTTGTATTCATCTTTCACATCATGATCAAGCCCTGCAGCTGCAACTATTCTATCCTCTAGTCCTAATGCTAGCATAGTTTCAATTGAATTTTGATAAATAGCTACCACCTTTTCTGGTGCCTTATCAAAAGTCATTTCAACAGGTTCCCTTGCATAATTATAAGTTGTTATAGTTACTGGATAATGTGAGTCATTATTTTCTTGTGCTTGTACATTAGAATTCTCATTTACTGATTCCTTATTGCTTGTGCCACAAGAAACAAGACCTAAGATAAGCATTGCGCTTAATAGAATTGTTGTTACGTTTTTGATTTTTTTCATCTTTGTTCTCCCTTTATCATTTTATATTTGTTCATTTTAATATAAAGATATAAGGATACTCTTAGTTATAACGCTGATATTTAATTTTTTATTAATATCACTCTTTTACCGAAGAGTATCGATATTATAATATTGGCAAGTCTCCTGACTTATAGATCATCACGTTACTTCTCCTTCTCAAGCATATATGCTCAATGGATTACTTTGAAATAACATTCCCTAAATACAGTAGCGGCACTGTGTAGGACTTTCACCTAACTTCCTTTTTAATAAAAATAGATATTACTATATATCTATTTTTAACCAATATTATCTTATTATCGTTATATTTAACAACTAGATAAGTATATCTAAATATATTAAATTTGTCTATATTTATATGTAAAATTATTCTATTTTTAAAACTCTATATTCTTCTTACAAAAATAAAATTTTTATTTGCACAAAAATTCACCATATTTTTATGGTGAATTTCTAATAAATTATACAGTTAATAACTCTTCTATTTCTTCAATATTATTTGATGTTATAACTAATATATCTCCTGAATTAATTATTGTATTTCCGTTAGGAACTAATACTTCTCCCTTTCTTTTTATCATAACTATAAGAACATCTTCTGGAATATCTGCATCCTTTATAGATTTATTAATTAAACCACTTTTTTCTTCAACAGAAACCTCTGTTAATGTTGTGCTCTTATCTTCATTATATTCATTGAAGTGTTTAAGCTTGTTACCAGATAAAACTAAGATATCTCCTGGTAAAATTTCTGTAGATCCATTTGGTACAAATACATCCCCATTTCTTTTTATCATTACTACAAGAATATCTTCTGGTATATTAGCATCCATTATTGTTTTATTAGCCATAATATTATGTTCATCAATTGTAAACTCTATTAACCTTGTACTCTTGTCCTCTTTATAATCATTAAAAGTCTTTAAAACAGACTCCTCATTATCTATTAAATCTAATTTTTTAGCTAGTATCGGAATAACTGTACCTTGTACAGCCACTGAGAATAGTGCTATAAAGAATATTATATGAAAAATATCATTATTTATTGATACTCCATATGTTTCAGCAAATATTGCAAAAACTAGTGATGCAGCACCTCTTATCCCTACCCATGATATAAAAACTTCTTCTTTTATAGGTGCCTTAAACCAATATAAAATACTAAATATTGCAACTGGCCTTGCTACAAAAATCATAAATATTGATATTGATATTCCCTTAATCATTACTGATGGTATCTTTGATGGAAATGCTAATAATCCAAGTAAAAAGAATAACATAATTTGCATAATCCATGATATTCCATCAAAAAATTGAAATATACTTTTCTTATGTGGTATCTTTGAATTTCCTATTATAATACCAGTAATATAAACACTTAAATATCCATTTCCAGAAAAATATTCACTTAGTGAATAAGCTAACACTGCTATAGCAGTTACAAAGATTGGATAAAATCCTTCTATTTCAAATTTAGCATGTCTTAATAAGTAAATAGATAATTTAGCTAAAACAACTGAAACTATTACTCCTACTATAACTTGCTTTAATATCATTGGAATTATATTTCCATATCCACCATCAGCCATTAATCCTAATATTATCACTGTCAGCATATATGCACATGGATCATTACTACCACTTTCTAACTCTAACATAGATGCAATTGACCCCTTTAAGTTTAACCGCTGAGATCTTAATATTGCAAATACAGAAGCTGCATCTGTAGAACCAACAATTGATCCTATAAGTAGCCCTTCTAATAATGTTGTTTTAAATACAAAAAAACAAAATAATCCTGTTAATATAGCTGTAAAAACAACTCCTAATGTTGACATAAAAACTGATTGTACTGCTACAGGTTTAGCCATCCCCCAATTAGTACCAAACCCTCCATAAAACATTATAAATATCAATGCTATTGTACTTACTTTACTAGCTAATTGATAATCATTAAAATATATTCCAACAAGCCCATCAGATCCAAATAACATTCCTAACACCATAAATATTAAAAGAATTGGCACACCAAACTTATATAATATTTTAGTAGAAGTTATACACATTAATAATACTAATGCACAAATAATCATTAAATTTATCATATATTACCCCCTTTTACAGAATTTTAATCAATACTCTCTCCTTTTATCCTATTCATTTATTACCATATCTGAGTATAGAAATATAAAATTAAAAAACAGAAAATTTTATATTTTAAATTATTTTGATTTACAAAGTATTTGACTTATGATATTCTATCAACGATATAATATTTTTCAATTATATTTATCGAAAGGGGATAAAATAAATGAATTTACAGAAGAAAAATAAATACATAATAATATTATTAGTCATATTTATATCATTCTTTATAGGATTTAAATCATTAAATCCATCAAAGCCAAACTATACCGATAATAGTAGGACTAATGTTAATAATCAAATGGAGCATATAAAAAATATCGCTCAAGAACCACACACAATTTTTGATATTGAAGCTAAAGAAAAGGTAAGAAATTATCTAGTCTCAGAACTTTCATCACTAGGTATAGAATCTAAACTTTATAAGTATGAAGACATTTATGAAAAAAGAAGTGATAGTCTTGTAGACATTGAAAATATTTATGCTGAGGTAAAGGGTAAGTCTGATTCCTATATTTTATTAGCTACCCATTATGATAGTTCTCATGCAAAGAAAGAAAGGTATGCAGAAAAAGATGGTTCTTTAGGAGCTGCAGATGCAGGTTATGCACTTTCTACAATTCTAGAAACACTAAGAGTTATAAAAGAAAAAAATATTGAACTTGAAAATGGAATTAAAATTTTATTTACTGATGGTGAAGAATATGGTCTTCTAGGCGCAAAAGAATCCGTTAAAGAAGCGGAAATTTTTGATGGAGTTAACTATGTTATTAATATTGAAGCTAGGGGAACTGAAGGTCCTGCTGTAATGTTTGAGACAAGCCCTAATAACAATGCTGTTTTAGATTTATATAAGGCTAGTAATAATCCATTTTCATATTCTATAACATCTGAAATATATAGATTATTACCTAACTCTACTGATTTTACAGTATTTTTACAAAATAATTTAACTGGAATTAATATAGCTGTTTTAGATGGAATTGAAAATTATCATACACCTAATGATAATCCTGAAAATCTAAGTGAAGAATCTATGCAGCATTATGGTGATCAAGTTTTACCTATAGTAACTGAATTTGTTACTAATGAAAAATATTCTAATCCAGAAAATTTAGAGGGAACTAACGATTCAATATTCTTTATATTAGGAAATCAATTTATAGAATACTCAAATACTCTAAACTATGTATTCTTGATTGTTATATTAATCTTAATAATTTACTTATATAAAAAATTTAATATTAAAAATGTAAAGAATGTATTCAAATTTGTATTAATAAACACTGGATTTACAATAATAGCAATGATAGTTGGATACATTATTAGTCGAATAGTTGCAATTTTAAACGGAAGAGAATTTAAGCTTACTTATTTACCACTTATGAAGTTTGAAGGAATAATTTTTGTATCTGTACTTTTATTAGTACTTGTAACATTTATATTTACTATAAAAAAATTCTCAAAAAACTTTATTGAAAAGAATGATTTTATAATAGGTTCATTAGTATTATTATTAATATTATCAATTATATTAACTATTGTTTTACCAGGAGCAAGCTATTTAACTGTAATTCCTGCATTATTAATATCAATTTTCGCTTCTATAAAACAAAACTTTGTAAATATTAAATATTTATCATTTATCTTACTAATTCCAGTATCATTAGTGATTATATTATATGTTCCTATGATATATTTATTTAATTGTGCATTAACATTTGGTGCATTAGCAGTAAATATATTCTTTGTAATTTTAGTGTATATAGCAATTTTAACTGCTTTATCAGCTATTGAGTAATACTTTCTATAAAAAAATACTGAACATTACCTCTTTGTACTGTTCAGTATTTTTTTATTTATTTTTCAACTTTGTAAATTAATTCTAGAAGAACTAAATTAACTAAACTCAATGCATATTTTCAAATATTTTATAAAAATTAAGTATTCCATATCCTAATTCGGGATTAGGATATACATCCTTCCCCCTCTTTATAACTCCCCTAGTTAAAAAAGTCTTTATACTTTGTGAATACATATATGGATAATTTCCCTCAACTATTCCCCATTGAAATAATAAAATGCAAGCCCCAGCTCCAACAGCAGCTGATAAGCTAGTTCCATTTATTATTTGAGTAGAATTATTTAACCCTACTGTCATTGTATTAACTCCACCTGCAGCAAAATCTATTTTCTTTATATATTCTTGCCTAAATGATAGTCCTGAATAAGTTAATAAATTATTGTTATTTTGATTATATGCAGCAACTGTAACAACCAAAGTAGAATCTCCAGGAATTGTTATTGTCCCATATGGATCACTTGGTGAAAATCTAGTATTGGGTAATGATAAACCATACTGCCATATCCACGCATTATACCTTGCCATTTCTCCACTTCTTAACTTCAATTTTATCTGCCATATACCTGATACTATATTGGAAAAATATATAGATATTAATTCATCACCTGCATATTCTTCTGGTAAAAAATAAGAAATTTTTGCCTGAGTTTTTTCAAAAATAAATTTATTATCACGTTGAATATTAGTCGCTGCTTGAATAAAACCAGTTTCTTCACCTGAAGGTGAAACTAAATTTATATCTACAATACTAGGCAAATCTATCCATATTTCCATTCCCATATATCTTTGATTTTCCTCAATAAATAAATTTATAGTTTCAATCTCATTGCTATTTCTTATAATACCTGATACGTGCTCATCTCTATTTCCTTCATTTCCAGCACCTGTTACAATTACAATTCCAACATTACTTGATACACTTTCTATATATCCATCAAATAAAGTATTCCCTTTATGATCTCCATTATTACTCCCTAATGGTAACAATACTACTACAGGCATTTTTTCACTTAATAAAATTTTTCTTAAATATTCTATAGCTGGAAAAATTGATGTCAATCCAAAAATTGGTGTTTTTGTACTTAGTAACTTTTTAACAATATTAAATTCACTTAATTTAACTATTACAAAATTACATTTTGGTGCTATTCCTCTTATATCTTTATTTTTTCCAGTAGCTCCAACAATCCCTGCCATTCCCGTTCCATGACCATTCAAATCCTTACTTGGCACTATATCATAAGGATTTCCTCCTGACTCATAAGCTTCTATAGCCCTATTTATTTCTTCATTTGTATAAATAGTTCCAAAAGGCACATCTTTTGAATCATTTTCATTTGATTCGATAGTTTGATCCCAAATACTAATTATTCTACTTTTTCCGCTTTCATCCCTAAATTCATCACTTAGATAATCTATTCCAGTATCAATAATTCCTACAATAACACCTTCTCCTGTCAGATTTAAAGCAGTATTAATTCCAACTGTACTAACCTGAGCCGCATCAATTGCAGATATCTCCTGAAGTGTATATAACTGAGTAGGAATTATATAAATTATTTTAAAATCACCAATATCAAGATTTTTTTCGAGTATTTCTCTTATATTATCTATATCGTTATTACTTATTATCTCATGCACTAATTCAGTAATAGATATCTTTAAAGATATTATTGCATAATTATCATTTACTTTTGTAATATACAATCCATTATCATTTTTAGGTATATTGGGAATATTACCTGAATATTGCACCATAATATGATTATAATCAGGACTATTAAAAACATATTCTGTATTTGCATTATTATTCAATTAATTCATCTCCCATTAACGTATTAAATCCATTGGATATCTTATAAATAAATTATTTATATAATACTCCATATATTTTTCTTCATATCTATAACCTCCACCAATTACATTAAATGATCCTAATAAATCTAATTTTCCATACCCTATATCCTTATTAGGATATTCATAGTTTTTATCCCTTCTAGCTCCATATATTAAAAAACTTCTTAACTTTACTGAATATACACCTTCATCTTTTAAATTATTAATTTGCCATTGTATTAATAGACATATTGCACCTACTACAATTGCTGTAGCTGCGGAACTCCCACTTACAGGTACAATTTTATTATCATTTCCTGATGTAGTTAAAATGTTAACTCCATCTGCTGCTAAATCTGGATTTATAGTCTGATTAGAGTCAAACCCTTTGCCTGACGATGTAACTATTGCATCATTTATGCTATTATAATAAGCAACTGTTGTAACTCTTTTCGCTGTAGAGGGTATAGTTAATGTAGTATCTGGATTTGAATTTAAAAACTTAGTCCCCTCTGGTAATAAAGTCTTATCTGGTAACCAAATATCAAATCTTCCATTAGTAATATACTCTCCCCTTAAATTTAACTTCCATATTCCACTCTTAATATCTGTAAACACAACTAAAAATACCTGATGTCCAGTAAAATTTTCTGGGTTATAACTAGTTACTTTTAAATTTGTATTTAATAAATAAAAATTTTTTTCATATGTTGAGTATATTTTGGGAGCCAGATATCCCATTTCCTCTCCTGATGGATCTATTATATTTAATGACATAATATCTGGTTTCTGAATCCATACATAAAACTCCAAATGCTTCATATTTTTAGATATTAGTAACTCTACTGTTCCTACATCTCCATCATTTTTCACATAATTTATTACATGCCCTTCTGAATCTCCAGAATTACCAGTTCCTGCAACAAAAATAACTCCTTCTTCATTCGCAAAAGAAGTTATAAACCTAGCTGTAATATTATATCCATCATGACTTCCATCATGACTCCCTACTCCACAAAAAATTACTAGTGGTCTATTGATTTCTTTAGCTGTTTCCCTTAAAAACTCTATTGCCGATAATATTTCAGCATTACTATATACAGGCACCTGCTTCAGATTGTTTTCTCTTAATATTTTTCTATAATTAGGTGATTCTAATAGCTTTACAACTAAAAAATCACAATCATGAGCAATCCCTTTCATTTGCTCATTATATCCCCTAGCTCCAATTATCCCTGCCATCTTAGTACCATGATCTATTTCATCTTTAGAATTAACTATACTATATGGATCCTTTCCTGATTTATATGCTTTTATTGCTTCATTAATTTCTTCGTTATAATATACGGTCCCGAACTTAAAATCACTTTTGTTTTTTGCTTGTACACTTTGATCCCAAATTCTTAAAATTCTTGATGTATCATCTTCTCTAATAAACTCTTGATTAAGATAATTTATTCCACTATCTATCATTCCTACTAATACACCTTTTCCAGTTAAATTTAAATATTGATTAATTTTAAGTTTATGTATATTATCAGCATTAGATGGATCTATCTCTTGCAATACATATATACTCTTAGCCTCAACAAAAATAATTGCAGGAACCTCTGCTCTTAACTTATTTAAGTTATTTACTTCAACTGCAACTACTGCTAATGTCTCTGTTATAGTTGTTCCACATGCATAATCAAGTTTATTTATTTGTTCTTGAAATTCTCCTCTGTATTCTACAACATAATGTTCATAATTCTCATCTAAGTATTTATTACAAACCTTCTCTCCTTCCATCACTTTTCCTCCAAGTTATATATTTATTAAATTTATATGATTATGCTATAATTTTAATTATATATTAGGAGGTGTTTTTTTATGAAAGTATATAATACATTCATTTTTAAACCTACTTGCTCCATGCAAAGACTACATAAAAATCAGCTATGCTTTGTTTGGAGCCTAAGCAGTTATTAAGTTAGCTGATCTTTTTAGGTTCTGTAACACATAGATTTTAGTACTCTTTGCTTTAAATTTTAAATTTTTAAAATTAAGGAGCAAAAAAATGAAATATATTAAAGCAATAGATGTGTTACCAAGAGAAGTTCTTGAAATGATTCAAGAATATGTAGATGGAGAATATCTTTATATTCCAAGAAAATGTGAAAATCATAAATCCTGGGGTGAAAAAAGTGGTATAAAGAGTAGCCTTAAGCTAAGGAATAATGAGATATATAAAAAATATCTTCAAGGAACTCCTATCTATGAATTAACTAAAGAATATTTCTTATCAGAAAAAAGTATAAGAAGAATCATAAGTATTGAAAAACGAATATGCTCATAATTAATACAGAAACATTTATTAGATTGAATATTCACTTTTAAGCATGTTATTGTTTTACTGTTAATATTTAATTAAATTTGATAGAAATGAGGTGTTATTATGACTTCTTTTATAAAAAAGCAACAATTTAATTATATAAAAAAGTGTTTATTTGATTTAAATAATGCTTTTAGAAATTGTGTGGATAATAATATTGTTGAAACTACAAAAGTTATTACACAGGAGAAAATATTATCTTTCTTTGATAATTTATCAGAAGAAGAAAAAGAAATACTAAATATAAGTAAAATAACTGAACCTTTACATATTAATGTATACTTAAAAGATTTGGATCAATATGTATATGGTATGCCTAATATAACAAGGAATGAACTTACTAAAGTATTTAAAAAAGAAAAGAAACTTAAAATTCCTACTTTAAATATAGAGGATTCAAAGCTTGTATATTTAGGATGGATTGATGAATCTACTAGAAAGCTGCTTATCACATATAATATGGAAGGTAAACTCTTAGGAATGGCTTGCAGACTTCCAAATTCTACTTCAAACAACACCAATATATGTACTATTTGTAATCATATCGGATCTGAAAGTGAAGTTGCATTTGTCTCACCTATTTGTAAACCTAGGAATGAAGAGGATTATAAATCTCTTGGTTTTCATATATGTTTAAATAGTGTTGAATGTAATGAAAGAATTACTTCTACTGAAAAACTTGAAAAACTTTTAAAAGATGTTAATAGAATAAAGTAATATTATAAAATAATTAAATATATATTACGTATTAAATCTATTAAATACTACAATACTATATCAAAGTTTAATTTAATATAGTATTGTAACATTATATATAACTAGCCTCTTTTAAATCATTTCTTCAAATATTTTATAAAAATTTATTATTCCATATCCCCATTGAGGATTAGGATATATATCTTTTCCCCTTTTATTAACTCCTCGCCTTAAAAATGTTTTTATACTTTGAGAATACATATACGGATAATTTCCTTGTACTATTCCCCATTGAAAAAGTAAAATACAAGCTCCTGCTCCAATAGCAGCTGCTAAACTTGTACCATTTATGACTTGAGTAGAATTATTTAATCCAACTGTAATTGTATTAACTCCTCCCGCTGATAAATCAATTTTATTAATATTTTCTTCTCTAAATGATACTCCAGAATAAGATAATGAATTATTATTATTTTGATTATAAGCAGCTACGGTAACAACAAAATCTGAATCTCCAGGAGTCGTTACTGTTCCATACTGATCACTTGGTAAAAATCGTGTTCCTGGAAGTGCTATTCCACTTTGCCATAACCAAGCATTATACCTAGCCATTTCACCACTTCTTAACCTTAATTTTATCTGCCATACCCCTGGTGCTATATCAGCAAAAACTATTGTTATTAATTCTTCACCTGTATATTCTTCAGGTAAATAATAACTTATTTTCGTTTGAGTTTTTTCAAAAATAAATGTATTCACTTTTTGCACGTTAATTGATCCTTGGATGAATCCTGTTTCTTCTCCAGATGGTGATATTAAATTAATATCAATTATGCTAGGTAATTCTACCCATATTTCTATAGCCATATATCGTTGATTTTCTTGAACTAACAAATCAATAACTTCAATATTTTCCTTGTCTATAATCACTCCTGATACATGTCCATCTTTATTTGCTTCATTTCCACTTCCAGTAACTATTACAATACCAACATTACTAGATATACTTTCTATAAAGCTATTAAATATATTATCACCTTTATGATTACCATTATTACTTCCTAAGGGAAGTAATATAACTAATGGCTTCTTTTCTTTAAATAAAACTCTTTTCAAATACTCTATTGCAGAAAAAACTGTCACTAAAGAAAATATAGGAGTTTCTGTATTCAAAATTTTCTTTGTATAATTAGCTTCACTTAATTTAACTATGACAAATTCACATTCAGGTGCTATCCCCTTAATATCTTTATTTTTCCCTAGAGCTCCAACTATTCCAGCCATACCAGTTCCATGTCCATTAGTATCCTTACTTGGTACAATATCATATGGATTTCCTCCAGCTTCATAAACATCTATAGCCTTATTTATTTCTTCTCTAGTATAAAGACTTCCAAATGGTATAATAGTATTGTCATCATCACCTCTTATAGTCTGGTCCCATATAGAAATTATTCTACTTTTTCCATTTTTATCCCTAAATTCTTCACTTAAATAATCTATACCTGTATCTACTATTCCAACAATTACTCCATTTCCACTTAAATTTAAAGATATATTAGCTTGTAATAAATTTACCTGTGCTACATCAACTGCTGATATCTCTTGTAATGTATAAAGTTGAGGTTGCACTATATATATAATATTAAAACTACTACTATCAACATATTCTTCAACTATACTTCTGATATAATTAATATCATTAAAATTATTAAGTTTATTATCTTTAACAATTATATCTGAAGCGATAGAAACAATAGCATATTCATTGTTTATTAATGTTATATATACACTTTCAACATCTTTTATATTTCCCTGAAATTCACCTGAATATTCAATCATAGTATGAACATAATTAGGACTAGTAAAAATATACTCTGAAGTTTTACCTTGTTTATTTTTCATTAATTACCACCTTCTACATTACATAAATTTAATCAATTGGATATCTTACAAATAAATTATTTACGTAATACTCCGTATACTTTTCTTTTCGTCTATAACCTCCCCCCAATACATTAAATACTTCTAACAAATCTAACTTTCCATATCCTATATCTGTATTGGGATAATCGTATGGTTTATCCCTTTTAGCACTATATATTAACGCACTTCTTAATTTAGTAGAGTAAACGCCTATATTTTTAATATCTCTTGTTATCCATTGAACTAAAAGACAAGTTGCTCCAGTTACAATAGCTGTAGCTACTGAACTTCCACTTACTGATACAATCTTATTATCATTTCCTGATATAGTAAGAACATTCACTCCACCTGCTGCTATATCCGGATTAATCAAGTAATTAGTATTAAATCCTTTTCCTGAAGATGATAATAAAGAATTATTGATACTATTATAATAGGCTACTGTTGTAACCTTTCTAGCTGTGGATGGTATAGTTAATGTATTATAAGGATTAGGATTTAAAAATTTTGTTCCCTCTGGTAATAAATTCTTATCAGGTAGCCATATATCATATCTCCCACTACTTATATATTCTCCTCTTAATTTCAATTTCCAAATTCCACTTCTAATGTCAGTAAAACTTAAAAAAAAGACTTGATGCCCAGTAAAATTTTCTGGATTATAACAAGTAACCTCAAGGTGTGTATTGGTTAAATAAAAATCCTTATTCTCTATAGAATATATTTTAGATTGAAAAAATCCCATCTCTTCACCTGACGGAGCGACCACATTTAATGACATTTTATCTGGTTTTTGTATCCAAATATAAAATTCTAATCTTTTCATATCTTTTGACATTCTTAATTCAACAGTATTAATCTCACCAATATTTTGTATATAATCAGTTGCATGACCTTCCGAATCAGCTGAATTTCCAGTACCAGCTATAAAAACTATTCCCTCTCTATTTGCAATGCTACTTATAAATCTTGCAGTAATATTATATCCATCATGACTTCCATCATGACTTCCAACTCCACAATATATAACTAACGGTCTTTTTAACTGCTTTGCTGTTCTCCTTAAAAATTCAATGGCAGCTAAAACTTCAGAATTAGAATATACCGGAAATGGTTTAAGGTTATTTTCCCTTAGTACTTTCTTATAATTAGGAGATTGTAATAACTTTACAACTATAAAATCACAATCATTAGCTATTCCTTGCATTTTTCCATTATAACCTCTTGCACCAATTATTCCTGCCATTTTTGTTCCATGGTCTATTTCATCTTTGCTTGGCACAACACTATACGGATCACCACCATCTCTATATACCTTAATCGCTTCATTTATCTTATCATTAGAATATATTACTCCAAATTTAAACTCACTTACTTCATCAGCCTCTATAGTTTGATCCCATATTTTAATAATTCTAGATGTATCATCTTCTCTTATAAATTCTTGATTAAGATAATTTATTCCACTATCTATCATTCCAACTATTACACCTCTACCACTTAAATTTAAATATGGGTTTATTTTTACCTTTTGTATATTGTCTGAAATTGAAGTATCTATATCTTGCAAAACATATATACTTCTTGCTTCTATAAAAATAATTGCTGGCACATCTCTTCTTAATCTATCAATATCCTTTGATTCAATAGCTACTATTCCTAAAGTATCAGTAACTGAAACTCCCCAAGCGTAATCAACTTTATTTATTTGTTCTTCAAAGTTTCCTCTATACTCTATTACATAATGAAGATAATCTTCATTTAAATATTGATCTATCTTCATAAAATTCCCCCAGGTATTGCTCTATTAATTTATATGCTACTTTAATAAGTCTTTAGAATATTTTTTTATAATCCTCAATATAGAAATATACCAAATTTACTTGTTAATCCAATATAATAAAACATTAAAATAGACTGACCAAATATTATAATATTTGGTCAGTCTATAATTATTAAACATTTTCATAATAATTTTAATGGAAGCTTAATCCTTGTACCTTATTTTTATATTATACCTTATTAACTTTCTTAGTTACCTTAAACTTTTTAATATAAGGATTATTATAAAATGCATATATAAGTTGTGCAGTCATGAAGCACCAAATAATTGGTTCACAAAGTATTACACCTAAATATCCTGTTTTCGGAATAATTAATATAACAAACAAAATCTTTCCAATAAATTCAATAATGCTAGATACAAGTGGGGTTATTTTTTGTCCTAATCCTTGTAATGAATATCTTAAATTAAGCAATATCCCTAATACTCCATAAAAAGGTGCATTTAATCTTAAGTATTTTGCCCCATTATTGATTACTATAGCCTCACTAGACCCCGATAATACTTTAACCATTATAGGTGCAGTAAAGAATAAAATAATAATTATCATAATTGCCCAACAATTAGATATTATATTAGAATAATATACTGATTTTCTTATTCTTTCTCCCTGATTTGCTCCTCTATTTTGAGAAACAAATGTCGAAGTAGCATTTGCTATGGCAACTGTAGGCATCATACAAAAACTACTAAGCTTCCTTGCTGCAGTATGTCCCGCAATTGTCAAATATCCAAGTCCATTTATAGCACTTTGTAATATAACAGTTCCAGTAGATACTATCCCCATCATAAGGCCCATGGAAAGTCCTTGTCCTAATAATTCTTTATACAATTCATTCCCTACATTAAAATGCTTTTTCTTAGGAATAAGAATTTCACTCTTTTTGTATATATATACAACACATAATATAACTGATATAGCTTGAGATATAACTGTTGCAACTGCCGCTCCTTTAATACCTATATTAAACTTTGTAATAAATAATATATCTAATCCTATATTTAATAAAGATGAAATTATAAGAAATACTAATGGCATAAAGCTATTACCTATAGCTCTTAGTATACCTGCACATAAATTATATGCAAACATAACTCCTACAAATAATGTAATTGTTGAAATATAAGAATATGATTCTTCTATTATGTTTTCAGGAGTATTTAATACTCTTAATAATGGCATTAAAAATAACTGTGATATAGCCATAATTATTATTGTAATACAGCACCCTATAATAATTGAACCTGCAACTGATTTTCTTAGTAATTTTATATCATCTGCTCCATAGCTTCTTGCTACTACCATACTAAGCCCATTTCCTACTCCTAGAGCAAAACCAACTAATAACTCATATACGGCTGAACTTGCCCCTATTGCAGCTAATGATGTATCTCCCAAAAAATGTCCTACTATCATTATGTCTACTGTATTATATAATTGCTGAAATAAGTTTGAAATAAATAATGGTATTGCAAAAATTATTAATGATTTTAAAATATTCCCTTTTAATAAATCTACATTTGTATTTAACATATCATATACCCCTATAGTATTTTTTTCCACATATAAGTATACAACTTTAACCTATCTACAAGTCAATATCTTTTCTGACTTTTTATTAAATAATAAAAAACAGATGAAAGTAAATCAGCTTCTTTACTTTCATCTGTAACAATAATTCTATAAGGTATTATATCTAATCTATTTTTTCAATATAATTACAATTTACATAAATATGATTAAGAAAAGTAAGTAATCTTTCATAAAGTGGATTTACCTTATCTCCAAACCTTACTTCTAAATACTCTCCTATTTCCTTAACAGTTTTAATTCCATCAATCTGTGTAAATACCTCACTACTAATCTCATCAAGAGTAATTTCCTTATATAAAGGAATTTTAAATCTTAACTTTCTAAAAAACTTTTGAATCTTATGGTCCTGTTTTTCAAGTACTGTAACTATTCCATTATCATCAATTTTATAGTTAATACTATCACAAATTCTAAATTTTAAATTTAGAATTTCTTCATTATCTTTCATTCTTTTTCACCTTTGACATCATAATTGGAATTGTAGTAGCTATAACTAAAACAATTAATAATAGTATTCCCGTCATATTACTAGCAGCAAATCCACTTGGAATTCTTGGTTTTATTAATCCTGTTACTTGTAATATAATTCCTATTAATCCTATTATAGAACCTCCTGCAACAAGTCCTGATGAAAGACTTATTCCATTTGCAACCTTAACTTCTTTATCAGCTTCGCTCTTACTCATTTTTTCGACAAATACACGTATTAATGCTCCAACTAAAATAATTGTAGTAGTTGATATAGGTAAGTAGAAGCCTATTGCAATTGTCATTATTGGTAAATTTAATAAGAATAAAAATAATGCCATTACAACACCTACTATAATCATTGGCCAAGGTAAATCACCTGACATTATACCTGACGTTAATGTAGACATTAAATTTGCTTGTGGTAAAGCAAATGGTGCATCTGCTCCAGTAATTCTTAATTGGCTAGAAAGTACTAATATTGTTCCTGTAGTAACGATAACACCAACTATACTTGCTATTGCAAAATAGTTTTGCATTTCTTTTTTACTTCCACCTATAACATAAGTTACTTTCTGTGATTGGCTATATCCACCTGCTACTGATATTGCTACAACCATAAATGCTGCAAATAAAAGTAGTGATTTATTATCTGCTTGACCTTTCCAACCCATTATTACAAAAACTAATGTTAATATTACTAATGATGCAATTGTCATTCCTGAAACTGGAAGATTTGATGTTCCTATAGTTCCTGTTAAACGTCCTGCAACTATTACAAATAATAATGATAGTATTAGTGACACGATTGCAGATACTATTGCCATTATAATACTTTGTGAAATAAAGAATCCTGCTATAAATGCTATTGCAACACCTGCTAAAAGTAGTATCATTTCACCTGAACTCTTTTCTCCATTACCATCTTTAGCTGATTTTGCTTTTAATGTTTCTTTTATAGAAACAACTATAGTTGGTATAAGTTTAAGGGCACCTATTACACCACCACAAAGCATCATCCCAGCCCCTATATACTTAACATAACCCCCAGTTATAGCATTTACATCCATTTGATTTATAAGAACTGTTGTATCATTCCATGCATGAGCATTGCTTTGTGCCATATCTGTAAAATAACCTATTAATGGTGCAATACCAAAATTAGATAATATAGATCCAGCAAACATAGTTAATGCAACTTCTAATCCAACTATAAATCCTATTCCTAATAAAAGTGGATTTACTTCAATAGAAAACTTCCACTTATAAAACTTGCTTCCAACATATGTAATAGTATTATTTATTAAGTTTAAAAATGAACCTGTTAATACGTTTATGATACCACTTATTCCAAAACCTATCCCCATAAACTTAATAGCATCTCCGCCACCTTCAGAGGCAACTAAAGTTTCTGAGATTGCCATTGATTCTGGATACATAAGTTTTCCATGCTCTTCAATTATTAAATAATTATAAACTAATGATAAAGCTCCTATCCCAAATAAAGCTCCACCTATACCTACACTTATTCCCTCTAAGAAAGTAAAATCACTTCCAATTAGAATAATAGCCGGTAAAACATATATCATACCGCTGGCAATTGACTCTCCTCCACTTGACATACCTTGTGTTATGTTTTTGCCAAGTATTCCTTTGTCCTTAGCAAATATACCTATAAACATTGAACCTATTATTGCACCTGGTATACCTGCTGCTACTGTTAATCCTGATTTCATTCCTGAATAAGAAGTCGATGCTGCAAATATTACTGATAAAACTATCCCTATTATCATTACAGCAATATTAGTTCCTTTTTTTGATTTATCAGTTATATATGGAATATAATCTTTTCCATGTACACCACCGTAAGCTTCCTTAGGTAATTTGTTTTTCATGTATAATTTCCTCCTTCGTTTATTACTGCAACATAGTTAGTATATTCATTTTATGCTATTACTGCAATATATTTATTATATGCATTTTATTTATTTACATGATTATAGATTATATTTTTATTAGAAATCTTCTACAATATTGTTAACTGCAGGGCTATCTATCAATTTCCCCCTATAATCAAATCTTGACCCATGACATGGACAATCCCATGTTAATTCATCTGCATTCCAATGAAGTTCACATCCTAAATGAGCGCATTTAGTTGATACAATAAACTCTTTTCCCTGTTTATCCTTATATACTCCAACCTTTTGGCCGTTATACTCCACAATTCCAGCATGCCCATTTTTAATATGCTCTATTTCACTACTTGGAATAGATATTTTTTGAGCTATAAAATTCTTAGCTGTTTCAACTAAATCATTTGCAATATTGTTAATTGATAATGATAAATCAAACCTTTTTGGTGAAAATATTTCCGAAAATTTATTCTCATTTCCTAGTATAAAATCTGATATTATCATGGCTGATACCATAGCACTTGTCATTCCCCATTTATTAAACCCTGTAGCAACATATATGTTAGGTGTACTATTGGAATACCTTCCTATATAGGGTATACCATCTATAGTAATACAATCTTGAGCTGACCAGTGATATTTTTCTTTTGAATTTGGATAAATTTCTTTTGCAAATTTTCTTAATTTATCATAACTTCCTCCATTTTCATTTTCACCTGTTCTTTGACTTATACCACCTAATAGTAGTAACCCCTTATAACTTCTAAATGAATAGCCCTTTTTTTCATAATCTATATACATTCCCTCAATACTATCTGTATTCTCCAAGGCTATAACATAAGATCTTTCTTGATGCATTTTCATAAAATAATATCCTGGCGCATTCATTATTGGATAATGAGTTGCTATTACTATATGATTAGCCTCTATACTTCCTTTATCAGTACTTACTAAGTTCTTTTCTATTTTTATTGCTCTAGTATTTTCGTAAATAACTAGTTCATTTGAAATATCTTTCAAAAACTTTAGTGGATTAAACTGTGCTTGATTATTAAATTTAATAGCACCTTTAACATCTAATGGAATATCAATTTTTTCTATAAATTCTGCCTTTATTCCTAACTTTTTAGCCGCCTCTACTTCTTTTATTATTTTATCAACTTCATTTAAAGAATAAATATATGCAGGAACCTCTTTAAAATCACAATCTATTTTTCTCTCTTCAATAATTTGTTTATATTTTCTTATAGCAAGTTCATTAGCATCTGCATACTGCTTAGCTTTTTCCTCTCCAAACTCTTTAATTAATGTATTATAAATCAAATCATGTTGTGATGTTATCTTTGCAGTAGTATTTCTTGTATTTCCACTTGCAATCTCAGCTTTATCAATTAATACTACATCTCTACCACTTTTCTTTAAGAAATATCCTATTAATATTCCTGCTATTCCTGCTCCAACAATTAAGACATCAGTTTTTATATCTCCTTTTAACTCTTCTCTTTTATCAAATTTACAACTTTCGTCCCATATTGATTTCATCAAATCACCTCCATTATATTATCTCACTTTTATGAATCTGTATGCAGTTATATATTTTTATTTGTATAAATAATTCATTTTTAGTTATAGAATAATTAAAAAAGCTTCTAACTAAAATAGAACCCTAATATTTTTAGGATTCTATTTTATAAACAATATTAATTTTTATCAATTTTCCATAAATCAATTTCTACATCTGTTTGCTTATCTGTAAATACACTTACTCCTGTACTTGTATCTTTTGTAAATATTCTTGATGTAAATACTTCTTCACCATCATTAACAAATATTTCAACAGATGATGTATCAACAAAAACTTGAAGTTTTAGCTCTTTTCTAACATATTCACATTTTCTTTCAGTTCCATATTCTGTAGCAAATACTTCTCCTGATTTACTTCTATCTAATACTAGTTTATTGTTTTCTATATCATAATAAAATACAGTTTCTTCATCAATACCTTTTCTTAGCTTTATTCCAACATATTTACCAGTAAAATTATTGAATTTACATATTAATTCATATGTTTTTTCATTAAAATCAACTATATCTTTTTCTTCGTTATTTAGTGCATAAACCTCTTTTCTATTTTTACCTCTAAGAAGTTCTAGCTCTTTTACTGGCTTCTGAATTAACTTATTATCTATTAATTTCAGTTCTCTAGGTATAGTTAAGCAGTGTGCCCATCCATTTTTATCAGTAGGATAATCTATTTCAGGTAACCCCATCCACCCTATTAATATTTTTCTTTCATCTTTATCTTCGGTAGTTTGAGGTGCATAAAAATCAAATCCTCTATCTAATTCATTAAAATCTCCATGATTAAATTTACCATCTGAAAAATCAATTTTATCTCCTATTAAATATCCAGATTGGAATATATTTTTATACTTATCTCCATCAGGCTCTAAACCTTGTGGTGAAAATATAAGTACTCCTTTATCTTCAAATTTTAAATAATCTGGGCATTCCCACATGAATCCATTTCCAAGGAAATCTGTCTTTATTTCTCCTTTAAAGCTCCAATCTAATAGATTCTCAGATACATAATATACTATAGTTCCTAAGTTTTCTTTTCTTTCTGCTCCAATTAAACAGTAATATTTATTATCATCTTTAAATACCTTAGGATCCCTAAAATTATCAGTATATCCCTCTGGTAACTCCTTTATTATAGCTTCATTATTTTTAACTATTTTTCCTTCACCGTTCATTACAGCTAAACATTGATAAGGATGTCTTATCCATTCTTCATTTCTTGTATTTCCAGTATAAAATAAATGCAATTTATCATTTTCAACTATACCACTTCCTGAAAATGCTCCATGACTTTCAAAATATTCTGTAGGTATTATTCCAACTCCACAATCTTTCCAATTAACTAAATCTTTTGAAGAAACATGATACCAATGCTTTATTCCGTGTACAGGTCCTAATGGAAACCATTGATAGAATAAATGATATTCTCCATTAAAATAAGAAAATCCATTAGGGTCATTTAGTAAACCTGTAGTTGGTTGAATATGAAATGTTTGTCTATATGGACAACTATCCACTATTTCTTTTAATTCTGCAATTTCTTCATTTGATACCTGTAATATTGTTCTATATCTTTCTTCTCTTGTCCATTCCTTCATATATTTTCTCCTCATATAATACTTTTTATTATTTTTAAGTACAAAATAGAAGGCTTTAGTATAATACTAATTCCTTCTATCTTATAAAACATTTTATATAACTAATTTCTCTATTATTTTTCTTTATTCATAAATTTAGCTATAACAATTGTTGATATAATAGCTGTAACCATTGAAATTACCATAGCTATTATATAATTAACTATTGATGTAGGCCTAATTGATATAACTCCTGGTAACCCTGCTGCCCCTGGAGATATTGCAAGTACTTTCGTAAGCATTACATAACCTGATCCAATTGCAGATCCTATCATTGCTCCGAAGAATGGGTAACGTAACTTTAAATTTACACCAAATATTGCCGGCTCAGTTATTCCAAGTAAAGCTGAAATTCCTGATGCTGATGCTATCCCCTTCATCTTTGAATCTTTTCTTAAGATAAAAATTACTGCTAATGCTGCTGCACCTTGTGCTACATTTGACATTGCTGCTACAGGGAATATAAATGATCCTCCTGTAGTTGCTATATCTGCTAATAACTGAGTTTCTATAGCTACAAAACTGTGGTGCATACCTGTTATAACTATCGGAGCATATAAGAATCCAAATATTGCTCCACCTACTGGCCCTAATGTATTAATTAACCATAATAGTCCTGTTGTTATTCCATCACCAACAACTCTCATTACAGGTCCTATAACAACAAATGTTAATATTCCAGTAATGAACACAGTAAATAATGGTGTTAATAAGTTGTTTAATACTGATGGTATCACTTTATGTAACATCTTTTCTACCTTAGCTAAAACAAATGCGGCTGCTAAAACTGGTAATACTGTTCCTTGATATCCAACCTTAGCTATAGTTAGTCCAAATATATTCCATACAGGTACAGTTCCTTCTACAACAGCTGCACCATAACTATATCCATTTAATAAATCTGAATGTATCATAAGTGCACCTATACAAGCACCTAAATAAGGATTTCCTCCAAAAGCTTTTGCAGCTGAGAATCCTAGAAATATTGGTAAAAATGCAAATCCTGTATTAGCAAATGTATTTATTAATTCTGCTAAATCTTTAAATTGAGGATATGCTTCAACTATAGATTGTCCCTCAATGAATAATCCTTGAGATGTTAATATATTATTAATTCCCATTAATAGTCCTGCTGCAACTAATATTGGTAATATAGGAACAAAAACATCAGCTAAAGATTTTAATAATCTTTGTAGAGGATTTAATTTTTTATCTGCTTCTTTTTTTAACTCTTCTTTACTACCTTCTTTAATATTGGCTAATTGTATAAATTCTTTATAAACCTCATCAACAACACCAGAACCTAAAATAACTTGAAATTGTCCTGCTGTATTAAAACTCCCTTTAACAGCTGGCATTTCTTCAATTGCTTTAACATTTATCTTAGAATCATCTTTAAGAACTAATCTCAAACGAGTTGCACAGTGAGCTGCACTAACTACATTTTCTTTACCACCTATATTACTTAAAATCTGACTTCCAATTTCTTTATAATTCTTACTCATCTTTATCCACCCTCCTGGATCTTATATTTTTGAAACGTTTCATTTTATATTTATCATGTTAATACGTTTTCACCTATTCGTCAATATATTTTCAAAAAAAATTTAGGATTCTACTTTTTTGATTTATTTTTTAATTTAACTTTATAAAATTAAAAACTTTAAAATCATTAATGTAAAATCCTAAAATACAATTTATGTTTTTGTTGTATACCCTTGAATAAAACTAATAGGTAAAATTATTTCCTTTTTAACTTTTTTATTTTCTATAATATTTATTAAAGCTTTAACAGCTTCTTCTGCTATTAGTTCAACTGGTTGCCTAATAGTTGATATCTTTACTGTATCTGTAGCTGATGATTTACTTCCATCAAATCCAATTATTTGAACATCCTTTGGAACCTCTATATTATATTTTTTTAATTTATTTATAAAATCTACTGCATACTCATCTGTTACAGCAAAAACCCCTTGTATCCTTATATCATTTTTAAAATAATTTTCTATAAACTTATCAAGTAACTTATCAAATTCTTCAGCTGAATCTAATAATTCACATATTTCATAATCTATGTTATTTTCCTTACAATAACTAATAAATCCATCTTTCCTTTTTCTTGTTGCATTATTTATTTTTGATCCTCGTCCTATATATGCTATCTTTTTACAGCCAAGATCTACTAGCTTTTTAGCAGCAAGCTTACCACCATCAAAGTTATTACTCGAAACATAAGTTATATTTTTAGAAAAATATCTATCAATACTTACAAATGGTATTTTTTCAGAAACATACTCATCAATATCACTATAAGTTATAGCTATTACACCATCCATTTTATTTTGCTTAGCCATAGTTATATATTCTATCTCAGCATTATTATCCTTATTTGAATTACAAAGAATCATCTTCATTCCGAAACTTCTTAAATTTCTTTCTAAGTTATAAGCTAATTCGCTAAAAAACGGATTCCAAATTGTAGGTAAAATCACAGCAATAGTATTAGTTCGATTAATCTTAAATCCTCTAGCATAAATATTAGGTTCATAATTTAGCTTTTTAATTGCTTCTTCTACTTTCATTTTTGTAGTTGTCTTAACTTGTATATTATTTATTACATTTGAGACTGTCCCTACAGATACTCCAGCTTCTTTTGCAACGTCTTTAATAGTTACCATTTATGTCTCTCCTTAGATATTTATTAATTATCTGCGATATTTTAATAAATTCATATTAAAACTCTTTTTTAATTATATACAATAGCTAAATTATTAACAACGCAATAATACTAATAATATTTTATATCAACTTATAATCAATGCTTATAACATCACCACTATTCATATTTTTTACCTTAACTCTCTTTTTCTTAACTTCATCTTCACCAATTAAAATTACATTACTAACACCTAATTTATTAGCATAATTCATTTTCTTCTTTAATGATTCTTCTTCAAAATATATGGTAGATTTATATCCCTTTTCACCTAAGCTCTTTAATACTTCTCCACAATACTCTATTGTATCACCAATAGGTAATATTAAATAATCCATGTTATTTTCTATATTATATCTATCTATAAAACCAATTTCTTTTAAGACAAAAAATAATCTAGTAAGTCCAATAGAAATCCCTACACCTGGAAAAATATTATTTGTATATTTTTCTGCTAAATTATCATATCTTCCTCCAGAACAAATAGAGCCATAACTTTCATTACCTACTAATGTTGTTTCAAAAACAGTTCCAGTATAATAATCTAAACCTCTTATTATCTTTAAATTTATTTTAAACTCATCATCGTTTACCCCCAATATTTCTAACATTAATTTTACTTTTTTTAGTTCTTCTAATCCTTCAATGAAATATTCATTTTCAATATTAAGATTAAAAAGATTTTCTAATATTTTTTCATTGGAACCATTAATATCTAATATATTATTAAGATACTCACTTTTTTCACTGCCTATAAGCTTTTCTAATTCAATAGTAAATACTTCTTTTCCTATTTTGTCATACTTATCAATTAGTATCATTACTTCATTAACATTTTCTATTTTTAATTCACTTAATACACCTTTTAATATTTTTCTATTGCTTATCTGAAATTTATAACTAGTTAATCCTATTGATTTAAAAGCCCTAGAAGCTAAACTTATAACCCATGCATCATTATCTATACTTAATTTTCCTTTACCAATAACATCAACATCACATTGATAGAACTCTCTGTATCTTCCTTTTTGGTTTCTCTCTCCTCTATATACCTTTCCTATCTGATATCTTTTAAACGGAAAAACTAAATCATTATAATATTGAGCTACATACCTAGCAAATGGCACTGTTAAATCAAATCTTAATGCTAAATTATTTTTTCCTTTTTGAAAACTATAAACTTGTTTTTCTGTTTCACCTCCACTTTTAGCAAGTAATACTTCTGCTTTTTCTATTATTGGTGTATCTATAGCTAAACATCCATTATCTTCATATACCTTTGTTATTTTAGATACTATATCATTAAATATTTGTTGCTCCTTTGGTAATAACTCCATAAATCCTGGTAATATACTTGGTTTTATAATATTTCTTTTCATATTTAATTCACTCCTAAAATAATTTCTATACAAAAAAAGCCATGCAGGCATATATCCTACATGGTTCTAAATAAATTATGATTTCACTTAATTTATCATTACCAGAGATACAAGCCCACACTGATAGACCTGTATCTGCCCTTAAACAGACCAAGTCTCTAGTAATGATGATGTATTTTGTTTTGTTTACTTATATTAAGTGTTTTCATAATCTTCCTCCTAAAATAAATTAATATTATTATAACCTTATAAAATTTAATATTCAATGCCTTCTTAGCCATATCCTAAAATATCCCAAAAGCAGTTAATACTTATTTAATTTAAGTATTAATATTTCTCTTAAAAGTATAATACGTTCCTCCAAAATAACATATATAAACACAAAGCATTAAAGCCATTCCAAAGATTATACTTAAAATAAATGTTCCATCTCCAACAAATACTGTAATTATATCTTTATAAAAAATATAAAAATTATATATAAATATTGCAACTCCAATCATTGCTATAAAAATAGGAACTATAAAATATATTGAAATTTGCTTTAATATTATCTTATTTACCTCCTTATCTTCAACACCTAATTTTCTAAGTATATTAAATCTATCTTTATGTTCAATAGAGTCAGTAAGTTGACTTAATGATAAAACAGTTAAACTTATCATAAGTAGTACCACACCTAAATATATGCCTAATATTCTCATTGCCAAAGTTGTAACTAAAATATTGTTAGTCTCTAATGATTTTATTCTTGTTCTAATTATACTGTATGATATATCATATTCTTTACTGTATTTTTTGATGAATTCAGCATTATCTTTTCTAAACCAATCATAAACATAATTATATTGAAAATCATTAGCATCTTCATAACTCATCTTATCTTTTATATTAGCCAAAAAATTTATTTCTGCAAACTCAAGTCCCTCACATGCTTTATCAGATAAAATGATAATATTATCTGTATTTAAGTAAAAGCCTTCACCTATAGAATCCTTATAAACTAAATTTTCATTAATATTATATGTTTGTCCATTAATATTCAATTCATAATTATTATCTAGATAATTACTTATTACTTCATCCGTAACAGTACTATACCACTGAGTAGCAAATTCATTATCTTCTAATTTAACCTCTTCATATCCTAGCATATTTCTTAATTTGTTAAAGTCACTTAAACTAATTGCTAAAAGCTGCTCATTGCTTCCATCAGGCTCTAAAATATATTTCTCTACCTCACAGTAATTCTTTACCTCATACCCACTGTCATTTAAATATTCAACAACCATACTATAATCTAATTTAGGTAACTCTTTAAAATCACTTATATTAGCTTGTTCTAAAAAACTTGTACTATAATTATTCCTTATATCTATATCATAGGGAACTCTCATATTTAAATATCCAAGTGCCCATTGAGCCATTACAAGTGTTATAATAAAACTTATCATTGCTCCTAAAAAAGTCATAGATATTGTAGCCATTAATACTGGTGCTGTCTTTATTTTAGATACTATTGATCCTATTAAAAATAAATTTGTTCCTTCATATTTAAAATTAATTCTCTTATTTTTTATATAAATCATTATATAAGCAATTGAATAGAATAACGCATAAGTTCCAAGTATAAAAGTAATTAGAGAAATACCTATATACATAAGCATTCTTACACTATAGTCAATTTTGGAATTCATTAATTTAATAGTACAGCTCCCACAAATAACATATAAAATAATAGATACTACAAATATTGCACTATACACCTTACCACTTCTCTTAAATTTGAACTCAACTTGTTTATGTGCATTTAACATATCTATTAGCTTTATCTTTCTTAAAACTATAACGTTATACACTCCTATTATACAAAATATAGCTATAAAAAATATAAAAGTAATTAGAACCGTATCCATATATAATCTTAAATTTAAAACTACTTCTTGTTGAGCACTTATTAAAACTATAGCTGTAATAACTTGTGAAAATAAAGTCCCTACAAATATCCCCGATATTATTGCTAAAACTCCAATTACAATAGTTTCAATAAAAAACATCAAAGCTACACTTTTTTGTTCTGCTCCAAGTAATACATAAGTTGCAAACTCTCTTTTTCGTCTTTTTATCATATATTTATTTACATAAGCTACAAGTAAAATAAGAATAGCTGTAATTATATAAGTTGAATATTTTAATATTAAATTTAAGGCTTTGAAGTTATAAGATTCCTCAGTGATTAATTCATAACTGGAACTAGAAAGTGATGTAATTGCATAAAACAAACTTACACATATTGTTATAGTTATAAAATAAATTAAATAATCTTTAATAGATTTTTTAGCATTACTTTTGGCTAATTTAGCGTACATCTCTAACATCACCACCTAATAATGCTACTACATCTAATATCTTATTAAAGAACTGTCTACGTGTATTTTCCCCTTTTAATAGCTCCGTAAATATTTTTCCATCTTTAATAAACAATATTCTGTCACAATAACTAGCAGTAAAAGAATCATGGGTTACCATTAATATGGTTGCATCTAAATTTTTATTCAAACTTGATATCATCTCTATTAACATTTGAGCGGATTTTGAATCTAATGCTCCTGTAGGTTCATCAGCTAATATAAGCTTAGGATTAGTTACTAAGGCTCTTGCACAAGCAGTTCTTTGCTTCTGTCCACCAGATATTTCATACGGATATTTTGAAAGTAAATCCTCTATTCCAAGCTCATTTGCAACATTCAACACTAGCTTATCTATTTCACTTTTTTTAGTTTTCTTTATTGTTAGTGCTAAAGCTATATTTTCATAAATTGTCAATGTATCTAATAAATTAAAGTCTTGAAATATAAATCCCAAATTTTCTCTTCTAAACTTTGCTATATTCTTTTGATCTATCTCTGTTATATCTTTTCCATCTAAATAAATATTTCCTGAGCTAACATCATCAATTGTAGCAATTAAATTTAATAATGTTGTCTTACCTGATCCTGATGGTCCCATTACTCCTACAAATTCACCTTTTTTCACAATAAAACTTATATCATCAATTGCTTTAACTATATTTCCTTTATTTCCATAGTACTTTTCAATATTTTTTATTTTTAATACTTCATTCACTATTATCACCTCAAAAATATTTTAACTTATATATCACATTTTAGATTCGATTTAATATTACTTTTAGGTGACAATGTTGTAACATTGCTAAATTAGAACTTACAAAAGCTTCCTATAGGAAAAGTAATACTAACTTTTGTATAACTATTTATTTTTGATTCTATATCTATTAACAATCCTAATTTATTACATAATTTTCTGCATAAATATAATCCAATCCCTGTAGATTTACTATTTAATCGTCCTAAACTTCCTGTAAACCCTTTTTCAAATACTCTCTCTAATTCCTCTAAAGGTATACCAACTCCATTATCTTCAACTATTAATTTAATTCCATTTTTTATGTCCCTTACATATATCTTAACTTTTGGATTCTTATTATTCCTGTATTTTATAGAATTTACTATTATCTGATTTAAAATAAATTCAAGCCATTTGCTATCACTATAAACATTTTTATGTAAAGTATCTATTTCAACATCTATATTATTCAAAATAAATATTTGCTTATTTTTTATTATTACCTTATTTATACATTCTTCTAATGACATCTCTCTTATTAAATAGTCCTTTTCTACCTCTTCACTTCTAGCATAAAATAAGGCTTGTTCAACATATCTATCTAGGTTCTCAAGTTCTTGTAATACAAATCTTGAAGTATTTGTCTTATTATTTTCTTCTATAAGTTTAATAGATGCTATTGGAGTTTTTACTTCATGTATCCACTGTTCAATATACTCCTTATACTCTTTTCTACTATTTTTAATAGAATTTATTTCTTCTCTCATTGACTTACTAGCTTTCTTTAACAAATCATAATATGGCTCTGCTTCTAAATATATTGGTTTATCAATGACTTCACTTATTAAGTATTTTTTATCCAAGCTATCTACAGTTTTTGAAATCTCATTATAAAATTCTTTTCTACTTTTATATTGAAAAAATAAATAAACTCCTACTACTATAATCCATATAAATGCTACTATCTTTAAAATATCTATAGTATTTCCTACACTAAAAAGAAAAATCAATAAGGTTATTAATCCAATAAAATTAAAAAATATAACTGAAAATCTACTTTTAATAAAATCACTTAAATTCATACTAGATATCCTTGTCCTCTTTTAGTTTTAATGTTATCCTTCACTCCAAGCTCTTCAATTTTACTTCTTATTCTTCCAATATTGACTGTAAGAGTATTATCATTTACAAACATTGAACTATCCCAAAGATATTCCATAATATCTACTCTAGAAACTATCTTTCCTCTATTATTTAATAAATAATGTAATATTTTAAGTTCATTTTTGGTAAGCTCCAAAAACTTTCCATTATACTCCACAGTACTTGCTAAAATATTTACCTTAACTCCATTATATTCAATAACATCTGTAATTCCTTCATTAGGATATGCTCTTTTAATAAGAGAGTTTATTCTAGCCAATAAAATTTGAGTATTATAAGGCTTAGTTATAAAATCATCTCCGCCTAATGTTATTCCCATTAACTCATCTATATTAGTGTCTCTACTTGTTATAAATATAATTGGAACATTTGAAAAGCTCCTTATTTCAGTGCAAATTTTAAACCCATCACTTTCTGGTAAATTTATATCTAATAATATAAGACTTGGTTTATTTTCTTTTACTAAATAGGGAATATTACTAAAGTCCTTTGGCTTAATAATTGAATATCCATTTCTAATCATTATATTGCCTATTTCATTTTGTAATTGTTCATTATCATCGATTATCATTATAGTATACATATCTAACAATTCCTTATTCTAGATTATTCTTAACATACATTATAAAAATATTTTCTATTTACATATAAAATTTTATCTAATAGTGCTTTTTATTTATTATTATGACTACCATAGATTTCTTCTATTTCTTTTAAATACGGAATTGATGGTTGTGCCCCTTTTCTTTGAACAGCTATTGATGATACTTGATTTCCAAAATTCACTGCCTTTATTAAAGTTTCTTTATTAATATTTTTAAAATCTAACTTTGAACTTAAGCCTCCAATAAAGCTATCTCCTGCTGCAGTTGTATCTATGGCTTTTACCTTATATGCTGGTACTAACTCACAGAAATCTTTTCCTATTACTGCAGCCCCCTTAGAGCCCAAAGTAATTATAGCAAACTTAACGCCTCTTTCTAAAAATATTTGTCCTGCTCTATTAGCGTCCTCCAAAGTTTCAATCTTAACTCCTGTTAATACTTCAGCTTCTGTTTCATTAGGAACTATAATATCTGTTACCTTTAAAAGATCTTCATTTATTTCCTTTGCTGGAGCTGGATTTAATATTGTTACCTTTCCAAACTCCTTTGCTATCTTAAATGCCTTTAAAGTCATTTCTTCAGTTGTTTCAAATTGAGCTATTAAAATATCCGATTCTTTAATTTTCTCTACTGAAGATTCAATTTCATATTTATCAATTGTCATATTAGATCCTGATACAACTATTATTGAGTTATTTCCATTTTCGTTGACCATAATAAAAGCTATTCCTGTTGCTTCTTTTTTATCTTCAAAAATATATTTTACATCTATATTATCTTCTTCTAATTTACTCTTAAGAATTTGTCCATTTTCATCTTTCCCTATTTTAGCTATCATAGAAACTTCAGCTCCACATCTCTTAGCTGCAACAGCTTGATTTGCTCCTTTACCTCCTGCTATCTTTTCAAATGATTTTGATAAAATAGTTTCTCCTACTTTTGGTGTGTCCTTAACTTTTAAAACTATATCCATATTAATACTTCCAAGTACACATACTTTATTCATAAATTCATCTCCCCTTTTTATAATTTTATTTAAATTACTACATCAATTAAGTATATAATACACTTTTTATAAAAGTTATTTAATTACTTTATTAAAAATTTATATTTTGATTTTTTATAAATAAAAAAAAGATATTTTTAAGTAAATCATAGTAACTTATAAATATCTTTTTAGTAATTAGACTATTTTAATAATAATTTAACTATATACTAAAATTATAATTTTCTTTTAGCTTTATCATTCTCTTTCTGTTTATAAAATTATTTAAATGTACTGTAATAAAATAAGGTACATATAAATAAACTAAAAATATTACTACTGTATATAATAATGGAGCTGAACTAAATAATTTATGTAAAAAAGGTACTGGAATTTTAAATGGCTTCTTTAGCAACATTAAATTACTTCCATAAAAAGAGTTAAGAAAAATGGCAATACCAGCAAAAAAGTAATAAAGCTTAGCAAATTCCTTAAACATAATTTTTTCTAGCTTAATTTCTAACTTAAATAAATATAAAACTCCCATATAAATCATTAATGTATGAAATAACATACTATATATACAAAGGTAATGCCACATCGGATAAACTGTTAATGATGTTGACGGAAACAATAAATAAGTTGTTCCTGCTACTATAGATACTCCAGCAATAAAAGCTTCTCCTTTTTCTCTCCATTTACCTTTTCCATATCCACTTAACCATAATGCATATATAAATATAGAACAAAATGATATTGGTACCCATGTATTTAGCCAAGTATATCCCTTGTAAAAATTAAAGAATATTTTAATACCTTCTAATATAGTAACAAATATTGCCATAACCCTAGTTAATTTTCTTATTTGTTTATTATCTATCCTTCTTGAAATATATATCAATATACTTAATATAATTAAAGATAATATTAATAATATCATATGATTAGATGTAAGCATTCCTGTTGGCGCATATATATCCCTTGATGCCCAAAATTGATTTAATATATTCATTTAAAACCTTCCTACTTTCTGATATATTTAATAAAATTTTAAACTTCATTTCTGTACAGAGTACTTTAACATAGAAATATTAGGCCTTCAAATTATATTTTTGTAAAGTTTTAATTAACATCTGTATACAAAATAAAAATGTGTAAATTATAATTAAGAAATTTACACATTTTTATTTAATCTAACTTATATTGAACTTTTTCTTACTTTTTTTAATGCTTTCTTTGAACCACGTATAATATCATGCTCAAATTTTCTCTCTTTATAGCTTATAAAAATTTGATTTAAGTCATATCCTTCAGGATACAACTCACTTGCTGTTAATTCTAACTTAACTCTCTTATAATTAACTTTAATAAATTCTTTCTTATAAAAAACAGTTAAATTATTTAATTCATCTAATCCCTTATAAACTATAGCACTTTCATTATTATCTAAAAGAATTACCTTGTCACCAGTGCAATAATTATATTTTAAATCAACTTCCTCTACTTTTTCATTTTTTTTAATAATTTTACTACTATTTATTACATCATAATTATAACTCTTAGTTTCTATATACTTTCTAGTTCTTTCAATAATAGAATCAGGAATACCCATTTTCTTAGAAATATAAAGTGCATTACTATCACCACTTTTACCAATATGAAGCTTATATAAAGGTTCAAGAGTATCCTTTTTAAATTCCATAGCTGCATTTTCAAAATGCGTATGCTCTTGTGAAAAATTCTTAATTTCACCATAATGTGTAGTTGCTATTGTGATACAACCCTCATGATATAGTTCTTCTAAAATAGCTATTGCTAGTGCTGCTCCTTCATTTGGTTCAGTTCCACTTCCTATTTCATCAAATAATAAAAGTGTAGATTTTGAACTTTCTTTTATTATTTTAGCTAAATTTTTAACATGAGATGAGAAAGTGCTTAGAGCATTTTCTATACTTTGATTGTCTCCAATATCAACAAATATTTTATTAAATACAGAAATTTCTGTTCCTTCTTTAGCTGGTATATGGAATCCTGACTGTACTGCAAGTGTTAATATTCCTACCGTTTTTAAAACTACTGTTTTTCCTCCTGCATTTGGACCTGTTATTATAAGTGTTCTATAATCATCACCTATTTCAAAATTAAGTGGTACTGGATTTTTTATTAATGGATATTTTCCATCAACTATTTTTATATATCCATATTCATTTAACCTAGGCTTTATTCCTTCAATATCATTACTATATTTCGCTTTAGCCCAAATCATGTCATATTCAGCTATTACTTCTATGTTAATCTTCACTTCTCTTATTTTTTCATTAATAAGTTCAGTAAGCATACCTAATATTTTATATTCTTCTACACTTTCTTCTGCTTTTAAAATAGCTAACTCTGAAGTATACTTTGAAACTGTACTTGGTTCCATGAAAACAGTTGTTCCCTTTGATGATGATTCAATAATAGTTCCTTGTACATAATTTTTATATGATGCTTTTATAGGAATTGTATATCTTCCATTTCTCTTACTTATGAAGAACTCTTGAATATATTGTTTGTTTTCACTATTTTTTAAGAATCTTTCTAACTTTTCTTTTATTTTATTTTCACACTCATCAATGCCTCTTCTAATTTTTTTAAGTTCTCTACTTGCATTAGAATCAACTATTGAGCCTCTTATACATCTATTTATCTCTTCCTCAACAAAGCTTAAATCTGTTATACTCTCTCCATAACTACTTAATGTTGGTGCATAACCTTCCTTATCCTTGATAAATAACTTTACTTTTCTACACCCTCTTAAAAAATCAGACATAATTGCTAAATCTTCAGGATCTAAAGATGAGCCTTTTTCTATTTTATCTATATAAGGTAATACATTAAATATTCCAACTAAAGGTATATGATATGAAGCATCAATAAGCCTTCTACCTTCTGAAGTTTCATCTAATCTTCTATTAACAACTTTTAAGTTACTACTTGGTTCTAATTTATCAATAAGAGCTTTTCCTAAACCGCTAACACAATATCCTTTAACTATTTCTTTTAATTCATTATAATTTAATTTTTCTAATGTCATTATATCCATTTTTATTTTCCTTCCTTGTGTCAAATTTAACTACAAGTCAACGAAATCATGATAGATTTCATAACTTAAATATAAAAAAAGCTGTGGATACTTCCACAGCTTAAAATTCAACTTTAAATAAAGGTAGACTACTACCATTGAAGTAAATTCGTGGACTTGTATCAATTAGTTATAATTAATTCCACAACAAATAAAGGTATAAATATACCATAATTTTTTTGGAATCAATATGAAATTAACTATTTGATACTAAACACTCACAAAAATACCTCTCTTTTTTCTGAAATCTATCATTTATATTAATATATTATAGTATGCCTTATACATTGTCAATCTATTAATTGTATATAAAAACATGATTTTAACCTTAATAATTAATTGTTATATCATACCCTTACTCTCAAGAAAATCTTTTGCAACTTTCGAAGGTGATTCTTGTAACTCATCTACCTTATAATTAAGTTCCATCATAACTTCATTTGTAAGAACTTCACCTAACTCTTCTAAAATCCCTTCTATTTCTGGGAATTCCTCTAATTTCTCTGAACTTATAATAGGCATTGCATAGTAAGGTGGAAAAAATCCCTTATCATCACTTAAAGTTTTTAAGTTAAACTTTTTTAATAAACCATCAGTTGCAAATGCATCAACAACATCTACCTCATTATTAACTAAGGCTGTATATCTTGGCGCACCATCTAAAGTTACTACATCACCAATTTTAAAATTGTATTCCTTTTGTAACCCTGCTAATCCATCTTCTCTATTTGCAAATTCAAAAACAACTCCAGCTTTCATATACCCAGCAGTTTTAGATAAATCACTTATTGTTTCTAAATTATATTTTTTAGCTGTTTCTTCAGTTACTGCTAAAACCCAAGTATTATTAAAACTCATTTGTTTTAATACTTCTATATCATAAAGTTCTTTGAACTCTTTCTTTACTGTATTATAGACTTTATCCACATCATTAATTGGATTATGCTTTAATGTATCACTATAGGCTGTCCCACTATACTCAACATACATATCTATATCACCGCCTTGCAGTGCTCCAAAACAAACTTGAGTTCCACCTAAATCTAATTTTCTATTTACCTTTATATCTGTCTTTGCCTCTATTAAATCAGCAATTAAATTTCCTAAAATAGCTTGTTCAGTATAATCTTTAGATCCAATAGTAATTGTACGCTGCTCAGTACCTTTATTTCCAAAAGAAGTTACCACAAAAATAATTACAAGAACTAATGCTGAAATACTCAATATAACCTTTTGTGTTGTACGTTTTTTCTTTTTATATTTTATATTCCCCTTTTGAATACTAATAGGCATAACTAGATTTTCTACCAATCCAATTAAAAAGTCTACTAGTAAAGCTAATAAACATGCTGGAATAGCTCCTGCTAATATTTGACTATTATTTACTGTTCGAATACCAGAAAATACAAGATACCCTAGACCACCTGCCCCTATAAATGCAGCCATAGTCATAAGTCCAACTGCAGTTACTGATGCAATACGCACCCCTGCCATAATCACAGGAAGAGCTAAAGGTATTTGTACCTTTGTTAATACTTGAAATGGTGTAAGACCAATTCCCTTAGCAGCCTCAAGGGTTTGGGCATTAATATTTTCAATTCCAGTATAGGTATTTTTTATAATAGGAAGAAGTGAGTAAAGAACAACTGCAACTATTGCTGGTACTGTTCCTATCCCTAAGAGTGGTATCATAAATCCAAGTAGTGCCATGCTCGGTATAGCTTGAATAATATTTGCTATACATAAAATAGGTTTGCTAGCTTTAGAAGCATATGAAATGAAAATTCCTAGAGGTACTCCAATTAAAATTGCTACCCCAACAGAAATTGCTGTCAGCTTTATATGCTCTATTAATAACGATAATATTTGTGCTTGATTATCAATTGCGTATTGTAATAAACTCATATAATTTCCTCCTCTTCATAATCAAAATATTGTTGGCTTAATGTTGTAACTAGGCTACTTCTTGTGACTAAACCTACTAGATGTAAATCATCATCAACAACTGGAACAGTAGATATATGTTCTTCTGTAACCACCTTTAAAGCATCTAAAATACATTGATTTACGAAAAGAGTTGGGAAATTTTTATTCATAAATTTTTCTACAGCCTGTGTTTTATCTTCAATTCCCCTAAGCTTATTTGCCTTTACAATACCAATTAATTTATGATTATTAGGATCAATTATAAGAAGGCTGTCCACCTTTTTTTGACGCATTTTATCAATACACTTAAAAACAGATAAATTTTTATATGCTGTAATTGGCTTATCAATCATTATATCTGAAATCTTTATATATTCTGGAGATGACCATATTCTATTTTTACCTACAAAATTAGAAACAAATTCATCAACTGGATTCCTCAATATATTTTCTGGAGTATCGTATTGTAATACTTCTCCATCCTTCATTATGCAAATCATATCTGAAATTTTAATTGCCTCATCCATGTCATGTGTAACAAATACAATGGTCTTTTTTAATTTAGACTGTAATTCAACAAGCTCATCTTGCAAATCTGATCTTGTCATTGGATCTAACGCAGAAAACGGCTCATCCATAAGAATAATATCCGGGTTATTAGCAAACGCTCTAGCAACACCGACCCGTTGTTGTTGTCCACCACTTAATTCTGTTGGATAGCGTTCCAAAAACTCTTCGCAATTTAAACCTACCATTTGCATCAATTTTTTAGTATTTTCAATAATTTTTTCTGAATCTACTTTTTGCAACTTAGGAATAAGCTCTATATTTTCCTTAATAGTCATATGTGGAAATAAACCGGTATGTTGTATAACATAACCTATATTTCTTCTTAACATAACTTCATCAATTGATTGTATTTTTTTATTATTAATATAAATAAACCCACTAGAAGGCTTAATTAATCTATTTATCATTTTTAATAAAGTAGTTTTTCCACAACCACTTTCTCCAATAATTGTGACAAGCTTTCCTTCTTCAATTGTTAAATTAATTTCTTTTAACACTTGTTTTGATTTATATCTTTTTGTGATTTTTTCAAATTTAATCATTTAATACCTCCTTTTTCCAAGTAACAACTTTATTATATTTCAAAGTTGTTACTTTGTCAAATAATAGAAAAATGCTCAAGACTATTTTAGCCTTGAGCATTTTAAAACTATCTTATTCTTTTATAGGATATAAAAACTCCTTCACTCTTTGTGAAGAGTCATCTTGTGATAGAAAATATATAATATCATTTTCTAATAATATGGCATATGGTCCTGGTGATTTAATTACATTTCCATTTCTACCAATGGCAAGCACAGTAGCTCCTGTATGTTGCCAAAACTGAATTTCTGATAAATTCTTATTTAAATAAGGGCATTCTGCAGTTATCTTTGCTTCAAATGGCATAAATGGATTCATCGATCTAAAGTGTTCTGATGCTGTAATTAAATCAGATAAACATTCATTTAAAGTATCCATCTCTTTTTGCTGACGTGCTATGCTTTTTAATAAATTTTCTTTTATAGTATCAATAGTTTGACGCTTACTATATTGCCTAATGAAATTAACTGCATTTTCATATGATTTAATTACAACTCCACTTCCCTTTTCTGAAGTAACAATTTCTAAATCACATAATATACAAATTGCACGCCTTGCAGTTTCTGAAGAAACACCATACTGACTTGCTATAGATGAACGTGCATATATCTTTTCACCGACCTTATATTGCCCACTAGAAATCCTCGAAGCAATTTCAATTGCTATTTGCTGATATCGAGGAATTGAAACCTTACCTTTAACTTTTTCTTCCATCATAATTATTTCCCTTTTATCCATTCATATAGTTTATAAATTCAGTATAATTTATAAACATGAATAAGACAATATAACCTTAATATTTAACTTTCATTAAGTAATTTTTTATTAAAATTAAAATTGTACTTAATATAGCCATTATTAAAAATACTGTTAACTCTTGTATTCCTAACTTACTTAAATGCAATAAATTTCTAAATAAAATTGTCGCTACAAAGAATCCTATAGCTGTTGTTGTACATAAAAATACACGCATTTTATTAAATGGTCTACATACTCTTACCACAGCTAAAATACTAGTAAATCCAATCATATAATACATTAATGTGGTCATCTTAGCCTCTGCTATACCTACGGCTGGAGCTAAGAAATATAAACATATAATATTTATTATTATAACCACAGAATACGGGAATGAATTTTTTAATACGCTTTTCAAGAATTTTTCCTTTATCTGTTTTCCATTAGGCTCAAATGATATAAAGAATGATGTATATCCCTCAATAGCAAGATCCACTAATGTAATTTGTATTGGCATAAATGGGAAAGCTGTACAAGTTATAATATTTAATATTGATAACATTACTGAATACAATGTTTTTATAAAGAATATTGTAGCAACATTAGTAATATTATTTACAACTCTTCTACCTTCCATTAAAACATCTTTTAAAACACTAAAGTCAGAATTTAAAAGAACAATTTGTGAAACTTGTTTTGCCACATCACTTGCTTCTGGTAATGTTATACTACAATCTGCTTGTCTTAATGCAATAACATCATTTACTCCATCACCAGTCATAGCAACAGTATGTCCTTTTGCTTGTAATGCTTGCACTAATAAACTCTTTTGGTTTGGTGATACTCTTGCAAAGATACTATATTTATCTACTAAATCAATTATTTCATCATCATTTTTTATAGTCGATAAATCAATATATGACTCATATTCATCTAATCCTGCTTGCTTAGCTATACTAGAAACAGTTAATGGATTATCACCTGAAATTATCTTTACAGTTACACCTTCCCCTTTAAAGAATCCAAGCATTTCTTTTGCATTCTTTCTTAATGGATCTGATAACTCTATTGCAGCAATAATTTCTATTTCTGGTAATGTGTCTTCTACTACATCCTTAGAAAACCCTACAAGAAGAACTCTTTTTCCTTGCTTTTGTGCCTCTATCATGTTCTCTTTCATTTCAAAAGCACTTTTCGCTATTAATCTTTCAGGTGCTCCAACTATTATAGAACCTATACCCTTAAACGAAATAGAACTCCATTTTCTTTCAGATGAAAATTGATTTTTATAATCAACGTCAAAATTATCATTTCCATTAAAATGCTCTTTTAAAGCTTGGAAAGTACCATTATTATCTCCTATCTCATTAACAAAAGCACTTAAAGCCTGCTCTATTGAAATTGGCATTATTTCTTCATTAAAGATTTCAACATTTGAAACTTTCATCTTACCTTCAGTAATAGTACCAGTCTTATCAAGACATAATGTATCTACATGTGCTAATGTCTCAACACTATACAAATCTTGTACTAGTACTTTCTTCTTTGCCAGCTTAATTACACCAGTTGCTAGAGATATACTAATTAATAAAACTAATCCCTTTGGTAACATTCCTAGTAATGCTGCTGCTGTTGTTACTACAGAACTTTTTATTACTTGATCTCTAAAGAAAAATGCCTGTACAAATAATAATACTCCTACCGGTATTATTATAAAGCTTGTAAGCCTTGTAACTTTCCTCATAGAGTTTAGTAATTCTGAATTTACCTTTTTATGTTTTTTACTCTTTAATGTAATTTCTGCTGCTAAATTATCTTTACCTACTTTTTCAACCTTAGCATAACATTTACCACTAACAACATAACTTCCTGAAAATAACTTGTCACCTGGCATCTTTACTATTGTATCTGATTCTCCAGTAAGAAGAGATTCATTTACTTCGATTTTTCCATCAATAACAACTGAATCTGAAGAAATTTGATTTCCCATATTTAATATAGTTATATCATCTAAAACTACTTCATCAACATTTATACTTTTTTCTCTTCCATCTCTTATTACATCAACCTTTGATACAGTAAGTACTGATAGCTTAGCTACCATATTCTTTGCATGTATTTCTTGAAAACTTCCAATACTTATATTTAATATAATTATTAAAATAAATGCTAAATTAGAATATGCTCCAACAGACATTAAAGCAATAGCAATAAGGAAATTATATAAATTAAATAATGTAAATACATTACCCGCTATAATCTCCCAATTTGATTTCACAGTTTTTTCTTCTATAATATTAATTTGACCTTTTTCTTTTCTCTCTAATACTTCTGCTTCTGTTAACCCTAATATAGTTCGTTGCTCTTCCATAGTCAACACACTCCCTATTAATTTTTCTTGTAATTAAATTTGTACATATTACCCCTAATATTTACATAATAATTAATAATATCATTTATTTTACATTTTGAATGTAAAATCTATGTTAAATATTATTAATATAACCTTACAAAGTTAATAAAACTTTATCTTTAGATAAAAAAATATGCTGTATCACATTACTCTTGATACAGCAAAATTTATTATTTAATTATATAATTACTTTTTTCAACAATTTTTATATTGTTATGTTTTAAAAAATAGTTAATTATAAGCTCACTTATATCAACATTAATTTCACGAACAACTTCAGCACCTTCATAAGATGGATAAATTGAAGTATTAGTAGCACGATAATTATTCATAACAACATTATAATACTTATCTAAATCAATACTCCTACCATCCTTTTTCATAGAAACTACTCTATCTCCAAAATTTCTTGATAGGTCAATTTCATAATCAAAACCTCCAAAAGTATCATAATTATAGTTTTGCACCTTTGGAACTAAGAATCCATCACTAATTTTTACTTTTCCATCATCAATTACAAAATATGTAGCAGCCTTTTCAATAGCTTCTTTTAATTTATCGCCCCTAACTTTTAAAACCATTAGAGTATTAGGATAAGGATAATTTATTAATACATCTCTAATAGATACATTTTTCTTAAATCCAATTGCACTATCAAATAATGATAAAACTGAAAACTCTGCCTCAGAAGCTTCTAATTGCACTTGATGTAAAAAATTAATAAACGGATGTCCTTTTAATCTTGCTTCAAAAATATCATCCATAAGTATATCTTTATCAAATTCACCAATTTCTTTATCTAAGTAATCTTTTAAGTTTAATTCAACACTATTAAATATACTTTCTAATTTCTTATTAATCTCATCATTTAATAATGAAACATCAACTAACTCATAATTTACTTCTTTAGTCTCTGTATCTAATATGATTTTACTAAACTTTTGCCCATTATGAAGAGGTTGTGCACAAACTACTCCATTTATTTTAGTAATAAATGATCTATGTTGATGTCCACTTAAAACCATATTAATTGAATCATATTTTTCTAATAGTTCACTTGCTTGGTTTTCTTTAGTAAGTTTTTCTGTTGGTGTATTATTTCCATCTAAGCTTTTTTCGAATCCACCATGGTAACATACTATAATATAATCAGCTTGTTCTTTTAATTCTTTTTCATATCGCCCATACATCTCAACAGGATCTAAAAATTTTAAACCAGTTATATTTTTTTCATGTTCCCAATTAGGAATAAAAGATGTCGTAAATCCAATGCATGCAACCTTAAATCCATTAAAATTAAATATTTTATATGGTTTTGTATTTAAATTTAATCCATCAATATTCGTATTAATTATTTTATTCTCAACAAGTTTATATGAATTATTTAAGTACTCTAATCCATAGTTAAATTCATGATTTCCTATAACGTAAGCATCATAGCCTATAAATTCCAATCCTTCTAATATAGGGTTTTTATCCAACTTTTCCTTTGATAAATAATGTGCTAAAGCAGAACCTTGTATTAAATCTCCACAATCAATTTTTAAAGATGCATCATAATTTTTTTCATCATTTAATATGTAACTTCCTATTTTAAGTATTCCTAGTGACTGCTCTTTTACATAATTAGTTGGATAAACATATCCATGCAAATCACTTGTTTGATATATCGCTAACTTCATATCTTATCTTCCTTCCAATTTATAGGTAGGCAATATTAAGTTTAGATTTTGCTAAACTTAATATGCCTAATACTCTACACTTTCTTTGGTTTAAATATATTATATTGTTTGACCTTTTTTAGGTAATAAAACATCTCCATTTTCATTATAAAGCTTTTCAGGACGATACGAATGAATTGGAATTAACAGCTTTGGTTTAATTAAGTTAATTATTTTTATTAAATCATAAGGACGAGCATGACCACTACATCTCAATAATACAAATTTTATATTATGATCACTAAATTGTTTTATAAACGGTTCATATGCTGGATCAAAGTCTCCTAATGGTTGAGCATCAGTATGAATATAAATTCCATTCTCCTTAAGTTTATCTATATGTTTTAAAGCAAGCTTATCTAGTTGCCAGAAATACTTACCTTCATCATTTAATAACTCTTCAAAATTAACCCTTAAACTTTCGTCTAATCCATATTCCTTATCATCTAATTGATAATAATAAGTTTCAATTCCAGCTGCTTCTTTTACCACATATGAATAATATGCATCTAATACAACAGTTCTTGGATTACTTTTAATTATATTTAAAATTCTTTCTACATTTGATATATAATAATTGAAAGTTATTTGCTTATTAGGATTACTATTAACTATATCATTTATTTTTTCTATAAGCTCTGGTTCATTTGCAGCCTCTGTCTCTCTTATAGGATCTCCAAACTCTTGGAATGAAACACTTACTCCTTCTATTAATAATGCATCACAATTTTCACTTGCTTTACAGAAGTTTAATGTATCATTTTCTCTATATCCATGAAGTCTTATATCTCCAGTATATGCTATAGTTAAATCTGGCGTTTCTATTACTAATCCACTAGCCCCATAAGCATCGTGATCAACTGGCATAACTTTTACTTTTATTTTTCCAACAGTAACAACTTCATTTTCTTTAACTCCAATTACTTCCCTTGTATTAAAGTCTTGTTTTTCATATAAAGGAAAAATAAAATCATTGTTGATATTCAAGGTATTTAGTAATGATTTTGTACCTTCTAAAGTATACAGAGGTATTTCAGGATTTAAGTAATTAACTATTTTAGAATGATCTAAATGAATATGAGATAAGAATACAGCTGTATTTTTAAATGTATTTTCTTTTGACTCATAGCCTATTAAAGGTATTTTAGGATCAAATATATTATTTAAATATGGTACTAAATTTTCATCTAATAATCCTTGTAAATCTTCTGGTTGCACTTTAGCAGATGGATTATACTCACTACCAAAATCAAAGAAAATGTGACTATCTTCGTACGTAATCTCTATTATTGTTCCTCCAATTGTTAAAACACCACTATGAAATGTTATTTTTGTCTTTTTATTTTTAATCATACTTGTAAACAACTCCCTCTTTTTTATATTTTCTCTTTAGTTAGATTTATAGTTATATAATATCGTATTTTTACTTAATTACAATCTTTATTTTATGGATTTCTCTTTCTTTAATATATTAAAAATAGCTACTACTTAAATCTATAAGTAATAGCTATTTATCTCTAATTATTATTTTTATAAAAATATTCTAAAATATCATCAAAGGTTTCAAATGCTAATCCTGCTGATTCACAACATTCAATTATTGCTTCCTTCATCTCATTTATAGGAATATCTTTTATTGATTTACATTGAAATCCCTCTTCACAATAAGACTCACAAATTGCCTTTTCTAATTCTTCTTGTGAAATCCCATCTTCCTTAAACATACTTAAAAATATTTCTCTAATATGATTTTCTCTCTCAATTGTTGTTAATAAATTCTCCATATATCCTCCAAAATAAACTCTCTCAATTATACGTTTATTAATATTATAGCATATTTCTAAATTTATTATAAACATTCATAACTAAAAGATACTATTATATATAATAATTATGTCTATTATTTTAAAGTACGTTTTAAAAATTCTCTTGTTCTTTCCTTTTTAGGATTATTGAAAATTTCCTCTGGAGTTCCTTCTTCTTCAATTACTCCATTATTCATAAATACAACTCTATCAGAAACTTCTCTTGCAAACTCCATTTCATGAGTTACAACTAACATAGTAAGTCCACTTTCTGCAAGTTCTTTCATTATTTTAAGAACCTCTCCTACCATTTCTGGATCTAACGCAGATGTTGGTTCATCAAATAATATAACATCAGGCTCCATAGATAAAGCTCTTGCTATTGCTACTCTTTGCTTTTGCCCCCCTGATAATTGCTTTGGCTTAGCATTTATGTAATTACTCATTCCAACAATTTTTAAATATTTCATCGCAACTTTTTCTGCTTCTTCTTTACTTCTTCCTAAAACCTTAATTTGTCCAACTATACAATTGTTTAAAACATTATGGTTATTAAATAAATTAAACTGTTGAAATACCATTCCTAACTTAGTTCTATATTTATATATGTCATGCTTGTCATCTAATATATTTTCTTTATTATATATAATTTCTCCACCTGTTGGTTTTTCCAAAAGATTTATACATCTTAATAATGTTGATTTTCCTGATCCAGATGAACCTATAATACAAACAACTTCTCCTTTGTTTACTGAAAAATCTATATCTCTTAAAACCTTATGGTCTCCAAAGGATTTACTTAAATGCTTAACTTCAATTACTCTTTCCATGTTTTACTCCTCCTTAAGCTACCACACTACCATTAACTTTTTTAGCCATATCTTCTGGTGTTTCAACTTGCATTTGATTACCTGCAATAATATAGTTTTCAGGCCCATCTAACTTTTTCTCTATTGCTCTTAATATTCTTGTAACTGTAAATGTCATAATAAAATAAATTATACATGTTATAAAGAATGTTTCAAAATATCTAAAGTTATTTCCTGATATAGTCTTAGTTTGGAAGAATAACTCTGATACTGATATTACATTTAAAACAGATGTATCCTTTATATTAATTACAAACTCATTTCCAGTAGCAGGTAAAATATTTCTAATAACTTGTGGTAACACTACATTAGTCATAGTTTGAAAATGATTCATTCCTATTGCTTGTGCAGCTTCAAATTGACCTCTATCTACTGAAACAATTCCTCCTCTTACTATTTCAGACATATATGCTCCTGTATTTATTGATACTATAAATAATCCTGCTGCAATTCTATCTATATCTATTCCAAAAGCCGCTGCTGACCCATAATAAATAACCATAGCTTGTACTATCATAGGAGTTCCACGGAAAAATTCTATATAGGCTGATAAAATTGCATTAATTGTTTTTAATATACCTTTCTTTGCTCCCTTTTCTGGAATAGGTATTGTTCTTATAACTCCAACTATAAGACCTATTAATGTTCCCACTAATGTTCCTATTATAGAAATTAATAAGGTCATTCCGGCCCCTCTTAAAAACATCGGCCAGTTATTTTGTAATATCTTAATTATCCATTCTAGACTCATGCCAAACTCTCCTTAAAATATTTTTAAATTATATATTAATCTATCATAAACTATTGAGCTGCAGGTTGATTTTTAATAGCAGTATCCATTATCTCTAATCTTTCTTCTTTAGATATTCCACTTAAAACTTCATTTACTTGATCTTTTAACTGACTTCCTTTTACTAAACCAACTGCTATAGTAGTATCTTCCTCTGATGTAACAAAACCATCTGTAAACTCTACCATTTTAAAGTTCTCATTTGCCATTTCAGCACTTAAGGCTTCTGGTCTCTCAGTTACATAACCATCTATAACACCTGTTTCTAAAGCTACTCTCATAGCTGAAAAATTATCCATAGCAAGTTGTTTATTTACTGATGGTATTTGATCTATTACTGAATAGTGGAAAGTATTTAACTGAGCTGTTATTTTAGCTCCTGAAAACTCACCTAATGTTTTTGCATTTTCATATGCTCCACCCTTCTTTACTAGCATAACTAAATCTGATTCATAGTAATTATCTGAAAAATCTATTGTCTCCTTACGTTCTTCTGTTGGTGACATACCTGCAATAATAGCATCTACTTTTCCTGATATTAATGATGGTACTAATCCATCCCATTCAGTTTTAACTATAACTAACTCTTTTCCTAATGAATCTGCTATTTTTTTCGCAATTTCCACATCGTATCCTCCAGCATATTCTGAAGATCCTTCTATTTTTACTGCACCATTTGAATCATCTAATTGAGTCCAGTTAAACGGAGCATATCCTGCTTCCATCGCTACTTTAAATACATTTTCTGATGAAGTTTTTGTTCCACACCCCGTTAATGTTATTGCTGCTGTTGCTACAGCTAAAATTAATGCTGATAATCTTTTTTTCATATTTTACTCTCTCCTTTTCATAAGAAATCTACTTAATAGACTCTTTGTTTCTACTAATTATAAAAGTTGTCCACAATTCTTTATCAAATTTAATTTTCTAAAGAATAAAAAAACCAACCCAATTGGGCTGGTGCTATCTTAAATATTATATGAATATAAAAAACTAACCTTATATGATTTAGTTAATAGTTCATACAACCCCCATCTTTCTCCTTTGAGATAGCACAACTTAATAAATCTGGGAAAATTTATTAAGACAGTCCTGCAGCTATTAACTACAGACCCAGCAAGTAATATCGAGATATATTACAAACTTCGGCAAAATCTCCTTCTTTCTAGATTCATCACTTTCTCTAGCTCCACTAAAAACTGTTAGATTCTGCGCCTCTACCTCATAATAAAATGAGGTGTATATTCAATTTTATGTTTCCATAATATACATGTATTTACTTTTTGTCAATATTTTTTTAATTTTTTATTAACACAGAAATTTATAATATCTCCTTTTTAATATATGATTAAATATTTATTAAAATTTTAAATGAATACAAATAGATATGTTAAGCAAACTATAAATATAAAAAAATTTAAGGAGATGTTTTATATGAAAAAAAGATTTAAATTATTATCTTTATTACTACTATCTTTATTATTATTTGGACTGATTGGATGTCGTAATAATAATACTAATAATAGTACAACAAATGATTCAACTAAGAAAAATTCACCTACTAATCAAGAATACTATGATTACTTAACAGAAAGATATAATCATTACTTTAACAATAATACTCTTGATACTACATATGATATTTATGTAGACGATTTTACATATGATAATACATATGATGAATTTATAACTGAATATAATGGTTCTTATGATCAGTTAAAAACAAACTTAGAAGCTTTTAAGAAAGACTTAGAAAATAATGTTGTAAAGGGAAATGCAGAAGTTGATAAATATAATCAAGAAGTAATAACTTCTATTGATAAAGCTATTATTGCAGTTGATGATTATACTGGAACTTTTACCGAAAAAACAAAAGATTATGCAACTTTATCTAAAGATGAAGTAATAAAAGGTTTAAGATCATTAACATTAGGGGCACATGATGCTAGAGTAGATTTAAAAAATTTAGTTGATGATGCTAAAAACAAACTTGGAATAAAATAAAGAATAAAAAAACTTCAATTTATTGCAAATTGAAGTTTTTTATTTATTTCCTATATTTACACAAGGCAAATTATACATAAATATACCTTTCATTGATTATCCTAATAAATAATAAATAATTATAATTAAGGGGTATATACTAATGAAAAAAAATATTAAACTTTTCTTTATTTTTTTATTAACTACTATAATATTACTAACAACAGTTTCACTTCCAATTAACGCTCTATCAGATGTTAATATTGTTCAAGATTCATCCAACTCCACTTCACTACCAATTAATTTCCGAAAAACCACTGATATATCAAAGGCCTCTGCCCTTAAATCATTAAATATAAATGGCTTAGAAAAACTTAATATATCTGGAAGTGGTCAATTTACCCCTGCTAATTTATCTTTATTAATTGAAAATATTGATACTGAACTTCCTATAATAGATATTGATTTAAGACAGGAGTCCCATGGATTTATTAATGATATTGCCATTAGTTTTGCAAATTCAAACAATAGTGCAAATTCTGGACTTACTTTAAATGAAGTTATTGAAAAAGAAGATAAAGACTTATCTTCTATTAAATTAAATAAACCACTAACTCTATATAACAATAAAAAGACAATTACACCTACTTCAGTTAAAAATGAAGCTGAATTAACAGAGTTAAATAATATATCTTATATTAGAATTCCTGTAACAGATGGAAATCTTCCAAATGAAGATATGGTTGATTATTTTATTGATGTTGTTAACAATGCTCCTGAAAATGCATGGTTTCATTTTCATTGTAAAGCTGGAATTGGTAGAACAACAACCTTTATGATAATGTATGACATTCTTAAAAATGGTAATGATGTTAGCTTACCTGACATTATTGGACGTCAAATATTGCTATCAGGAATTTCACAAAAGGACTCTATAGATTTTTATATAGGTAAAAGATATGATTTCCTAAGTAATTTTTATAATAAATATACAAATCATAAATCTACATTTTCTCCAATTATAACTAATAACTTAATAAGTTGTAATTGTAATACTTCTATAAATAAAAATGACTCCTATATAAAAGGTAATATAACCCCCAGATTTCTGTATGTTATATCTGATAGTAATATGACTAATGCAGAGCAAACAATGTTAGTCACTCTTCAGGGACTTATATCATCAAAATCTGAAGATCAAATTTATATTCTAAGTTCTAATGAACCAGATTATAAAATATGGCTTGAAGATTTAAATAAAAATTATAAAGTTAAATATAAAACAGTTAAAGATCCATGGCAACTTGTGGATAAATTTAAATCTGAAGTTGATGGATATGTTTTATACAGTAGTGTAAAAGAAGACTCAATAAATAACGCTTGTACTCTTGCATCTTTAAAAAATTCCATAGCTATTGATGAATCTATAGAAGCTATATTAAATAATCATGGCATAACAACCATGATTGAAGATTGTAAAGGAACCGATAAATATTGGGCATTTAATAACCTTTGGAATTCTGGCTTAAATCACTCAACAGTAATAGAATTACCTAGCGACAAATATATGTCATTAAGGGACTATGCAATTCTTTCAAAGTCATTAATTTTTTATGAGGATGATATAAATGATAGTACTTTAAGAGAGGCTATTTTTAGTTCTATGGATGATGGAGGACGAGTATTAGGCTGGGGACCTGATGAACATACTAATGTTTCAATTGCTTCTAAATTTGGAATTGATATGATTGCGGCAGATTGGTCTTATAATCTTTCAGTGTTAAGCTCTTATCCTTCAACTCCTAAGACTCAAAACACCACTGAAAAATTAATTGAAGAGGATGAAGTTCATTATGTTACTTTTGTAATGTCTGATGGTGATAATCAACAATGGCTTCTAGGAAGTAATTTCAATGCAAAAAACTGGTTTGGCTCTCTCTATAGAGGTAGTTTTAATTTAGGATGGTCTTTAAGCCCTTCATTATATTATTTAGCTCCTACAGTCTTCAATAAATATTATGAATATGCAAGTTCCTCAAAATATAGTGATAATTATATAGTTTCCCCCTCTGGTAATGGCTACATATATCCTAGTAAATATCCTCCTGAAAAATTAATTGATTATACTAAACGACTTAATGAGTATATGAAAAATGTTGATGAGCATTCTGTGTTAATTCTTGATGATGAAACTTTTTATAATAAAGATTTATGGGATAAATATACTTGTAATTCTAATATAGATGCTCTTTTTTACTTGAATTATGATATAAATAATGCCTATAAGGGAAAAATAATTTGGTCTAATGATAAACCTATAATTTCTTGCCGAGATTTACTTTGGGCTGGTATAGAAGATGGAAATCAATTGATTTCTAATATTAACGATAGAATTAATTTAGGATATACAAATATTAAAGATCCAAACTCTTATACCTTTGTATATGTTCATGTTTGGAGTAATACAATGGATAATGTTAATGATGTCATAACTAAATTAAATAAAAATCCTAAAGTTAGAATTGTAACTCCAGATACATTCGTTAAGCTCATCCAAAACAATATTTCACATAATATATAATAAAAATCCACTAGTTAAACTAGTGGTTTTCCCTTTGCGGGCATAGCCCTGCTCCCAAAGCAACGTCCTCAAGACGTAAAACAGTCTGCCACGTGCACTATTCCATTAGTTACCCTTAAAAGGGTCGTCCATATCAAATGCTAATTGATCGCTTGCTTGATCTTCTTTTAACTGATTTGCTATATACTCTTTTATTATTTTTGTATTTTTTCCAACTGTATCAACATAATATCCTCTGCACCAAAAACTTCTGTTCCTATACTTAAATCTTGCATTTCCCCACTTTTCATATATCATCTGACTACTTTTTCCTTTTAAAAATCCCATAAATCCTGATACAGACATTTTCGGCGGTATTTCTATTAGCATATGTACATGATCTATACATACTTCCGCTTCTAATATATTTATCCCTTTCCATTCACATAAATTCCTCAATATTGCACCTATTTCAAGTCTTCTTGCACCATAAAAGGCCTTTCTTCTATACTTTGGAGCAAATACAACATGGTATTTGCAACACCATTTCGTGTGTGATAAACTATGTATGTCGTTCATGACAATTCCTCCCTTGCATTTTTATTTGCAGTTGGCAGACCGCAATATAATTATACAATGGAGGATTTTCATTATCACTCCGCTAAAGCTTATTGGGACCCTCGGACAATCCGAGGGTTTTTATTTAACAATAAAAAGGGGGCTGTTGCATTAAGAATAAATACTACAATATATTGCCTTGATTTTTAATTATAAAAACAATATATTCTGTATAAATTTTTTTAGTGCAACAGCCCCTTTTCTATAAAAATTTTTTATTACAATACGGAAGATAATATTAAATTATAATTACTTAACTTAAATATTTATTGTTAAATTAAAATTTATAATTCAACAATCATAAAAGTCTAAACTCTTATATTTTTGTACAATCGATAAAATAAATCTTAATATATATTACGTAAATATACTTAATTATGTTACATATTTACTACATCTCACATAAAGTATATTTATATAAGATGTAGTAAATAAATTTTATTTTTTATATGTAACTTGAATAGCCTTAGCTGAGGCTTGAGGTGGATTTGATTTTGTCATAGCTTCACTTAATACAAAAAATACCACGTCACCCTTTTCTACCTTAAACTCTTTAAGATCAACTTTTTTAATATCTATTTCTTCACCTTCCTTTGGACATTCATTTGGAATTATTAATGTTTCATTATCTACAACCGCTATTAATTGTTGATCCTTTACTGTAACCCCCTTAAGATATCCTTTAACTTTTATATTTAAAGTATTATCATTCTCATTTCTTTGAACTTCTTCTACCTCTCCCATAAAAATTGCATTAGGTTCTGGTCTCTTACCTGCAAAAACATTACAACTACATATTAATAGAAATAATAAAGTTAATACTAATATTCTCTTATACTTCATAAATATCCTCCTTAGTTAAATTTAATCAATAATACTATTATTCTTCTAAGAAATAATAAATATTCATTTTAATAGAAATATAAATATTTTTATTGCTTCTAAAAAAACTGTTAATTCTCTTTTTATATTGTTTAATATCATTGATTTAATCATTTACATACTGTATTATAAAATTAGATATATATGGAAATTAGGAGGGGTTTTATGGTAAATATCTTTAATCCAGATGGTGGTTTTTCTAAGTTTATGAATAAAATTGCTGATTTATTTATTTTAAATATTTTATGGATATTTTGTAGTATTCCTATAATAACAATAGGGGCAACAACTACAGCTTTATATTCTGTTAATTTAAAACTTGTCAATAATGAAGAAGGAAGTTTAATAAAGCTATTCTTTAAATCATTTAAGGAAAATTTCAAAAAGGCAACAATAATATGGTTAATTATTCTGATAATATCTATAGCTTTAGGAGTTAACTTAGTTTTTTGGTTAAAGTGTGGTTTATCACTCTCTTACTTCACTTTACCGTTTATATTTTTTTCTTTACTTATTTTTTTATTAGTCACTCCATATATATTTCCAATACTAACAAAAACCAAATGTTCTATATTAAATATTTTTAAGTATTGCTTCATTATTTCACTTAAAAATCTTCCTTATAGCATACTTATTACTTTATTTGGAGTATCTGTATTGTTTACAACTTTTTATTTTCCAATAGTATTTTTATTTATGATTCTTTTAGGCGTTGCATTGCATAGTTATATGGTTTCTCGTATTTTCCTAATTGTCTTTAATAAAGATATACACTTATTTAATAAAATTATTTCTTAGTTTTACAATTAAATAAAAATACCACCTATCTTTGATATGTGGTATTTTTATACCTTTTAATCCTTACTCATATTTTAACTTCATTTAAATTATTTTTTAATGTACATATGTGTAATAATTATTTTTTAAATTCTCTATTTTATTAAGTATTATTATATCATTTTAATTATATAAGTCAGATATAGTAAAAATGTCCATTTTTTCATTTACTGTTGAATATATAGTTTTTTTAACTTCTAATAAAAATTCTACTGAAGCTGTAAATGTATCACTAGAAAAATCATATTTACTATCTGCAATTGCACATTCAGAAGTTAAAAATCCATCATATTCTTCATGTATAGTTACTTTTTTATATTCTTTTGGTAAATATATATTACCGTAAAAATCTAAACCATCATCTTCAAATATAATTCCTGTATAGGGTGTAGTACTAGAAATAGCTTTAAACTCTTGCTTTCCTATTGTTCCAGATAAGGTTACTTGTAAATTACATACATAAAACTGTGCTTCATTTTCTAAAATTCTAGATTTTACTTCATTATTTTTGCCTCTTCTAAAACAATTTTTGCTAGCACAAACATTTGCTGTGAATTTATCATAAAAAGTTTTTTCACAAGACTTATATCCTGTTTCTGATTTTGCTGAAAAAGTTACTTTTTCTAAATCTACTAATTCTTCCTTTTCAACATCTAGCATTCCTATAAAATCATAATTTATACTTATTTTATCTATGAATATAGAATCATCTTCATTATATTTATAAGTAAATGAATTAACTATTTTAAACTCTCCTTTTTCTTCAACCTTATATTTAAAATCTTCTACTGTAATATAATCAATTATTTTTTCATTTATTACTTTAATACATTCAGCTTGATAAATATCTGCATCCTCAAATATTAAACTATAGTTACTTTCTAAATTACATCTATCTTTAAAGGCAACTTCTTTATAATGATTTGGATAGTCATTAATAACTTTCCTCTTATATAACATTATTTACCTCCTTATAATTTATAAAGTTAATAAGACAATAATTTTAATTTTTTACTTCATATTATGATTTTTAAATAGCTAAGTTTCCTTTTCTAGTTTTAGTTTGCAAGTTTAAATAATTATAATAAAATTTGTATTTTATTATAATCCAATTAAATAAATTATATTTAATCCTATTATAATTTGTAAAAATATGTCTAGAAATGATTTATGTTTTATCACCATTTGTCTATAAGTACATATTATAAAATTGAGGAAGATATATTTCTTTAATAAATCCTAAAAAATACAAACTTTGGAGGAAAATTATGTTAAATAATAATAATAACAATAGCTGTATGTGTAAAAAAGGTTGTAATGAACAATGTTCATGTCCTAAACCTGGAAAATCTATATTAAGTTGTGGCTGTGGTGCTGCTGGACCTTTACCAGTATTAGATTTAACTGGTGCTAGTATAGTAAATCCTTATTCAGTTGCAAGCACATCTATTGATACAAGAGGAATGCACTGTCCAACTGTATTAATTAACTTTACTGCATTAATTAATGTTCCAGCAGGAGTTTTTCCAAATATAACATTTAGACTAGTAAGATGCATCAACGGATGCTCTCAATATGTTGGTGGAAGCTATAACTATAGTGATGCAATTGATGTTTTGCATAGTGAATCATTCTCTTTCCAATTCTGCGACTGCGGAGAATGTTGTGGATGTGCAACTTACTCTGTAGAAATATCTAATGCAAGCTTATTAGTAGCAGGAACAACAGTTAGTGGTACTATTTCTGCTTTAGCCGTAGAAAAATCTTGCTAAGCTTTGCTTAGATATTAAATTTGGAGGTAATCTTATGAACTCTTTATGTGAAATAAAAAAACCAGGAAAGTCCGTATTAAATTGTGGTTGTGGATCTGCAGGTCCATTACCTATATTAGATTTAGCAGGAGCTAGTATAAGAAATCCATTCTCAGTAGCAAGTGTAACATTAAACACAAAGTGCTTAAAAAATCCTAAGGTGTTACTTCGTATTACTGCCTTAATAAGTGCTCCATTAGATGTATTAACAAGCATAACTTTTAGAGTAAAAAAATGTTGCTCTGATGGTTGCTCTCAATATGTAGGTGGATCTTATACTTCAAGTTCATTAATTAATGCTTTATCAGGAAAATCATTTGAATTCCAAATTTGTGATTGTAGTGTATGCTGTGAATGCTGTACCTATACACTAGAAATTTCAAATGCAACTTTAGCACAAATTGGAACAACTGTTAGTGGACAAATTACAGCTTTAGCAGTTGAAGAACACTGTTAAACTTTAAATAAATTTCTGTAACAAATAAAATAAGTTAATATAATTTTTATAATGAAAATGGAAGTCAAGGTAAAGAATATATTTTATTCTTTACCAGACTCCATTTTTATTTTTTATTACCCTATATATAAGAACAAAATAAAAATTAATTTCATAATATATAAAAATGAGCACTACTAAACTAGGAGTGATTAATCTTGAAATGTTCTAATAAAATTAGTTGTTCCTCTGGAGCTACTATAAATAAAACTAATTTAAAAATTAATTCTAAAAATAATAGTTTATTTGTAGGAATAATGCATAATAAAGTTAATACAAAAAATGAATACTTAACGATTTTAGACTTTGATTTATGTACTATTAATTTAAATTCATTTGATTCAGCATTTTTAAATCTCTATATAAATGATTCAAAATTTATCAATAATAAGTCCATACTTCTATCAATTTGTGAAAATTTAACACCTTACAATGATTTAATTATTAATCCACAATTTATATCTAAAACAAAGTCAGATTCTAATATAAACATAAAAATTAATTCTTATGATATAAACAAATATATAAGAATAGATATTACTCCTATATTAATATCTATTTTATCTAATAAAACAAAATCTAGCTTAATTATTAAGCCTTTAGACTCAATATTAAATACATTAATTAATTTCGATACATTTTATTCTAATAATCCTCCATTTATAGAGCTTATAAATTTAAATGAAACAAACATAGATTTTGATTTTAACAATTTTAAAAATTCAATAAATAATAAAATCTCTAAATTAACTAATATAGTAGATTTAAATACTAGTGATGTAGATAATATAAAAAATGAATTTTATCAAACACTCAATAAATTTAATACTGATATTAATAGCTCACTACAAAATACTGATTCTATAATTTCAGAACTTAATACTATAACCGCTAAATTATCTAATGATATCTGCTTAATAAATGAAAATATTTCTATAATTTTAAAACAAATAGATAATTTAAATAAAGAATTAGATCAAATATCTATAACGCCTATAGACTTAAATAACCTTTAAGAATATAAACTCTTTAATATAAATAAAATCTTAAAAAACATTCTCCCTATTATATGTAATAAATATTACTGGAAACAATAATTTCCAGTAATATTTATTTAATAAAAACTACATAATTATCTAATACCTTTATGAAGTTTTAAATAAATATTACAATTTTAATTATTTAAATTTTTCTTTTGCTTCTTGCCATTAATTAATCCCTACAAATATCTTCTATTCTATCAATTTCATATTTACAAATACCTTCATTAGTAATTTCATCAAAACATTGACTAGATTCATCTTTTGAGCAATCATAACTAGGCTCATCTTCTAAACAACCATCATAACATTCATGACTTACTTCTCCAGAGTGAGATATAACAGCATTACTCATTGTAAAAACAGCCATTTTTTCAGTTACTGTTGAATACATATTTTTCTCGACTACTAATAAAAATTCTATAGCTGCTGTGAATGTGTCACTATCACTACTATATAAAGAATTTGTTGTTGCACATTCAGCAGTTAAGCATCCATCATACTCTTCATGTATAGTTGCTTTTCTAGAACCCTTTGGTAAATTTATTCTTCCGTAAAAATCCAAGCTAACTCCATCAAATATATGTCCTGTATATGGCATATTACTTGAAATTGCTTTAAACTGTTTATCTCCTATTGTACCTATTAAAGCAATTTGCAAATTGCTAACGTAAAACTTTACATTGTTCTCCAAAACTCTAGATTTTATCCCTTGCTTTTTATTGTCTTTTTCACAACACCTATTTGTTGTAAATGTTCCTATATATTCATTATAAAAAACTTCATCAGAAGTATTATATCCTGTTCCTGGTTCTGCTGAAAAAATAATATTTTCAGAATTTATCAATTCTTCCTTTTTCTCTTCCACAATTCCTATAAAATCATAAGTTATTCCTATTTTATCTATACATATAGGTGCTCCTTCATCATAATGACATTTCCCTGTAGAAACTATAGTAAACTCTTCCTCTTCTACCCTGTATTTAAAGTCTTCTAAAATTATACTATCAAATATTTTTTCAGTTACTACTGGAACACATTCAGCTTCATAAATATCTGAGTCCCTAACTATTAAATTATCACAACAATTTAAATCACAATTATCTTTAAATTTGATTTCCTTATGACAATTTGAACTTTTATCTATTCTCCCTTTTTTATATGACATTATTTCTTTCCTCCTGATTTATATCATTAATTAGACAATAAATTTGTTTTTTTTACTTTATATTATGATTTATAGCTATATATGTTTCCTTTTGAGAGTTTTTTTGAAATTAATTATTTTTTATACAAGTATTTCTTATATCCTTGATAAGCTAATTTTAAAATTTAATTATTAATAACATATTAATATAGCTAGAAAAATATATATTTAATATATAAATGTATCTGGAGTGATATTATGTCATTTATAAGACAATCTTCAATATTAATTAGAAATTCATTTAATGATTTATATACTATTTCTGTAGAAAATGGAATTTCTATTAATTATGTTAATTCTAATTTTGAAATAAAAAAAAACAAAAAAATTTTATCAGATATTTCATCACTATCAACTATTTATTTTGATATAGATTCTAATGATAATATATATGGATTATTCACTGAAAAAAATAAATTTCTCAACTACTTACATATAAATGGTTCAAAAATATATAAAACATTAATTTTAAAATATGATTCTAATAAATATAAAATTAAATTTCCTTTTATTAAGCACCTTAATAATAAAGTTCATATAATTTACTATGAAATAAATAAAGAAAAGTCTCACTTCTCAGCATTAGTACATTATTATAAAAAAAATACTATTTGGGTAAAAAGCAACATAGATTTTTTAAATTATACACTTTTAAATAATTTTGAAGTAATAATAAATGAAAGTAATTTAAAGATTTATTACTTCAAATTAATAGATAGATATGAAGAACTCTTTGTAGCTAATTATAGTTTCGATAAAGAAAAATGGGATGCTCCTATTCAAATAACTTCTTCAAAAAAATCAAAGGTTTATTTATCTGTATTAATAGATTCAAAAAATATCTATCATATTGTATATTCAGAAAAAAATCAAAATCAATTTTACTGTAAATATATAAACTTATTTTTCGAAAATAAAACTCCTCATATTCAAAACAATATATTTTTAAGCACCAAAATACCAAGCTTATTTCCAAATCTAATTAAATATAATGATATTCTTTATTGTCAGTGGATGGAATATAATCATTTATATTCTACTTATTCGTTAAATAATGGGAAAAGTTGGAGTGATATAAAACTATTTAATGAAATTTATAATTATTCCTTCACACAATTTATATTTAAAAGTAATTCTAATAAAGATGAGTATCTGAATGCACCAAAATTTTATAGTTATACTAATTTTCTAAAACTTTTAGGCACTAAAATAAATATTAATCAATAAGATTTATCTTTTAAATTAATAAAACTGTATCAAAAGTACTTTTGATACAGTTTTATTAATTACTCTATATTATAATTTTTTCTTTTTTAAAGTTATTCCACCAATAGTAACACTTGCTACACCTAAAGCTAATGTAAATAATACATTAACTGCCCCTGTTTGCGGTAATTTTGATGTTACATTATTATTTACTGTTGGCTTCTTCCCTGAATCAACATTTTCTGAATCACTACTTCCCGGATTTTCTGGATTTACTATATCTCCTGGTTCTTCTGGATTTTCTTGATCTTCATTTTCCCTTGTTTCATGATTATAAAGAGCCTCTACTTGCTTATCTGATAATGCAACATTATAAACTGCAACATTATCAAATTTAGCATTTGCTATATCCATATCGCTCCATATATTCCCACTACCTACTCTTACATCTGTCATTAAAGCTAAGAAATTATCATTAAAGCAAGATGATATATCTTTATCTTGTCTAGCAACTTCGTTACCATCTACATAAACTACTATTCCAGTAGAGCTTACAGTATAAGTTACATATTCCCACTTGTTCCCTTCTAATGGTTTAGATATTTCTGTTGCATCTGACCATGCTCCATTTGCATTTATTCTTCCAAAAAGATTAGCACTTATTCTTGTAATTGGATAATTAGGAGTGCCATCTTCATTAGTCATGCTCGCTTCAAATAATGCACTATGCTCAAAATAATTTGAATCATTCTTATCTATATTTACCCACATACTTACTGTATATCCCTCTTCTGTAATTCCTTCAAATGTATCTGTAGGCAATGCTAAATAGTTAACCTTTTCTGCACCCTTTTCATTTGTAACCTCTAATACATTTCCTCTTTCTTCATCTTCTACAACTGATGAAGTACCGATTAATGTTGCATTACCACTCTTACTACCTGTATTTGCAACTGCTTGATTCTCTAAACTTTCAAAATCATATTTATAAATTGGTTCTACTCCAACTTCTTGTAAAATCCCCTTAACAAGTACAGTAAATTCCTTAGTAATAGCCTCTTCTCCCTTACTTATAGTTGCAGTTAAAGTAACAGTTTCATCTTCTCCTGTACGATTTATCTTTCCTTCATTAGATATACTATTTTCATTACTTGATTTCCAATCAATTGTTGTATCATATGCACCTGATTTAGGTAATTCTATATCAGATTTAGTTACACTTGGAATTTTCTTTTCTAAATCCTTTCCTGTATATTCAACTGATTGTAAATCATCTAATTCAAGTTTACTTCCCCAAACTGATTCATTATTATTTCCAATAGCAGTAAATGTCATAACTTTATTCTCTTCTAATGATTCATCTTGTTGTTTAAAGAATACTCCACTATAAGTTACATCATTTGTAGTAATAGTCATATAATAAGTATCTTCCTCCATAGTCCAAGTACCAGTTATATCACCACTTACTGTAAAATCTTCATTTAATTTAATATTCAATGTGTTTGCTACAGCACTTGTAGTGGCAGTTCCATGATTAATAAATTGGTAATTCCCAACTATTTCTTCCTTTGAATATCCTGTTTGTGAAATTTCGTCTCCACTATTTTCATAAGGAGCAACTACTAGCCATCCTTCTTTATTTACAAACATTTGATGAACTCTTACCTCATGATATTCAGTTCCATTATCAAATCTTTGATGATGAATTAAATATCTATCCCCATCTTCTTCTAAAAGAACTGAGTTATGACCTGCTGCCTTTAGAGCCGTATCCTGACAATCAAATTTATAATTAGAAATTAACTTAATTCCATAATCAATATTACTAACATTTCCTGATAAAGCTGCATTTCTTCCTGCTGAATCTAAATATGGACCATCTGGATTTTCTGATCTAAATAACCTCATATTATATCCACCATCAGCAGTTAATCCCCCATAAGTTACAGTCATATAGTAGTATCCAGTCTCCTTATCATATACTACATCTGCCCCTTCCCCTGATTGTGTATAACCTCCTGATATTCTTTTACCAAAATATCTATCTGTAAGATTAAGACTATCTTGGTCTGCATCAGCTCCTGGATATATAGGTTGTCCAGTAGTGTCATCTATTTTTAATATATATATTCCACCTGACCAAGATCCATAAGTCATCCATAACTGCCCATTTTCATCATAGAATAATTCTGGATCTATTGCATTTGGTGCGTAACTTGTATTATATGAACCATCAGCATTAAACCATGAATCATTTAATCCTTCCAATATACCTTCTTCAATAAGCTCATCTATATGAGTATTTACATACTTAGTGTTTTTAATACTATTTGAATCAATTGCATCATTTTTAGTGAATCCAGAGTACATAATAGTATCTACATAAGTATATGGCCCCTCAATATTTTGAGATACTGCATAACCTATAGCAGAACGTTTATAAGTAGAAGATGTACAATAATACATCATATATGCACCCTTAGTTCCGTTATCGTTTACATAGTTATCATTCCAAAATACAGTTGGTGCCCAAACAGAAAAACCACCTTTACTATCAGAATCGTCTTCACCAGCCCATGCAAATGAACCAGCTAAGTTTTCTGATAAATCTCCAAATATAACATTACCCGGTGTTGTATATCCATTAGTGAACCTAGTCCAATTTTGTAAATCTGTAGATTTCGCTGCATCTATATGAGATCCAAATACATAATATTCATCTCCATCTTTAACTATTGAAGGATCATGTACAGAAACACGGGTTTTAGCTTCTATTTTTTCTTTAGCTGTCGTAACTCTAATTAATCCAAAAGATGATATTAAAACTCCCGTCATAAAAAATGCTAATATCTTTCTTACTTTTTTTGATTTCATAATCTCTTTTCCCCTTTATATCCTATAAATTTTATTAATTTTTAATCTTAATGTTAATATTCACTCCCTCCTTTAATCCTTATAATAAATTTAAATAAATATTTAAGCATAAATAAAATTAGGCATATATCTAAAATATTCCCTCTTTTTGATATATGCCTTCAACTTCTGTATAAATATTATTTACTTTTATAACAGCGAAAATTTACCCTTAAATCTTATCCCATTTTTTATCTATATTAGGACAATAATTTTTCTTAACAGCTGCTCTCATTTCAACAAAACAACCACATAATTTGCACATGCCGTTTACAAGATTATCGCACTCCATACAAGTATCTAACCTAATTTTATAATCCTCTTCTGGAGTTTTAATATCATTATCTATATTTTTAATATAATCCTGCATATGTTTATATTCGGCATCGCCCATTACTTGATCTAATAAACATTTTTTACAAAATCTATTTTCCATAAATTACTCAATAACAAAGCTAATTACACTACAAGCTGGAATCTTAAAGTTTAATCCTTGTGATGTTAAAACAAAATCTTTAAACTCTTCTGGCTTAACCACTTCTGGGTTATCAAAAGTATTATGAGCATCCATTTTATTAGTTAAAATAGTGGCTGTAATTGATTTAACCGGTCTATCAACTATTATTCCTTCAATATCATACGCTTCATCAATAGATAAATTATTTATAGTTATATTAATTCTTCCTTCACTATCTACAGAAACTGATTCATTTAAATTTGGAACTTTATATTCTTCACCAACTCCAATCATCTTAGTTTCTATAAAACTTTCAACTAATGTTGCTTCTTGGTGATTTTTATACATATTAAACACGTGATAAGTTGGAGTTAAAATCATTTTTTCTCCTTCTGTTAAAATAACAGATTGTAAAACATTAACTATTTGAGCTATATTAGCCATCTTTATTCTATCACTATGCTTATTAAATATATTTAAGTTAATACCAGCTATAAGTGCATCTCTCATTGTATTTTGTTGATATAAGAATCCTGGATTAGTTCCTGGTTCAACTGCATACCATGAACCCCACTCATCAACAATTAAATCAACTCTCTTTTCTGGATCATACTTATTCATTATTTCTAAATGTTTATTTATTAACTCTTCCATTTTTAAAGTTCTTTTCATAGTTTCATACCATGCAGATTCATCAAATCCTGTTGCTGGTCCTTTATTTTCCCATCCACCTGGATGAGTATAGTAATGTAATGATAAACCATCCATATAGTTTGCCGCTACTTTCATTACTCCTTCAGTCCAATTATAGTCATCTACATTGGGTCCACATGCAATTTTATAAAGCTTATTTTCACCGTAGTTTCTACAATAAGTTTGATATCTTCTATACATATTTCCATAGAATTCTGGCGTCATATTTCCACCACATCCCCAGTTTTCATTACCTACACCAAAGTACTTAACTTTCCATGGTTCTTCATGTCCATTTTGTTTTCTTAACTCTGCCATTGGTGAAATACCATCAAAAGTTAAGTATTCTACCCATTCAGACATTTCTTGAACTGTTCCACTACCAAGGTTTCCATTAATATATGGCTCACATTCTAATTGTCTACATAATTCCATAAATTCATGTGTACCAAAACTATTATCTTCTACAACTCCCCCCCAATGTGTATTTATCATCTTTTTACGATTTTCTTTTGGTCCTATTCCATCCATCCAATGATATTCATCAGCGAAGCATCCACCTGGCCAACGTAATACTGGTATCTTCATTTCTCTTAATGCTTGTACAACATCATTTCTCATTCCATTTACATTAGGTATTTTTGAATCTTCTCCAACATATATTCCTTCATATATACACCTTCCTAAATGCTCTGAAAAATGTCCATATATTTCCTTGCTTATTTTTGACTTTTTATTGTGTGTATTAATTATTAATCTACTCATAATTCTCTAACCCCCTTATCTTAAATAAAACTATCTATTTAATCTCCAATATAAATCATTCCATTTTAATTCTTTTTCAAATTCCTTAATATTAGTATCTTTTCCTATTAAAACTGACTCAATTCCATACATATTAGCTAAATCAGTTAATTGCTCTGAATCTAATTCATAAGAGAATGAAGTATGATGAGCTCCACCAGCAAGTATCCAAGCTTTTGCTCCTACTTTTAATGATGGCTCTGGTCTCCATAGCACTCTTGCTACTGGAAGTTGTGGGAGATTTCTTTCAACCTCTTTAGCTTCTACTTCATTTATTATTAACCTCATTCTTCCACCTAAATCAATTAATGATGCACAAACTGCTGAGCCTGCTTGCCCGTTAAATATTAATCTTGCTGGATCAGCCTTATCACCAATTCCTAAATGCTTAACTTCTATTAAAGGTTTATTAGCTGCAACTGTTGGACAAACTTCAAGCATATGAGCTCCTAAAATCATTTCATTGCCTGGTTCAAAGTTATAAGTATAATCTTCCATGAAAGAAGTTCTAGTATTATTAGTCATAATTTTCATTAATCTAACCAAACCTGCTGTTTTCCAATCACCTTCTCCTCCAAATCCATATCCATCTTCCATAAGTCTTTGTACTGCAAGTCCTGGTAATTGTTCCATACCATGAAGTACTTGGAAGTTAGTTGTGAATGCAGTATATCCACCTTTTTCTAAGAATCTTCTTAAAGCAATTTCTACCCTTGCTTGATATTTAATAGAATTTCTTACAGAACCCTCTGTTTTTCCAGCTTCACAAATTTCATATTTTTCTTCATATACTTTCATTAAATTTTCAACTTCTTCATCAGTAACCTCATTAATTACTTCTACTAAATCTCCAATTCCAAAAGCGTCACAAGTCCAACCTAATTTTAATGCTGCTTCAACTTTATCACCTTCGGTTACAGCAACATCTCTCATATTGTCATCAAATCTAGCAATTTTAATATTTCTTCCTTCAACATATCCAGCTGCAACGCTCATCCATTTATTTATTTCTTCATGAACTTCTGAATCTTGCCAATATCCAACAACAACTTTTCTATTGTTACCCATTCTTGTGTTTATAAATCCAAACTCTCTATCTCCGTGCGCTGATTGATTTAAATTCATAAAATCCATATCCATTGTATCCCAAGGAATATCTCTATTAAATTGTGTATGGAAATGTAGTTGTGGTTTATTTAATATTGATAATCCTCTTATCCACATCTTAGCAGGTGAAAAAGTATGCATCCAAGTTATAACACCAGCACAATTTTCATCATTATTAGCAGCTAAGCATACATCATATATTTCATTAGCATTTCTTACTGTCGGTTTATAAATTATTTCATATTTAATTCCTTCAACATCATTTAATTTATTTACCATTTCCTTAGAGTCTAAAGCAACTTGTTTTAAAGTGTCTTCACCGTATAAATCTTGACTACCTGTTATAAACCAAAAACTATATTTTCTTGTATTGATCATTTTAATCTCTCCCTTTAATCTCAATATTAATTTCTAACTTTCAATTTTTAATTTTATGTCCCCTAAGAAACCAGTAAACTTAACCTATAGGGTACAGATTTATCATAATTATTTTTGAACCTTACTATAATCACTTATAAATCTTTCAATTCCAGCTGTAGTTAATGGATGCTTAGCCATATCTTCAATTTGTGCATATGGTATTGTTGCAATATCTACACCTGATAATATACATTGCAGAATATGTTCCTTTGTTCTTATACTTGCAGCTATTATTTCTGTTTCAAAACCATAGTTTTCTTTTGCTATTATTAAGTCATTTATTAAGTCCATTCCATCAAGTCCAATATCATCTAATCTACCAACGAAAGGACTAATATAAGTTGCTCCAGCTTTAGCAGCTAAAACCCCTTGATGAACACTAAATATTAAAGTAACGTTAGTTTTTATTCCTTCTTGAGATAAAACTCTAACTGCACTTAATCCCTCTAAAGTCATTGGTATTTTAACAACTATATTCTTGCTTATTTTTACTAGCTCTCTTGCTTCTCTAATCATTCCTTCAGTATCTAAACTCATAACTTCTGCACTTATTGGCCCATCAACTATCTCACAAATCTCTGGAATTACTTCTGACATTGTTTTATTTTCTTTTGAAACTAATGATGGATTTGTTGTAACTCCATCAATTAACCCCATAGCATTTGCCTTTTTTATTTGTTCAACGTTAGCTGTATCTATAAATATTTTCATAATCCTCTTTCCTCCCATAAATAAACACTTATATTTAATAAAATTATTAATACCACATTAATTTAGTTTTTAAACCATATTTTGTATTTAACTTCTAAGCTTTATTTCTCAAATAATTTACTGCTTCTTGCTCAATAGTTAAACCACTTTTATACCCTTCTATGAATTTTTCGTATCCAATAGCCATATTTTGATTTGGTTCTACTGTTACTGATTCTGTATCACCAAAAACAATATTATTTAAAAAATCTTCTAAAGAATTATTTTCTTGCTTTTTATCAAGATATAGTGCTAGCAATGCACTTCCCCATGCTCCACCTTCTCCTGCTGTTCCCATTACAACCACAGGTGCACCTATAGCTGCTGATAAAATATTTTGTGCAACCCCCTTAGTCTTAAATATTCCTCCATGACCAAGAATTTTATCAATTTTAACCTTTTCTTCTTTTGTTAAAATATCCATACCAAGTTTCATTGCACCAAAACATGTATATAATTGAACTCTCATAAAGTTAGCTAAATTAAACTTTGAATTTGCTGGATGTAAAAACATAGGGCATCCTTCTGTTAATCCTATTCCATGTTCCCCTGAGTAGAAACAATAAGACATTAAATCACCACAGTCATCATCACCTTCTAATGCTTTTTCAAATAAGTTCTTGTATAATTCACCTGGTGTAACCTTTACTCCAAATGCACCTAAACATTGATTAAATATTTCAATCCAAGCATTAATATCTGATGTGCAATTATTTGAATGCGCCATTGCTACTAAATCTCCTGTTGGAGTTGTAACCATATCTAATTCTTTATGCAATTTAGATAACTCTTTTTCAAGAACTACCATAGCAAATGCCGAAGTCCCTGCTGATACATTTCCTGTCTTCTTAGCGATGCTATTAGTTGCTACCATTCCAGTTCCTGCATCTCCTTCTGGAGGACAAAGTTTAGCTCCTGCTTGTAACCTTCCACTTGGATCCAAAAGTAAAGCTCCCTTTTCTGTTAATGTTCCAGCTTCTTCTCCAGCAACTAAAACTTTTGGAAGAATTTCTTCTAGTGTCCATGAATATTTATTAGAAGAAATTAATGAATTAAATTTTTCTATCATATTATTGTTATAATTTTTGTTCTCTATATCAATTGGAAACATTCCTGATGCTTCTCCAACACCCATTACTCTTTTCCCTGTAAGCTTCCAATGAACATAGCCTGCTAAAGTTGTAAGAAAATCTATATCCTTGACATGCTCTTCATTATTTAAGATAGCATGATATAAATGTGCAATACTCCATCTTTCTGGAATATTATATTGGAACAATTCTGTTAATTCGCTAGCGGCTTGTCCTGTAAATGTATTTCTCCATGTACGAAATTCAGCTAATTGATTTCCCTCTTTATCAAAAGGAAGATATCCGTGCATCATAGCACTTACCCCCATAGCTGATAATTTATTTATTCTTACATCATATTTTTCCTTAACTCTTTCTGACAAGTCTTTATAACATTCTTGAATTCCTATCCATACCTCATCTAATGAGTATGTCCAAACCCCATCAATTAAGCTATTTTCCCAGTCAAATCCACCAGTCTCAATAACTGATCCCATCTGATCAACAAGAACTGCTTTTATTCTGGTAGAGCCAAGCTCAATTCCTAGAACAGCTTTTCCTGATTCTATTATCCTTTTTACTTCATTTAAACTATTCATGACTCATCCTCCTCCTCTATCCTCTTTTCTCTATGGAGTTCAATAACATATTAAACTCCATCAAAGAATACACCAATTATTAACCTTTTATATTAACTCTTTTACTTTATTCACTACAGTTTCTTTGTTAAATCCAAAGAAATTCATTACCTCATTACCATTGCCTGATGCCCCAAATGTATCTATGCATAATACCTCATCAACATATTTATGCCATCCATATGATGAAGCCATTTCTACAGCTAACTTTTTAACTCCTGGCTTTAATACACTATTCTTATAAACATTATCTTGTATGTCAAATAATCTAAAACATGGCATTGATATAACATCAACATATATTCCTTGTTTTTCTAATTCTCTTTGAGAACTTATTGCTAAATCAACTTCTGATCCTGTTGCTATTATCTGAGCTACTGGAGTTTGTGCTGCTTCTGAAATTATATATGCACCTTTTCTAACCTTATCTACACAATTAAATTCAGCATTTACATTTATATTTTGTCTTGATAATACTAATACAGAAGGTGTTTCTTTATTCTCTAAAGCTATTTGCCAAGCTGCATTTGTTTCATGAGCATCTGCTGGTCTTATTACATTTACATTAGGTATAGCTCTAAGTCCTGCTAATTGTTCAATTGGTTCATGTGTTGGTCCATCTTCTCCTACAGCTATTGAATCATGAGTTAACACATATACTAATGGTAATTTTTCAATTGCAGACATTCTTATTGCAGGTTTTAAATAATCACTAAACACAAAGAATGTTGAAACAAAAGATTTTAATCCTCCATGAAGCATTATTCCATTTCCCGCTGCAGACATTCCAAATTCTCTTACTCCAAACCAAATATTTTTTCCATCAGGAGTATCTTTTCTAAAATCCCCTTGCTCTTTTAAATAGGTCATATTTGAATGTGCTAAATCTGCAGAACCCCCAAATAATCCATCATAACTTTTTGCAATTGCATTCATTGCAAATCCTGAAGCATTACGAGTTGAAACTGATTGACCTATTTCATACTTTGGTAATACTTCTTCAAAATTAATATTTAATTCTCCATTAATTGAAGATATTAAACTATTATATTCTTCTGGATAAGCCTCTTTATATTTATTAACTAACTCATTCCATTCTTCTTCCTTTTGCTTTCCTCTTGCTATAATATTGTTAGCAAAATCCTCTTTTACGTCATCAGGAACAGTAAATGGGTCATAAGTCCAATTTAGATTTGCTTTAGTTTCCTCATATTCATTAGAGCCTAAAGGCGCTCCATGTACTCCATTTGTTCCACCTTTATTAGGTGAGCCATATCCAATTGTTGTTTTAACTTCTATTAACGTTGGCTTACCTGTTACCTTTTTAGCTTCTTCTATTGCGGCTGAAATTGCTTCAATATTTGTATCTCCATCTTCAACTCTAATAGTATGCCAATTCATTCCCTTAACTCTATCTATAACATTTTCTGAGAATGAAGTTGAAAGCTTTCCATCTAAACAAATATCATTTGAATCATATAGAACAACTAATTTTCCTAATCCTAAGTGTCCTGCTAAAGATATTGCTTCATTAGCAACACCTTCCATTAAATCTCCATCTCCAACTATTGCATAAGTATAATGATCAACTATATCTAATCCATCTTTATTGTATTTAGCTGCTAAATGTTTTTCAGCCATTGCCATACCTACTGCTTGAGCAATACCTTGTCCTAAAGGACCACTTGTAGCCTCTACTCCATGAGTGTGCCCAACTTCTGGATGACCTGGAGTTTTTGAATGTAATTGTCTAAATTGTTTTAAATCATCAATAGATACATCAAACCCACTTAAGTGTAGCATTGAATATAAAAGAGCAGATCCATGCCCAGCTGATAATATAAATCTATCTCTATTAAACCACTTGCTATTTTCTGGATTAATGTTCATATGCTTGCTAAATAATGTATATGTCATTGGGGCTGCTCCCATACAAATTCCTGGATGACCTGATTTTGCTTTTTCAATCTGATCTACTGATAACATTCTTATTGTATTAATGCTTTTGATTTCTACTTCTCTCATTATTCCCCTCCAAATTTTACATATGTCATATATACTGAAAACTGAATTAGTTCATAAAACTATTGGCCTAGTAACTCTCTCCAGCTTTCACATATATACTAAAAAACTTTTAACACCTTAAATCTTATATTTAAACTATTTTATATTAATCTCACTTACTTTATTAATTCTTTTTATTTGCTAAACCTTGTCCATAATAAGCATTTACTCCATGTTTTCTAAAATAATGCTTATCTTGTAGCTCCGAAGGTATTGGAGTAATTTCACTATTTAAATTCTCAGTTCTTATTGCCATCTTAGCCACTTCTTCTAAGACTACTGCATTTAAAACAGCCTTACTTGCAGTTTCCCCCCATGCAAATGGTCCATGACTTGCAATAATTATTCCTGGTACACTTAACTCTTCAATTTTTCTTTCCGTTAATGTTTCAATAATTACTAAACCAGTATTCTTTTCATATTCATTTTTAATTTCTTCATTATTTAAAGATCTTGTACATGGAACTGGGCCATAGAATGTATCTGCATGAGTTGTTCCATATGAAGGAATATCTCTTTTAGCTTGTGCCCAAGATGTTGCAAATGATGAGTGAGTATGAACAACTCCTCCTATATTAGGATACTTTTTATATAATTCAATGTGAGTTGGTGTATCTGAAGATGGTCTTAAATCCCCTTCTACTACATTTCCTTCTAAGTCTACTACTACCATATCACTAGCTTTCATTTCATCGTAGCTTACTCCACTTGGTTTAATTACTATAAGTCCTTTTTCTCTATCTATTCCACTTACATTTCCCCAAGTTAATACAACTAAATTATGTTTTACTAAATCTAAATTCGCCTTAAAAACCTCTTCTTTTAAATTCTCTAACACCGTAATACCTCCCATTTTTTGTATCTGCCTCCGGGGTTAATCCAAATTTTGTATCCCCATTATTAGTGCATACAATTTTATTCATTTTTATTTATATACCGTACAATTAAATGTTAACAAATATTATTATGTTTGTAAATGTTTTTATAGAAATTTTTAGAAATTTTTGAACGTACATTTTGTAACTTTTTTCATTATCAATAGAATTATTACATAACAATTTTTCAAATAAAATAGCCATATAGTATAAATATTTAAAGTCTTTATACTATATGGCTATTATTATTTTAGATCCTATCCTTTCATTCCAATCATTGCTATTCCTTCAATAAAATAATTTTATCCTAAGAATTCTTTATTCTTTTAACACTATTTTTTATTGTTATTTCAGGTGCAAATACATAGGAAACTTTTTCTTTCTCACCATTAATTAATAATAACAACATTTCAGCCGCCTTTCTTCCAAGCTCTTCTTTAGGATGCGAAATTGTTGTTATTCCACAATCCAATGCTGCTGATATAGTTTCATCATTATCATATCCAACAACAGATAAATCCTCTGGAATTCTTACCCCTAACTCTTTTGCGATTTTAACAACATTCATTGCAACTTTATCATTATAACAAAATATAGCTGTTGGTTTATCTTCCTTACTTAACAAACTTCTAGTAAATCCTTCTATATAAAACTCTTCTTCAAAAGTTTTAAACTTCCCGATAATTGTACTATCAATTTCAATATTATTTTCTTCTAATGCCTTTAAGTAGCCATTTTTACGTTCAATACCTTGTACATCATCCTCTTTAAATAATCCGGCTATTTTTTTATGTCCTAAATCAATTAAATATTTACAAATTATATATCCACCTTTTTCATCATCTATAGCTACATAAGATTGCTCCTTTTTATCATAGGCTGCATTAATCATTAAATAAGGAATATTATTTCTATCTATTGATTCGTAATATTCTACATTTGTGTTACCTAACGCACTTGCAGTCGGCTCAATTATTGCTCCAACAACATTATATTCTAATAGCTTTTTTAATTGCTCACGTTCTTTTTCCTTATCATTATTAGTACTTAATAATAGAATATCATACCCATTTTTACTTAGTACTTCATCTATTCCTTTAATTAAAAATGGAAATATATATTCTGATATATATGTTGTAATTACTATAATCATTTTTCTATTATTTACTTTTTCTTTAGCTAATTTTTCAACAAATGCTCCCTTACTTCTTTCCCTATAAATATATCCTTGTTTTTCAAGCTCTGTTATAGATTGTCTAACAGTATGTCTACTTACCGAAAACATTTCACCTATTTCTTGCTCTGTGGGTAATTTCTCACCATATTTCATTTCTCCATTTAATATTTTATCTCTATAAAATTCAAATATTTCTATATACTTAATCGTTTTTTCTGCCATAATGCGCCCCTTCAGTATTGTACTTACAATTTTATTTATATATTTAATTTTAACCTATTTTAAAACTTTTTACCACACAAATTTAAATTAAATTTAACATTTTTATGTATTTTATATTATAAAACAGAGGTTGTACTTATTTACAATCTCTGCTTTATAAAAGTTTCTCTATTAAATTATTTACATGTAATTATTTTGAAATAAACATTTCAAAGCCATCTAAAATCTTTTCCTTTTAGTTGATGATTTAATATCTAATTCTTCTCTATATTTTGCCACAGTCCTCCTTGAAATAGCTATATCTTCTTTATTTAATAAATCACATATAGCTTGATCTGATAATGGCTTACTTTTATTTTCTAACTTAATTAATTGCTTTATCTTATTTTTAATAGTATTAGTTGAAACATCCTCCCCTTCTATTCCAGAAGATATGATTCGGTTGCAAAACAAGTCCTTAATTTTTATTGTTCCTCTTGATGTTAATATATATTTATCTTTTATAGCTCTACTTACTGTTGATTCATGAAGGCACATCTCATTTGCTAACTCTCTCATAGTCATTGGCTTTAAGTACTCCTGTCCATTTTCAAAATACGCCTTCTGCTTTTTAACAATACACTCTAATAATTTTAATATAGTATTATTTCTTTGTTCTATATCAGTTATTAAGCTAATAGCATCATTAACCTTTTCCTTAACGTATTCTACTTCTCTTTTATCTTTTCCATTTAAAATTTCCTGTTTATATAAATTGTTTATTGTAATGTTAGGTATAATATCCTTATTCATTATTACACTATACTCATCTCTTATTTTAACTATGTATGCATCTGGTATTATAAATTTAATCTCTTCACCAGTATAATATCCCCTTGCTGGCTTTGGTTCTAAAGTTTTTATAATATCTCCATACGCTTGTACTTCTTTAGGTGTAATTTTTAATTCTTTAGCTATATAATTATATTTACAATCTGCCATATACTCTAAGTACTTTAATATTATTTCCTTTATAATTTCATCTAAAATACCTTTATTTTTTAATTGTATCAATAAACATTCTTTAATATTTCTCGCTCCAATACCACAAGGTTCTAATGATTGTAATATTTTCAATGCATCTTTTCCAACCTCTTTATTCACTCCTAAATCATCGCAAATTTCTTCCAATGTATTTTCTAAATATCCTCTACTATCTAATGATTCAATCATATAAGACACTATTTTCTTAATTTTTATATCACTTTTTACTTCTCCTAGTTGCTCATAAAGATAATCCTTTAATGATTTTTTATTTGCAATAAAGTTAAATATAGATACATCATCTTCATTATTATATTGGTAATTATAATTTTCACTATAGATATCTTCTAAATATTTATATAACTGACTATTATCAGTTTTTTCTTTGCTTTCTACAAGATCTAACTCTCCTTCTAAAACTGGATTTTCTTCAAATTTTTTATCTATATATTCTCTTAGTTCATAAGCTGACATTTGCAAGATATTTATGGATTGTTGCATTGTTTGTGTTAATATTAATTTTTGTTTTTGTAATATATCTAATTTAAAATCCATTTGCATACTATATTTCTCCTCTAATACCCACTTCTTTTTTGAAAACGATTATACACCCTTTACTATTATTATATATCACTTATTAAAATTAAGTAATATTTTTATTGTGATTATTCAAAACCAGCTGGATTATGTGATGAAGCTTGGAAAGCTATGTATCAATATGTTTTTGCATTATCTCATGGCAGTGAAAAATTTTATTATAAAGATTGGATAGATAAAGAAGGCGTAACAATTTGCTCATGTAATGATGGTATTCGTCCTGTTATATTTAAAATTGAGGCAACAGATAAAGAATCTAAAATAAATTATGACCCAATTAAATAAAATTAGTACAATAAAATTGTTATTTTTATCCAATCTTATTGTACTAATATTCTTTAATACTAATTATATTCTTCTATTTTAAATTTCTCCAAATCAACTTCGGTAAATTTAGCTCTCCTAAACTTATCCTTTAATTCATAAGGTACAGTACAATCAAATATAGTTTTACAAGCTATTCCCCTATCTCTAATAGTCCAGCTATATTCAGGACTTTGTGAAGGATCTAATGGATGGCATCTTACCCCAGGAATAAATATTGTATCAATATCACCTTGATATCTAGTATTTAATGCCCATAAAACATCATTACTATCAAACGGATCTACATCTTCATCAACTAATATTACAGTTTTTAATTCTGAAAATGCTGATAATGCTAATAATGCAGCTTGCCTTTCTCTTCCCTGATCACTAGGAACACCCTTCTTAATTTGCAGTATAGCCATATACTTTCCACCACCAGCTGGGTGAGCATATACATTTACTAACCTTCCTGGCATTGCTTTTTCAACCATTTGAATTATACTTGCTTCTGTTGGAATCCCAGCCATATTTACATGCTCTTCACTTGGTCCTATACAAGTTTGCATTATTGGATTCTTTCTATGAGTTATAGCTTTTACTCTAATTACAGGCAACTCCTTAGCAGCCTCACCTGTATACCCTGGAAACTCTGGCATTGCTTTTCCCGTATTTGTGTTCATATCTTCTCTTACACGTTTATTCGGAACTAACTCACCTTCAATTACATATTCTGCTCTCGCAATTGCAGCCTCATCAACAGTTAAACATTTAACCATCTCAACAGGTTTCTTTCTTATTGCTCCTGCTATAGATAATTCATTAAATCCAATTGGTGTAGTTGGTGGTTCAAAACATGATGCTATTTCAATTGCTGGATCAACACCTATGCTAATAGATATAGGTAATGGCTCTCCACTTTCCTCTGCTTTCTTTCTAAATGCATCTAAATGTCTTACTCCAGGTGTAAAGAACATTGATAATTCATCTTTTCCTTGTAAACATAAACGATGAATTGTAACATCACCTTCTCCAGTTTCAGGATCTCTTGCATAACACATTCCTAAAGTTATATATGGTCCAGCATCCTCTTCAGTATTAGTAGGTGCAGGTAATATCTTTCTTATATCAAACCCTTCATCAGTTGCATAATGTACAACTTCTTGACATGGTGCATTTTCATTTTCTATTATAATTGGATTTATTGGATTTTTTACCGCTTCATTTAATAAAAACCCTAACTTCTTAGGTTCACAATCTAAAAGCATTCCAACCCTATCTCTACTAGCTAAAAGTCCTATTATAACTTTAGAATCCTTATGTCCTTTTACATTATTAAATATCATTGCTGGCCCTATTTTTGTAGGTCTTTTTACAGTTCCACCAGCTCCAATATGTCTGTAAACCCCAGCTAATTCTCCATGAGGATTTACTTCTACATCACTTTTTACTAATTGTCCTTTAACATTTTTTAAGTATTCAATAGCACTTCTTAAATCATTAATTTCTATCTTATTCATACTCATTTCCCTTCCATCTTAAGTCATTGCCTATATTTATATTAAATTGATCTAATATTTTCATAACATGATGATTTATAATATCATCTAAAGATTTAGTATTTGAATAAAATCCCGGCATAGGAGGTACTATTTTAACCCCTAACCTTGAAAGCTTTAACATATTCTCTAAATGTATTGAACTTAAAGGCGTTTCCCTAGGTGAAATAACTAGCTTTCTTCCTTCTTTAATCATTACATCTGCTGCCCTATCAATTAAAGTACTTGAAAATCCATTACTTATACTGCTTAGTGTTTTCATACTACAAGGAAGTATAATCATACCATCTGTTATAAATGAACCACTAGCAACACAAGCCCCTAAATTATCATTATTATGTATAAAATCTGCTAAACTATAAACATAATCTAATGAATAATCTGTTTCAACCTCTAAATTATTAATTGCCCATTTACTCATTATTAAGTGAGTTTTTATTTCCTCTATATCCTTTAAATATTCAAGCAACCTAACTGCATATACAGCACCTGTCGCTCCTGTTACTCCTATAACTAAATTCATTTTTCCACCTCAATTAATTAGTAGTAACTTTTAAAAATTCTTATTTTTTTAATATGCAGATATTTCTCTAACACAAGTCAAATCTTGTTTCTAATTTTATATTTATATTTTTATAATTACGGTCTATTTTTATCATATAAATTTTTTATATTAATTAAAGTATTTTAAAGTTACTACTATATACTTAAATTATATTTAACATTCCATACTGGAACAATTCTTTAATTAATATGTTTTTATTCCAATTTGGAATAATTTCTAAGTATCTTTATATAAATGAATTATTATCATGATATAATATAAATATATTATAGAAATTATGGTGATTAACTTATGAATATAGAAAGTCTAAAATACTTCTTAACTGTAGAAAAATATAACAGTTTTTCCTTAGCAGCTGAAGAATTATGTATATCTCAATCTTCATTATCAAAACATATAAAAAAACTAGAAAAAGAACTTAATTGTGTACTATTTGAACGATGTACTAGACATGTTAATTTAACTGATGCTGGAATTACTCTAAAAAAATACGCTTTAAATATAGTTAATAACTATGATGAATTATTAATTGATATAAATAAGTTTAATTCTTCTTGTCCTAAATTATCTATTGGATATATTCCAGTAATAACCCAATATAATATTGCTAATCTTATTGGAGACTTTAAAAAAAAAGTTACAGATTTACAATTAACTTTTCATGAAGGTGAGCATGCTGAAATACTTAATTTATTATTATCTCAAAAAATAGACTTTGCATTTTTAAGAAGTGATACATTAGATTATTCAAATTTAGATATTACTCCTTTAGCTAAAGATGAACTTGTAATAATTGTTCCTAAATCACATCCTCTTTCAAAAAGGAAGTATGTTTCTATTTCAGAATTATCAAATGAAAGTTTTATTTCCTTAGGGAAAAAATCTGGAGTTTATGATTTGTTTGTTAGTGAGTGTAATAAAGCTTCATTTGAACCTAATGTGGTTTATTTTAATAGCAGAATAGAAAACATAATAGGTCTTGTTTCTGCAGGAATGGGTATTTCTCCTCTTATGAGAATAGCTGTAGAATGCTTTGATAAAAAGAATATCTCTATTGTTCTTTTAAAAGAAAAAATATATAGTAATTTATGTCTGGTTCATTTAAAAGATAAAAACCTTTCAACAATAGAAAAAGATTTTAAGAACTTTTTAATTAATACTCTATAGTACAAAGAACATCATTAAATAAATTTAGTGATGCTCTTTGTATCCACTATATTTCATAAAATAAGTTCTATTTTATCCATTCCCTTTCAAACAATTTTTTAATTAACTTTATATTTTCTTCACCTAAACTTTCAGTAATCTCTTGCTCGATTTTCTCCTTTAACTCATTACTTTTCTTACAATATAAGATTCCCTTTTCAGTTAAAGAAGTATATGTTTGATTAGTTTCGCTAGCAATAAATTTTAAATACCCTTTATCCTCTAATTTCTTTGCACATTTATGCATGGCCTGTCTTGATACATTAGCCTGTCTTGCTACTTCTGCTAACGAAATTCTTCCCATATTTATTTTAGCTAAAAGCATTGCTTCAGTGTGGGTAATCTCTTCCTCTCCACTTTTACTCCATCTCTCTTCTACTTCTCGTCTTAAAGCAATATGCTTTTCACTTATTAAATCTATTATATTTAAATTTCTTAACATTCCAACCACCTAAAACTTTTTTATTATATTTTATCATACTTAATTATTAAAATTAACATTAAGTCAACTTAATTGACTATTTCTTTTCTTACTGTTATACTTAACTTCGTTAACTTAGTTGACTAAATTAAATTTGATTAATTATTTTCTAGGAGGATTCTTATGGGACAAACTAAACTTCAAAAATTTATTTTTACTTTAATGATGTGCTTTTGCATGGTTTTAGGAATGACTATTTATAATATGATATTAAATGAAGGTTTTCATTCTAATTTATTAAATAACTTATTAAAAGAATTTTGGCTTGGATTTATAGTTGCACTTTTATTAGATATATTTATTGTAGGAAAATTAGCAAAACCAATAGCTTTTAAAATAGTAAAACCTAATAAAGAAACTAAGCAAATTAAAATTATACTTGCAATTTCATCTTGTATGGTAATTGGAATGGTTTTATTTATGTCTATGTTTGGTGCTATAATTGCAGCTGGATTTAATATTAATGCATTAAAACTATATCCTTTATGCATAATAAGAAATTTTGTAGTAGCTCTACCCCTTAATTTACTTATTGTATCTCCAATAGTAAGGTTTTCATTCAATAAAATTTTTCCTGCTAAAGTAGCTGTATAAAACCCTATGAAATAAACAATGCCTATTTGAAAGTCTATATATTAGATTTTCAAATAGGCATATACTTTTTATATTATTCTTATCAAACTAATCTATATTATAGTTCTTCACCATTAGAACTAATAACATTCTTATACCAATAGAAGCTCTTCTTTCTTGATCTATCTAAAGTTCCAGTACCATCATTATGTTTATCAACATAAATAAATCCATATCTTTTCTTCATTTCACCAGTACCAGCACTTACTAAATCGATGCATCCCCATGGAGTATATCCCCATAATTCAACACCATCACCAATTGCTTCTTTCATTTGTTCAATATGAGCTTTTAAGTAATTAATTCTATAATCATCATTAATTGATCCATCTTCTTCAACTGTATCAACAGCACCTAATCCATTTTCAACAACCATCATAGGAATTTGATATCTATTATAAATTTCATTTAAAGTAGTTCTTAAACCTACAGGGTCAATTTGCCATCCCCAATCACTTGCTTCTAAGTAAGGATTTTTTAATCCCATTGATAAATTTCCACCAGTAGTTTCAACATCTGGATTAGTACTTACACAGTTTGTCATATAGTAACTAAATGTATAGAAATCAACTGTTCCATTTTTAAGAGTTTCTAAGTCTCTTTCCTCCATCTTAATTTCTATATTATTTTCTCTAAAGAAACGTTTAGCAAATCCTGAGTATGCTCCTCTTACTTGAACATCTCCACATAAGAAGTTTGAGAACTCTTCTTTTTGTTGAGCTAATAATACATCCTCTGGATTACAAGTGTATGGATATTGCTTTCCAAATGCTATCATACACCCAATTTTAAAATCGGGGTTTATTGAATGACCTAATTGAACAGCTTTAGCACTTGCAACAAATTGGTGATGTAATGCTTGGAAACATTCTTGATAATGATTATTTTCAGCTCCTCCAAATTTTAATTCTCTAATATCATCAAACATTACTCCAGCTCCCATAAATGCTGCTGCAGGTCCATGAGTTAAAATATTTATTTCATTAAATGTTAACCAATACTTAACTACATCTTTATATCTATTAAATATAGTTTCACAATATCTTAAATAACAATCTATAGTTTCTCTTCCTAACCATCCATTATATTTCTTTGTTAAACCAAATGGTGTCTCATAATGAGATATTGTTACTAATGGCTCTATATTATATTTCTTTAATTCAGCAAATACATTATCATAGAATCTTAATCCTTCTTCATTTGGTTCTAATTCATCCCCATTAGGAAATATTCTTGTCCAGTTTATAGACATTCTAAAAGTTTTGAATCCCATTTCTGCAAATAATGCTATATCTTCTTTATATCTATGATAAAAATCAATTGCCTCATGACTTGGATAATATGTTCCTTCTTCAAGCTCAGGAGTTATTCTTCTTGCAGTAGTATGTGTTCCTCCAGTCATAACGTCTGATGTACTTAATCCCTTTCTACCTTCTCTATATCCACCTTCAAATTGGTTAGCAGCTGTAGCTCCTCCCCATAAGAAATTTTCTGGAAATTTAATATTGCTCATAAATAATTCCTCCCATTTTCTACTTATTATTTCCATTTAATGTTTATCTATATTTTTATAATATTCACCTTTTGAATATTTGTCAATATAAAAATTCATTTTTAGAATTTTATTATTCTATAGATATCATTTAATGAAATATAATATTCCCCCATATAAACATTATTTCTTTTTCTTTATAATAAAAAAAAGCCAAATAAATCAGCTTTTAATTACTTTCTAATATATTATTTTTGCTTTTCCATCTTCAAATTCTATCTTTGAATCAGTTATTATTGTTGCTTGTGAGAACTCTCCATAAGTATAAAATTTTCTTACATTAAATTTTGATGCATCTGCAAGAATATAACATAAATCAGAAGATTTTATTACAGCCTTTTTCACTTCTCCATCTTCTAACATCATTGTAGTAAATCCACTTCTTGAATCAATTCCCATTGTTCCTAAAAACGCTTTATCAAAATTCATTGAAGCTATCTTTTTTACAATATCTTCTCCTATAATTAAATTCTTTTCTGGCTTTGCATATCCTCCAAGAATATAAGTATTTATCCCCATTGACATAAGTTTTTGTATATGCAGTATTCCATTAGTTACAACTGTAATATTTTTTGCTTTAATGCTATCTATCATATAATAACAAGTTGATCCTGAATCAATAAATATTATATCATTATCCTCAATTAACCCTGCTGCTTTTTGCGCAATTTTAATCTTTTCTTCTTTTTTTTCATTAAAAACTTCTATAAAATCTATAGGTAAAGTCTCTTCTTCATTATCAACTATTTCAGCACCACCACGAACTCTTTTTAGTAAGTTCTTCTCTTCCATTGCTATTAATGTTCGTCTTACTGTTGATCTAGATAATTTAAACTTTTCCATAAGTTCATCTACTGATGCATACTTTTTTTCTTTTAGGTATTCAGAAATTTCTATCCATCTATCTACAAGTACCATAATTAATCCACCTTGCTTTTCTATTTATTCAAATTGTTCATTATATGAACAAAATAGTAACATTATTTAATTTTTATGTCAATAAAGAGCTTTAATAAAAATAATATTAATCTTCCACATCTATCAAATTACTATAATACTTAGTTTTTCCTGATAGCACATCATCATAAAACTGTTGTTTCCAATTTATATACTCAACACACTCTTGTAATTCATTAATTCTATCTAATAGTTCATCCTTTTGCTTATCAAGTATTATTTTACGCTCAGGAATACTAGACTTACCTTCTAAGCATAGCTTAATATAAATTTTCATATCTTGAATACTCATACCACACTTTTTAAGACATGTTAGATTTCTTATCCACTCTATATCATTTTCATCAAAAACTCTATAATTATTTTTATCTCTTTTTACATTTGGAATTAACCCTTCATTGCAATAATATTTTAATGTTTCATAAGTCATCCCTACTGCTTCGCATGTTTGCTTCATAGTATACATAAAAATCCTCCCCAAAAGAAATTTTACTTCTCCCTTGCCCGGTTGTTACTACCGAGGTATACAATTATATTGTAAATTTAATTTAGATGTAAATCAAGGAGGGTTTATTATGGAGTTTGTAACTTTAAATAACGGTGTAAAGATGCCACTTTTAGGATATGGAGTTTATCAAATATCCAAAGAAGAATGTGAAGCTTGTGTAATTGATGCAATAAAAGTAGGATATCGTTTAATTGATACTGCTCAAAGCTATTTCAATGAAGAATCTGTTGGAAACGCAATAGAAAAATGTGGAGTTCCACGTGAAGAACTATTTATCACAACTAAGGTATGGATTAGTAACTACGGATATGATAAAACTAGAGAATCTGTACTTAATTCTATGAAAAAATTAAAAGTAGATTATCTTGATTTAGTTTTACTTCATCAGCCATTTGGTGATTATTATGGAGCTTATCATGCTCTAGAAGATTTATATAACGAAGGAAAATTACGTGCAATTGGTGTAAGTAATTTTTACCCTGATAGATTATCTGATATATGTGCTTTTAATGAAATTACACCTCAAATCAATCAAGTTGAAACAAATCCATTTAATCAACAAATTGAAGCACAAGAAAATATGATTAAAAACAATGTCCAAATTGAAGCATGGGCTCCATTCGGAGAAGGAAGAAATGATATGTTTAATAACCCAACTTTAAAGAAAATAGCTGATAAATATGAAAAAAGTGTTGCTCAAGTAATTTTAAGATGGTTAACTCAAAGAGGCGTTGTTGCATTAGCTAAATCTGTTAATTTAAATAGAATGCAAGAAAATTTCAACATTTTTGACTTTAAGTTATCTGATGAAGATATGGATACAATGAAAAATTTAGATACTAAAAATAGTTTATTCTTTAACCATCAAGATCCAAATACAGTTGATATGTTCGTACAGTTTGTAAAGCAAAGAGCTATGTTAGATTAGAGTAAATCATAGTAATATCTATTATTTTTTAATATTAATTAACAGCCATTCATATTATGAATGGCTGCTATTATTTTAATAACATTCTTCTAAAATTGTTAAAATATCTTCAGCATTAAGTTTTTTATATCCACCACCAAGTACAGTCGATTTTGCAATAAGTGGCAACATCTCTTTAGTTGCTCCAAGTTCTCTAAGTGAAGTTACCATTCCACATTCTTTAATAAACACTTCTAAACAATTAAGCCCTTCTTTTGCAATATCATCCTTGTTCTTTCCTTCTTCTGATACATTCCATACATTCTTCGCAAATCTTACAAACTTATCTAGTCCATAAGAGTAAATATAACGATAATATGGAATAGAAATTGCCGCTAATCCCATACCATGAGCACAATCTGTATATGCACCTAATTGGTGTTCGATCATGTGAACTTCCCAATCTTGAGTCTTTGAAAGTCCTGCCATGGTATTAAGTGCAAGTGTTGCACTCCACATAATATTACTTCTCGCCTCATAATCTTCTGGATTCTTAATTGCAACTCTTGCATTATCAATTACAGAGCGAAGAAGTCCTTCAATTACATAATCAGTTGTATTATTATCATCTCCTGAAAAATACTGCTCCATAAGATGAGATATAATATCAAAAATTCCACTAACCATTTGATATTGTGGAACTGAGAATGTATACTCTGGATTTAAAATAGAGAACTTTGGATACACCTCTGATGAATAAACTCTCCCATTTTTAATCTTTAATTCTTCATTTGTTATAACAGAACCACCATTCATTTCTGACCCTGTACCAACCATTGTTAAAACTGATCCTACAGGTATAATTTTATTTGTAATTGGTTCAAAATTCATCCAATATCTTTTAAAAGCATCTCCTTCACAATAAGCAGAAACTGAAATTGCCTTAGCACAGTCTATTACTGAACCTCCACCAACTGCTAAAATAAAGTCTACCTTATTGTTACGTACTAGCTCCCCACCTTCTAATACTTTCTTATAAGTAGGGTTTGACATAACTCCAGAAAGCTCTACAACTTTTTTTCCACTCTCATTTAATATTTTAATTATTTCATCATATAATCCAATTTTCTTTATAGAACTCTTTCCATACATTAAAAGTACCGTTTCTCCAAAATTTTTCAACTCTTCTTTTAATTTACTTAAAGAATCCTTTCCAAAATGTATTCTTGTTGGGTTATAATAAGTAAAATTAAATAACATAAATTTTCCTCCTAAACCGTCTAATAATATTTATTTTTTATTTTTATTATTTTTTCAAATAAATTAATTTTAATCTTCTCTAATAATTTTAATTAATTTTGCTGGAACTCCACCTACAACAGTATTAGAATCAACATCCTTAGTAACTACTGCTCCTGCGGCAATAATAGCATTATTACCAATAGTTACTCCTGGAACTACTGTTACATTTGCTCCAATCCACACATTCTCTCCTATAATAACCGGTGCTGGTTTCATACCACTACGTACTTCTGGCTCAAAATTATGATTAATAGTTGTAAGAACAACATTGTGTCCTATTAATGTACCGTCTCCGATACGAATTCCCCCTTGATCTTGAAATCTACACCCTGAGTTAATAAATACATTTTTACCAACAACAATATTTTTTCCACAATCAGTGTAAAATGGTGGAAACATAGCAAAACTTGTATCTACCTTTTTACCTATTAATTTAGAAAATAGCTTTCGAATTTCCTCTGGATCATGATAACAATTATTTAATTCACATGTAATTTTCATAGCTTCTTGACTAAGTTCTACCATATATTTATGAACTTCAGAACCGCCCTCTACATTTAATCCACTATTCATATAATCTAAAAATTCATCAAGCTTCATATTTTAACCTGTAAAAATCTTATCTTTAATAATAAAATTTCTACAATTCCTACTTTTATCTTCATTTACTTTTATAAGTGAATTTGATCTATAAAAATAATTTTAATATTTAGAGAAATATGTAGTAAACTTTACAACCTATTTCTATCTAAATTATTTTAAACTCATATTCTTTTCTTTATGAACTTCTTCAGCTCCAGCCTGAATGGCCTTTTCATAATAAGAAATTTTATGTTCAATTACACTCATTATTTTATTAAGTTCTTCCATTTGCTCTTTAACAACATCTTTCCTTTTAAGAAATATATCTAATCTATCCTCTAATGTATTATCACCTTCTAGACACATATCCATATATCTCTTAATATCCTTTATTGGCATTCCTGAAGCTTTCATACAAGATATTATCTCTAATGTTCTTAAATCTGACTCCTTAAAAATACGAGTACCATTTTCCTTCTTTTCAATAAATGGCAATAACCCTTCTTTATCATAATAACGTAATGTTGGTACTGAAACACCCATTTTATCTGCAACTTGTTTAATTGTATATGTCATTATAGATACACCTTCCCCTAATGTAACATTTATAATTACTATTATTTTAGCGCAGTTTTAATATCATTAACAATTAAATCCTCAGTTAAATGATATCTTTCATATAACTCCTCTATTGATACCCTATCAGTAAATTCTTTTGTAGCACCAAAGTTTAATACCTTCATATTTTTATCTCCATAGAATCTTGAAATCTTTTCTCCAAATCCTCCATTAAGAACTCCATCTTCCAATGTAATTACTAATTTATGATTATCCAATAAATCTGCTAATAATTCCTTATCAACTCCTGTAATAAATCTAGGGTTTATTAATGTAGCCTTTATTCCAGTTTCACCCTGTAATTTTTCTTGAACTCTTTTTCCTAAATCATAGAATGAACCAAGACCAATAATTGCAACTTCACTTCCATCTATAGTTTTCTCATAAACATTTAAATTATCGAAGTTTGCCTCAACCTTAACTCCTGTTGAAACAACCTTCCCATTTGGTACACGTATAGCTACTGGATGATTCTTTTGTTCTATTCCCCATTCTATCATAGCAAGATACTCTTCTTTATTAGTTGGTGCAAGATATACTATATTAGGTATATTAGAAATTAATGGTATATCAAATATTCCTAAGTGCGTAACATCTCCCCCAGTTATTCCAGCACTCGAAACCATAATAAGTGCAGGATTATTATTTATTGCAAGATCTTGTGATAATTGGTCATATGTTCTTTGAACAAATGAACTTAAAATTGATAATACTGGTTTTCCACCTTGTGAAGCTATTCCTGATGCAAGTGCTACTGCATGTTCTTCTGCTATTCCTACATCTACATATTGCTCTTTAAGACTTTCTTCTTGCCTAAAATAATTTAATCCTGCTGGAGCTGGAGTAGCTGCTGTTATTGCTACAATCTTTTCATCATTCTTAGCTTTTTCAACTAAAAACTTTCCTGCAATATTAGTATAGCTTTCTGGTAATTCAACTTTATTTGACTCTTTATTTTCTAAATCAAATGGCATTACCCAATGAAAAGCTTCTTTATTTTTCTCTGCATCTTCATATCCTTTCCCCTTAATAGTATGAATATGAACTACAACTGGATGCTCTGTATCCTTTACTTTATTAAATATTTCTATTAAAGCTTCAACATTATTTCCTTCATCTACGTAATAATATTTAAATCCTAATGCTTTAAAAAAGTTATTTCCTGAAGTTCCGTTAGTTTCTCTAAGTTCAGCTAAATTTTTATATAATCCTCCATGGTTTTCTGCAATAGACATATCATTATCATTTACTACTATTATTATATTTTTTCCTGATTCTGCTGCATTATTTAAACCTTCGTAAGCTTCTCCACCACTTAAAGAACCATCACCAATTACAGCTATAATATTTTCTTTTTCTCCCTTAATGTCTCTAGCTTTAGCTAATCCACATGCTAAACTAATTGAAGTAGAAGTATGACCTACAGTAAAAAAATCATGCTCACTTTCATGTTGAGAAGTATATCCTGTTATATCACCAAACTTTTCTGGATTAATGAAACTTTCCTTTCTTCCAGTTAAAATTTTATGTGGATATGATTGATGAGAAACATCATAAACTATTTTATCTATAGGTGAGTTAAATACATAATGTAGTGCAACTGTTGCTTCTATCATTCCTAAATTAGGCCCAAAATGTCCACCAGTCTTACTAACTTTTTTAATTAATACATCTCTTATCTCTTGAGATAATATATTTAGCTCTTCTTGTTTAAGACCTTTTAAATCCTTTGGCTCATTTATTCTGCTTAAGATATTATTTTTCATACTTTACCTCCTAGTACATTATCCTCTAAATTAATTATTTATAAAATTCAAGGAATTATCTCTTCCATATTATTGAATTATATCAATAATTTTATCTTACAGGGTAAAGTTAACTTTAGGTCAATACCTTTTTAAAAAATTTAAATAATAAAAAAGTTTGAATAGATATGGAATTTATTAACCAACCTCTATTCAAACTGATTTTTATATACTAAATATCAAGTGCAGCATGATGTCCTTGATATACTGCAGTTGTTATAGTAGATGCTCTTACACAATCTCCAATCTGAGCAACATATGGAGCACAATCAATTAATTCATCCACCATATCTCTTCTTGGCTTTTGTCCAAGTGCACATATTACAGAAGTTCCTGAAATCATAACCTCATTTCCATTATTATCTTCACAAACAACACCTTCAGCTGTTACACGTAATGCCTTATGTTCTGTATAAACATTAATTCCTTGTTTTTGAATTTCCTCTAATAATAATGGCCTATGTCTTATATTTGCATCTGGGGCAAGTTCTGGTCTCATTTCTACTAAATTCACATTTTTTCCTTCTTGAGCAAGATGAATTGCTGCTTCACTTCCAGCTAAACCACCACCAATAACTACAACTGAATCTGAAACTTTTTCTGATTCTAAGTAATAATTATTAACAACAACTACATTATCTCCATCTAATCCTGGAATTGCTGGAACTATTGGTTCTGAACCAACTGCAATAATTAATGCATCTACATTTTCATTTTCAACATACTCTTTCGTAACTTTTGTATTTAATCTTATTTCAACGCCTAAATCCTTTGCTATTTTTGCAAAAGTATTTCCTAACTCATACATTTCATATTTAAACGGTAATGCTTGTTCACCTTTTAATATTCCACCTAGTTCATTAGTCATTTCACAAAGTATTACTTTATGTCCACGCTTTGCAGCTGTAATAGCAGCTTGTAATCCACCTGGACCTCCACCTGCAACTAAAACCTTCTTAGGATTTAATACTGGTGTAACTTCCATTCCATCCATTTCTCTTCCTATTAATGGATTAACTGTACATCTTCTTGTTGCTGTTGCAGCCCTTTCTGCCATACAAGTAAAACATCTTAAACATTTTACTATATCTTCATCCTTGTTGCTCATAACCTTTCTTGGCAATTCATGATCTGCTAATAATGCACGTGCCATTTCAACAACATCAGCTTTACCACTTTCAATTATTTCTTCCATCATCTTAGGATCATTTAATGCACCAATTGTTGCAACGGGAACACTTACATGCTTCTTAATTTCTGCTGCAAGATATACATTACATCCATGATCTAAGAACATTGATGGATGTGTAACACCAAATCCTCTTTGGTAAGTACCAGCTGATACATGCAGTAAATCAATTCTTGATTCTAATAATTTTGCTATTTCTACTCCATCTTCTAATGTATATCCACCTTCAAATAATTCTGATCCACTCATTCTAAATTCAATTGGAAACCCTGGGCCAACAGCCTTACGAACGCTATCTAATACTTCTTGAGCAAAACGAACTCTATTTTCTAAGCTTCCACCATATTTATCAGTTCTTTTATTAAAATAAGGTGATAAGAATTGATTAATTAACCATCCATGTCCACCATGAACCATAACCATTTCAAATCCTGCCCTTTTAGCTAATGTAGCTACTTCCCCATATGATTTTACAATATCATCAATTATTTCTTGAGTTAATTCTTTAACTTCTAATCCATCTGGACGAACACTTGGACTAACTCCCCATTGTGCTAACCCTTGTTTCTTATTTTTATCTACTAAATAAGTTCCTGCATATTGCCCTGAATGAGATAATTCAACACTTGGAATAGCTCCATGACGTCTTATTGCATCCGCTGTATAAGTAAAGCTAGCCAATGAATCTACTATTTTTAAATCTAAATGATATGCATGAGATCCATCAGTTTCAGGATGAACCATACATTCACTGATTGTAACTGCACCAGCTCCACCTTTAGCTCTTAACTCATAAAATTTAGTTGATTTTGGTCCTATTGTACAATCTGCTGTTATATCTGTTCCCCCCATAGGCGCTGAGAACATTCTATTTCTAAAAGTTACATTTCCAATTTTAATTGGACTACATAAATGTGGGTATTTTCTTTTCATAATTATAATCTCCTTTTTCTATCTAAATACTTTCTTGTGGTAAATACTGTAATACAATCTATTTTCTTTTATAAAATTACCTATTTACACTACTTTGATTTTTAACTATATATATTTCTTTATTATTCATATATTTATAAACAAATGTTAATAATAAACCTATTATTGCAATTACAATTGCTATTATAAAAGCTCTTTGATAGCTTCCATCTGATGCATATACATTTTTTAATACCATTGGTCCAACATAACCTGCAAATGCAAATCCTATAAACATAATTCCATAATTTACGCTATTGTTTCTTACCCCAAATTGATCTACTGTAAATCCTGGGAAAACCCCCATAAAAGCTCCAAAACATACTCCTATAATTGAAATTCCAATATAAAATAGTGCTATATCTCCCTCACCAGAGAATATTAAACATCCTAATCCTGCAATTGAAAGAATAAAAGCTAAAGCTAAGGTATTTATTCTTCCTATCTTATCTGAAATATATCCAGCAACTATACGTCCTCCTGTATTAAACAAAGCTAAAACCGAAACTACTATTGCTGCTGCAGCTGCTGTCATTCCTATCATATTTTGAGCTATTGCTGATGCTAATGAAGTACACATTAATCCATAAAATGCACCACATGTTAATAAAACTATCATTACATAAAATATAGGAGTTGAAAGCATCTCCTTCCAATCCTTATCTACTCTATTTACTGCCCTACCTTTAGCAACTGGCGGAGTCCATCCCTCTGGAATAAAGTCTGATGGACACTTTTCAATAAAGAATGATGAAATACATACAATTATTAAAAATACTAATCCAATTACCTTAAACGATGATGTTATTCCAAATTTTGTTGTTAATAAATTAGCAATTGGTGGTATTATTACTGAGCTAAATCCGTATGCTGCAGTTGTTACTCCCCCAACTAACCCTCTTTTATCTGGAAAAAACTTAACAGAATTACTTATTGTACATCCATAAACCATTCCAACTCCAAGTCCTGTTATTATTCCATATGTAATTATTAACATTGGTAGGTTTTTTGAAAAACCTGCTAATATCATACCTAATCCAAATATAACTCCCCCAAAGAAAATAACCTTTTTAGGACCAAACTTATCATTAATTCTCCCACCTGTAATCATTGTGATTGGCCCAACAGAGTTAGTTACAGTAAATACTATCGCTAAAGTACCTGCGGTATAAGCTACTCCTGTAATATCGCTTAGATATTCTGCCATAGGCGTGGCAAATACACTCCATGCATAAATTGATCCAATACATAGATTAATAAAGCAACTTGCTATTAAAATAATCCATCTTTTTTTTGTCAAATTCATAAATATCTCTCCTTCACCTTCGTTAAATTATTAACTATTTACCAGACCATATTATCATAAAAACTCTTACATGTAAATATAAACATATAAATATTTATATGTTTATATTTACATATATATATATATATATATTTATTTATACAAAACTTTACAGGCTTGATATTAACTTAAATTATGCATACTTATTACTACATTGTAATTTTACTAATTCATGTTATAATTAATTGATAAATAAGGAAGAGGTGTATTTAAATGAGAACCCTTAAATTTGCAATTTTAGGATTATTAAATAGAAGACCCATGACAGGTTATGACATAGGAAAAGAATTTAATTTTCAATTAGCTGAATTCTGGAGTGCAAAACATAGTCAAATTTATCCTGAACTTAAGAAATTAGTAGATGAAGGACTCATAATCTTTGATATTGAAATAAGTGGTGATGTACTAGAAAAGAAACTTTATAGTATTACTGAAAAGGGTAAAAAAGAGTTTTTGACTTGGCTTGCAAAAGATCAACCAATGGAAGCTACACCAAAAAATATTTTTAGACTTAGAATGTATTTTTCTAATAATTTAGATATTTCCACTAGAATTACTTTGCTAGAACATCAGTTAGAACAACATAATGATAGATTAGAATTTTTATATAGCCAAATAAAGCGTTACGCTAGTGTGCCACCTATTAATAGTGATGACTTTGGTGATTATATTGTTTTAGAAAGTGCCATTATAAGAGAAAAAGGATCTATTGAATGGTTAACTAAATGTATTACTTACTGTAAAAACTCTAAAAAAAAACTGATGAATTAACATCAGTTTTTTTATTCATGCCTAAATTTTATTGTTATACTTTAAAATACCATATTTACTTATATTACTACCACTCCTCCTTATCTTTATAAACCTAATTGTATCTGTAACCTTTACTATAACTAATGTTATTATACTTATTGCTATTATAATAATAAATCTAAAATCAACAATTTCATCATATAAAGCTAAATTTATCATAGCTCCTGTACTACCACCCAAAATAGGTGCTAATACAGGTATCCATCCATATTTAAAATTTAAACTACCTTTCTCTGGTATAGGTAATAATAAATATGCTAGACGTGGTCCAAAATCTCTTGCTGGATTCAAAGCTGCTCCTGTTACTCCACCGAAAGAAACTCCTAATATAAATATTAATCCTCCTACAACTATTGGCTTTAATCCATCAACAAAACTATTTCTATCTAGAACTAATAATGAAAATATTAATATACCAGTTATTAAATATTCGCTTATAAAATTTGAAAAATTATTTTTTATTGATGGAGCTGTAACAAAAATATTTAATTTTGTTTCTGAATCTTTAGTCTTTTCCCAATGAGGTAGAAATTGAATATATACTAATAAACTTCCAAACATTGCCCCTAAAATTTGAGCTACTATATATCCTGGAACTAATCTCCACTGAAAACTTCCATTCAAAGCCTTAGCTATTGTAAAAGCAGGATTTAAATGTGCTCCACTTATATCTCCTACTGTGTAAATAGCTAATGCTACTGCAAATCCCCAAGCTAAATTTATTGCAACTGACCCAATTTTATATGTTCCTGATTTTTTTAATGAATTTCCTGCTAAAACCCCACATCCTATAAATATTAATATTGTTACTCCTATAAATTCTGCTAAAAATATATTCATAATTAGTTCCTCTCCTTATAAATCGTTACATAAAGTGAGGAATCACCTTGAACTATATCAAAGTGATTCCTCTTATTTTCTTTATAGTAATAATTATATTACCCTTTATCTTACATATACCTATTTAAGTTTTGATCCATTTGATTCAATAACATTTTTGTACCAGTAGTATGAATCTTTACATAATCTTTTCATACTTCCATTACCTTCATTATCACGATCAACATAAATCATACCATATCTCTTTTTCATTTCCCCTGTAGTAAATGATACTAAGTCTATTATTCCCCATGGAGTATATCCCATTAATTCTACTCCATCATAATTAACTGCTTTTTCCATTTCTTCAATATGCTTAGCTAAATAATCTATACGATATGAATCATGTATTTCTTCATTTTCCTCAACCTTGTCATGAGCTCCAAACCCATTTTCAACAATAAATAAAGGTAATTCATATCTATTATATAAGTTATTTAAAGTATATCTTAAACCTACTGGATCTATTGGCCATCCCCAGTCACTTGCCTTTATATATGGATTTTCAACAGAATTTTCTAATGATCCATTTACTGAAACTTCTCCATCGTTACAAACTCCAGCCTTTACTGCATTTGACATGTAATAACTAAATCCAATATAGTCTACAGTTCCTCTTCTAAGGATTTCTGCATCCCCTTCTTCCATACCAATATCATAGCCTTTTCTTTCGAATTCCTTTAATGCATATCTTGGATAATGTCCACGTACATGTACATCTGGGAAGAAAAATCTTTCACGCATAGCTTCTTCTGCAGCCATTATATCTTCTGGATTACAAGAGTATGGATATATTGGAACATGAGATATCATACATCCAATTTTAAATTCTGGATTAATTTCTCTTCCCTTTATAACAGCCTTTGCACTTGCTAATAATTCATTATGAGCTACTTTATATAAAACTTCTCTTGGATCTTCTCCTTCTTTTAGTGTTACACCAGAGTTTGTCCATAAGAATAAAGGATTATTTGTATCCATTTGATTGTTTATCTCATTGAAAGTCATCCAATATTTAACTTTACTTTTATATCTTTTAAAGCAAACTTCAGCGAATCTTTCAAAGAATTCTACAAGCTTTCTATTTCTAAATCCACCATATTCTCTTGCTAAATGTAATGGTAACTCAAAATGAGATAAAGTAATAACAGGTTCTATTCCATACTTTAATAACTCATCAAATACATTATCATAGAATTTTAATCCTTCTTCATTTGGCTCTAATTCATCACCTTTTGGGAATATTCTTGTCCATGCTATTGATGTTCTTAAACACTTAATTCCCATTCCTGCAAGTAATGCTATATCTTCTTTATATCTTCCATAAAAATCTATTGCTTCATGATTTGGATAAAATGTATCTTCCATTATTGTTTCAGTTATTCTTCTTGGAACACCATGAGCCCCTGCTGTCATTACATCAATAACGCTTGGTCCTTTTCCTCCAGCATTCCATCCACCTTCAAATTGATGAGCTGCAAAAGCTCCTCCCCATAAAAAGTCATTTGGTAACTTATTCATAATTATTCTCCTTTATCTAGTATATTTTGCTTGATTTTTTACTGTATTTTTATACTTAATTCTTTTAGATTAATTATTGACATTCCGTTTTTAACTTCTTCATTTATACATAACGCCTTATCTTCATAATTATCAGCATTTGTTATTACAACTGGTGTAATTAAAGAATATCCTTCTTTTTCTATGATATTTCTATCAAACTCTAATAATAAATCTCCTGCTTTTACCTTAGAATTTACTGATGTTTTAACATTAAATCCTCTACCATTCATCTTTACAGTATCCATACCAACATGTATTAAAACTTCTACACCCTCTTCTGAAAGTAAACCAATTGCATGTTTAGTGTCTGCAATAAATTCTATTGTACCATTAAATGGTGCATATACTTTATTATCTAATGGTTCAATCGCTACACCTTTTCCCATTGCGCCTGAAGAAAATACTGGATCATTAACTTTTTCTAATTCTATTACTTTACCAGATATAGGGCTTTTTATTTCTTTAACTTCTGTATTTAAAACTGGTTGTCCTTCTTTAACCTTTACTGATTTATCTTCTTTTTCACCAATTCCAATTATTTGAACAAGTATAATTGCTCCAACAAATGATATTGCTGCTCCTAATAACATACCTATAATAGATTTTGAATTATCTGGTGTAATTGCATTTACTACAGTTAACATACCTGGAAGACCTGCATATGCATAATAAGCTATATTAAAGAATGATCCAACTACTGCTCCAACTGCACCGGCAATACATCCACATATAAACGGTTTCTTAAATTTTAAATTTACACCATATATAGCTGGCTCAGTTATACCAAATATTCCAGTAACACCTGCTGATAATGCTATATTTTTAGTTTGCTTATTTCTAGCCTTTATAAATACTCCAAAAACTGCACCTGCTTGAGCTATAACTGCCATTGTTTGGAATGCTTGGAATGTATCCATACCATATAAATCATAGTTAGCTAGGCACATTGGTGTAACTCCCCAGTGTACTCCAAATATTACTACAATCTGCCATAACCCACCTATAACAGCTGCTGCAACTGCTGGTGCTAAATTATATAAATAATTATATCCATTTGCTATTGCTGTAGCTAATGAATCTGATAATGGTCCTATAACTAATATAGTAAGTGGAACCATAACTACCATACATATAAATGGTGTAAATAATGCTTTAATTACTTCTGGTAATTTTTTATCTACAAATCTTTCAACATAAGACAATATCCATACTAAAAATAATGGTGGTAAAACTGATGATGTATAAGTTGTTTCAGCTAAACTAATTCCTAAAAATCTAATACTTTCTCCATCAGCTATTCTTGCTGCTATTTCTGCCCAAGTTGGACTTACTAAAGCTGCACAACATGCTACTGCAATAAACATATTACATTTAAAATGTTTAGATGCTGTAATAGCTATAAATATTGGTAAAAACGTAAATGGTGCCCATGACATAAAACTTAATACTTCATAAGTACCTGTACTTGAAAAAGATGGACTAACCATATTAATTAATATTAAACAACCTTGTAATATACCAGCTGCTGCTAATATATATATAAATGGTGCAAATACTGCTGACATAGTTGCAATTATTCTATTTAAAACACTTGCTTTTGGCGCATCTTCTTCTATAACGCTACTATCTAAGTTAAGTTCACTAGCAACTTTATCGAACACTTTTCCTACATGAGTTCCAATAACAACTTGGAATTGTCCTCCATTTTCAACAACTGTTATTACTCCAGTAAGAGCTGAAACGTTTTCTTTAGCTTCATTAGTTGTTTCTTTTAAAACTAATCTAAGTCTTGTTGCACATCTTGATGCTTTTATAATATTTTTCTTTCCGCCAACAGCATTTATTATATCTACTGCTAACTTCTCATAATCACGTACTGAGTTTGCCATATATACTCCTCCAAACCTTTTGTCATCATACAATCAAATTGTATGATTAAATTATAATTATACCAGTATAATTTGTCAACATTTTTTTGAAAACATTTTCTATGATTTATTTCATATTTTCTTTATGCTATACTTAACTTATAAATATGTTAATGTAATAAAGGGAGTAAAAATGCTAAAATATCAAATAATTGCAAATGAAATAGAAAATAATATTTATAGTAATGACCTTCCACAAGGAACTAAATTACCTACAGTAGAATCTCTTGCTGCAGAATATAAAGTAAGTAAAAGTACTATTGTTAAAGCTATAGAGTCTTTAGTATCTAAAGGACTTGTATATCAACTTCAAGGAAGTGGAATATTTGTTAGAAGAAGAAATCGTAATGGTTACATAGATTTAAATATCACTCAAGGGTTTACTACTTCTTTAAAAGAATTTAATATAACATCAAAAGTTTTAGAATTTGATCTTATACGTGCTGATGAAGAAATTGCAAAACTAATAGAATGTGATATTAATGATGAAGCTTATCTTGTTAAAAGGGTAAGGTACATAAATGATGAAATAATGTGTTATGAAGAAGCTTATTATAAGAAAAGTATAGTTCCATACCTTACTGAAGAAATTGCAAAAGGATCTATTTTTGAATATCTAAAAACGGCCTTAAATTTAAACCCTGGTTTTTCTGATAGATATTTGCACTTAGAGAAATTAGATAATAACCTTGCTAGTATATTAAATTTAGATCCTGGAGATCCAGCAATGGTTGTATTAGAACAAATATATTTACCATCTGGTGTATCTTTTAATGTTTCAAAGTTGACCTATAACTATAAAAACACTCAATTCTTTCTTCAATCCTCATATGTAAGATAATTAAGAAAAGGCATATATGATTTATATTAATTAATCATAATATGCCTTTTATATTTTTATAATTTTATAATAGAATCTGCAATAATACTTGCTAAATCTTCAGCTTGTGGTACAAATCCTAATTTATCAATAAATGCATGAGTCATTCCTTTATACCTATAACAAGTTACATCAACTCCTGCATCTTGAAGCTGTTTTTCATAAAACTCTGTTTTCATATCTGTCTAAATGTTTTTCTGGATATTTTCTCATAAATGCTTCCCTCCTATTTACTCTTTTCCTTAAATCTAATAACTACTCTGTCTATATCTAATCCATCTGATCCAAAGTATAATTTTATATAGTGATTTACTCCAAAAACAAAACCTAACTCTCTAGTTTCTGTAGTCCACTTACCTTCAGTTCCCCTAATGGTAATAGTTTCCTTTAAAGCATTATCATAATAAATAGATAATGGTAATTGAGCTAATGATCCCTGCTCTGACTTCATTGTTACCTCAATATCATATAAACCTAATTCATTAAGTGAAATACCAAATATCTCTGAGCTTCCTTTTTTATTATTAAATTTACTTCCATCAATAATTACATCATTAGTTTCCTTATCAGCATAATAATAAACTACATTATCAGCTAAAATATGATCATCATTTACTTTATTAATTTCATCTAGTTCTTCTTTGCTAATACGACCTAATTCATGAAGCATTGAAGGGGATTTCATTATGAAATTTAAAATATTTTTTGCATTTCTTTGTAAATCACTTCTAGTAATCTCACCAGCCTCTAACTTTTCCTTAACATTATCATTCTCTGGATTTGATTTAGAATTTGCCACGCACATATATATATCATTTTGAGCTACTACCATAGGTGCTTTATTTTCTCTTGTAGATTTTTCACCTTCAGTATTTGCTTCTGCCCACCAGTCTGTCATAACTATTCCATCAAATCCCCATTCATTTCTAAGAATCATTGTACATAAGTCATAACTTCCTGCTGTCCATATACCATTTACAGGATTATAAGTAGTCATAACAGAGCGTGCTTTACCTTCTTTAACAGCAATTTCAAATCCTCTTAAATAAATTTCACGTAATGCTCTTTCTGATATTATTGAATCCACAAAACGTCTTGATGCCTCTTGATTATTAGCACAAAAATGCTTAATAGTAGGTGCTGAACCACTTAACTGCATACCTATAACTTGAGCTGTACTTATTTTTCCTGTTACTAGAGGATCTTCCGAAACATATTCAAAGTTACGACCATTTAAAGGATGTCTATGAATATTCATTCCAGGTCCTAAAAGCGAATCTATTTTATTTTTACGAAGTTCTAATCCTGTCATAGTATAAAGCTCTTTAACAAGCTCTACATTAAATGTGCATCCTAATGCTGTTCCATTTGGTAATGAAAATGCATTAGTTCCACAATCCATACGTATTCCTGAAGGTCCATCTGCACAACACGCAACAGGTATTCCAAAACTTCTTAACTCATCTGTAATTCCACCAAAAGCTGCTGCTGTACCTGGTGTTACTTTAGGACTACACATTCCTTCTCCACGGAACATATAAATTAAATCATCATCACTTAATTGTGCAATAAACTTATCTAAATCTACCTTTTTATCAAATACATCTCCAAGCTTATACCCCTTATCTCCAGTATAATAAATTTCAGATTCACGTCTTTCTACCATTCTTTCATAAGGATTTATAGTTCTTGTTGGAACCTCTTCCATTATAATTTCATAATTACCATCGTCATTAATAGTTGCCTTAAAACGTTCAAATTTAGCTATAGGTGCATATACTTCTTCTAATTTTTCTACTACAGTAAACTCTTGACTATATTCTCCAGAAATAATTGCACTTCTAACATCTGAACCAATATAAACTTTATAACATCCTTCTTCTAACACATAAGATGACTTATATCCAGTTACTCCACTATCATCATAAGAAGCAATATAATACTTAGGAATATTTATTGTTACTTTTTGATTTTCTCCTGGATTAATTACACTTGTCTTTGTAAATCCTATAAGTTCTCTTGATGGCTTTCCAAGTTTTCCTTGTGGTACTTCTATATAAACTTGTACAATTTCCTTTCCTGACATTCCTCCTTTATTAAGAACATCTGCTTCAACCATTATTTCCTTATCTGTTACTTCTAAAAGCTTACCATTAATTTCAAAGTTACTATAAGATAATCCATAACCAAATGGATAAAGTACTTTATCTTTAGCAAATGACTCGAAATAACGATATCCTACATATATATCTTCCTTATAATAATTTCTTTCCTTATCTCCAAAATTTTCAGTTGATGGATAATCTTCAATATTTCTTGCAATAGTATCTGTTAATTTTCCACAGGGATTTACCTTGCCTGTTAGTATATCAACAACACCATTACCACCTTCTTGTCCACCTTGCCATACATAAAGAACAGAAGAAGGATTATATTTCTCTACCCATTTCATATCTATAATATTACCTACATTTAAAATTACAACTGTTCTTTTAAATGTCTTACTAACTTTTTCAATCATACTTTCTTCTTCTTCAGTTAAAAGATAACTTCCAGCTTCATTTTTACTATCTTGATCTTCACCAGCAGTGCGCCCTATCATAACTAATGCAATATCTGCATCTGAAGCATCATTTACTACTGAATCTGAAAGGCTCATTTCCTTTTGAGACCAAGGTACATTTCCCCATCCAGCTCCTTCATCATAAGGATTTTCTTCAATCCACTCTTCATATACCTTCAATAATTTTTCATCTAAAGTAATATCTTTATTTTCTCTTAAAGCATCTAAAATACTAACTACATATCTTGTATTAACAAGTCCTCCTGAACCTAATCCACTTTTATAATAATTAAAAGCACTTCTACCAAAGACTGCTACTTTATCACCACTTCTAAGTGGAAGTGCCTTGTCATCATTTTTTAATAATACACAACTTTCTGCTACCGCTTGTCTTGCAATACTTGCGTACCTTTCTAAATCTAATATATATTTCCCCATATTCTCCTCCATTAAATCTCTTCTCCTAATTTACTTTAATTTTAAGAGATATTTTCTATTCTTTATATCACTTTTCACATTTTTATATCATTTTTCACATAATTTTTATGATATAATGTAAACAATTAAATTAAATATTACACAATCTAACTTTTAAACTATTTAAAGGAGTATTTAGAATGATAGAACATGATATTCAGGTTGATTTTTGTAATTTATTATATAAAAATTTAGAGATGCAAACCATACATCCACCTTATGAGCAGGAGCTTAGAGAATTACACTGCATAGAAAATGGTGATTTAGAGCTTTTAGAAAAAATAATTCCTAAAAGTAATAATGATTCATATAACGCAATTCTTGCCAAAAATCCTATTCGTCACATTAAAAACTTAGGCATTGTTGTAGTTACCCTAGCTTGCAGAGCTGCAATTAGAGGTGGTATTGATCCAGAAATATCTTTTTCTTTAAGTGATACTTATATAAATAGAATAGAAACTTTAGATGACTATAATTCTATAGAAAATTTAATGCGCCAATCCCAATATGAGTATGCTAAACTAGTTAATGATTTTAAAAATGTATCAAACAAAGATAGTAATAAAAATCAAAATCTATATATAGAGAAATGTAAAAATTATATTTTTTCTCATCTTCATAATAAAATAAAAATTCCAGAGATAGCTAATGAATTATCATTAAGTCCTAATTATTTATCAGTCCTATTTAGAAAATATGAAGGACTTTCCATTAAGGAATTCATAATTAGAGAAAAAATTAAAATAGTAAAAAAGCTATTAATTCATTCTGATTATTCTTATATTGAAATTGCTACTTGTATGAGTTTTTCTTCTCAAAGTCATCTTGAAAAACAATTTAAAAAACTAACTAGTATTACTTTAAAGCAATATCGTGAAAAATACTATATAGAAAAAATCAGCTACTAAACGTTGTTTGGTAGCCTATTTTTTATATCTTAAAATTTAAAATCAAAATATGTCAATCGCTTGACACATTTTGTTTTTATATTTATACTCTATTTATAGAAAGCCATTAGGAGGTAACAATGTTTAATTTTAGTAATACCATAAAATTTCAAGCTAAACCAAATGACATATTTACAATTGGTGAAATTTTAGTAGATATGATTTCAGACGACTATGATACTAACTTTACTTGTAATAAATACTCAAGATTTTTTGGTGGTTCACCAGCAAATATAACTATGAATATAAAAAGACTTGGTGGTAACCCAGTTATAACTTCATGTGTAGGAAATGACGGACTAGGTGATTTCTTAGTTGATAACTTAAAGAAAAATAATATTAATACTGATTTAATTAATAGAGTTAATAATTCTACAAGTATAGTTCTTGTAACTAAAAGTAAAGAAACTCCACTACCTATTTTCTATCGTAGTGCAGATTACAACTTGGAATATACTTCTGAAATAGATTCAACATTAAAAAATAGCAAAATAGTTCATTTTTCTTGTTGGCCTATTTCTCAAGCAAAATCAAGAAAAATGATTGAAAAAGTTATTGAAGAGGCTAGAAAAAATGATGTCCTTATAGGCTTTGATCCTAACTATCATGAAATGATTTGGGAAGAAGGACACGATGGAATAGAGTATATAAAAAGTCTTATAAGTAAAGTAGATATAATAAAACCTTCAGAAGTTGATGCAGAAAGAATTTTTGGTGCTGATACCCCTGAAAATCATGTAAAGAAGTTTATTCAATGTGGTGCAAAACTTGTAATAATGACTTTAGGAAAAGATGGTGCAATAGTTTCTAATGGTATTGAAACTATTAAATTTAAAACTTTGGCTACTGAAGTCGTAGATACAACTGGTGCTGGAGATGCTTTCTGGGGTGGTTTCTATACAGCCATGACTAGTAATTACACTTTAAAAGAAGCTTTAAATATTGGCTTTGCAACAAGTGCCTTCAAGCTAAAACATTTAGGTGCTATTGCAGAGCTACCTTCTATAGAAGAATTAAAAACACTTTATAATATATAGTTAATTAAGAGGAGATATTAAAATGGCAGTAAAAAATAAAGTTCAACTTATAACTTATCCTGATTCTCTTGGTGGAGATTTAAAAACATTAGATAATGTACTTACAAAATATTTTCCAAATACATTTAAAGGTGGTATTCACATACTTCCTCCATTTCCATCATCAGGGGACAGAGGTTTTGCACCTCTTACTTACTTAGAAATAGAACCTAAATTTGGTACATGGGATGATATTCGTAAACTAGGAGAAAATCATGATATTCTTCTTGATTTAATGGTTAACCATATTTCTAAAAACTCTGTGTTCTTCAAAGACTTCTTAAAGAACGGAAAATCATCTCAATATGCAGACTTATTTATTACACTAGATAAAATGTGGGCTGATGGAAAACCTGTTCAAGAAGATATTGATAAAATGTTTTTACGTAGACAAATCCCTTATTCAACATTTAATATAAATGGAGAAGAGGTTTCTGTTTGGACTACTTTTGGTAAAGAAACTCCATCTGAACAAATTGATCTTGATATAAATTCTGAATCAGTTAGATTATTATTAAAAGAATTCTTTGAAAACTTCTATAAAAATAATGTTAAAATTGTAAGACTGGATGCTGTAGGATATGTAATAAAGAAACTTGGTACTAGCTGCTTCTTTGTTGAACCTGAAATATATAAATTCTTAGATTGGATATCTGATTTAGCTAAATCTCTTAATATTGACTTACTTCCTGAAGTTCATGCTCATTATACTACTCAATTTAAGCTAGCTAAGTATGGTAACTATATTTATGACTTTATACTTCCATATATGATTCTTAGCACAATAGTTAATAAATCTAGCTCTCAAATTACAGAGTATTTAAAAGATAGACCCCATAATCAATTTACAATGTTAGATTGTCATGATGGAATTCCTGTAAAACCAGATTTAGATGATTTAGTATCAACAAATGATGCTAGAAAAATTGTTAACCATTGCTTAGATCATGGTGCAAACTTAAGCTTAGTTCATTCTGATGCTCATAAAAGCCCAGATGGATTTGACGTTCATCAAATAAGATGTTCTTATTACTCTGTTTTAGGATGTAATGATGATGCATACTTAACTGCAAGAGCAATTCAATTCTTTGCTCCTGGTATTCCACAAGTATATTATGTTGGATTATTAGCTGGTGAGAACGATGTTGAAAATATTACTCGTACTGGAGAAGGTCGTGAAATTAATAGACATAACTTTACTTTATCTGAAATTGATAAAGCATATAATCAAGATGTAGTTCAAAGATTACTTAAATTAATTGACTTTAGAAATGATTATCCTGCATTTGATGGTGATTTTACAGTTGAATCTTCAAAGGATGATGAAATCATATTAACGTGGAGAAAAGATGATAAATATTGTACTTTAAATGTTGATTTAAATACTAGCAAATCAACAATTAAATATATAAATGATGATGGCCATACATCATTATACACACTTTAATATATACGAACAAAAGAAGCATTTTTCGAAATAAAAATGCTTCTTCGCTTTATATCCTAACTTCATACTGCCAGGTAGTTTATTAACATTATATTAAGTTTAAATATATAGATAGGAAGAGTAGATATAAATAACTTGCTCTACTATTAAGGAACTGCTTTTAAATATCATATCACCCTCGTTTATTTACTTAGTTTTATGTTTTCAAATATAACGTCATTGTCAATTGAAAACACTCCCCATTGTGACCCTTGAGCTAAAAACATTCTATTACTTAATACAACTTCATCATTTACATAAATAACCACAACACTATCATCAATTAAAATAGTAAAATCTATTGAATTTTTATCATTAAACTTAAAAGGAATATTCGATTGCGCTTCTAAATTTGATATATTGTTAGTTAATGTATTATAAAATTCAATCTCTTGTTTTTTTATATCGAATACAATATTCAAACTTCCAAGATTATTTTCATCAACATCAAACATAAATCCAAATTTACCGCTATCTGAATTTAAATTTATCTTACCTGTAATCTTATTTATATCATTAATTGAATCAAATTTTACAAACTCATAATCCTCCCCAGTAAATTTATAAGTATCATTATTTTTAATTACAGTTTCGCTATGTTCTATTAAATTTATCTTAGTATCCTTTTTTATCTTTTCTATAACATTATATATTGGCACTGGATATAATTCTCCATTTTTACCTTGCATAAGTTGATGGACAACCAAATTGCCTCCCCAGTCATAATTCTCTAAATCACTATACATCTCCTTTGTAGGTGTCCATCCAAATATATATAAATTCTCAGAGTCCTTTTCCATTCTACCAGCATAAAATCCTTTTCCATCAAAATGATCCATTTCAGGAATATTAAATTCTCCTTTCGAATCACTTGCAATTCTATAATGCGTTACTCGATTTGGCCATTGATCTGAAAAAGAAAGATACCAATACCCTCCATATTTAATTAACGTTGGACATTCTAAGTTAGAATCTGTTCCCATATCATTTGTAAAAAACACACCTTGATCTTCCCATATTTTTAAATCATCAGATGTATATAGTGCTATTACTCCAACATTATCTCTTCTTGTAGTTATTAACATCCAATATTCCTTATAATCTTCATTATAAATTACATATGGATCCCTAAAATCATCACTACTATATTGTTCCGACGCAAAAAATGTATCTTCAGGTATTTTAGTCCAATTTATCTTATCTTCGCTTGTAGCATGCATAATAGCCTCTTTTGGCATCTTATTAGGATTATGTCCTGTATAAAACGCATGATATAAGCCATTATTATCTTTTATAACAGAACCTGTTCCTAATGCCAAATCTTGATCTTGAGTATTTTTAGAATATGGTATTACCTCTCCTATATCATCATATTCATAAAAATTATTAGTTGTAAATAAGCTCCATGGATGAAATCCAACATCACCATCTCTTAAATCCTCTAAGTAAAATATATTAAACTTTTCTTCATCGTAATATGGCATAGGATCTCCAACCCAACTTTCTTCCCTTTTAGGAAATATTGATATACTTTCGTTATCATTGTTTATCTCTGCAAAATTACTACAACCACATAATATAGTAATACTTAATATAGTCAATAACATCTTATATTTCATATTAATCATCCTTTCCTCAAAATTAATTTCTCTAATCAATAATATTTAAATAATAAAAAATGAAGTACTTAATTCCATCTAACTATGTCTATAAAAAGTACTTCACATTAAGTTAACATCTATTCATTTATTTTCTCAATATATTTGAAAACTTCATCCCATGTTGGAATTGAATCAAGTGCTCCTATTTTAGTTGTTGTTATCCCTCCTACTATATTTGAAAGTTTAACAACTTCCTCAATATCTCTTTCTGGTTCATTAAGAACTTGTGCAAGAACTGCTCCCATAAAAGCATCACCAGCTCCTGTTGCATCTTTCATCTTTAACTCCTTAGTTGGAATTAACACTTGCTTTTCTTTATTTGTTAAAAGTGATCCTCTCTTTCCTAATGTTATAATAAGATTCTCACAACCTAGTCCTACTATATATTGACTTGCTTCTTTAATATCATCTATTCCACTAATTAATTGAGCCTCTTCCTCACTTAGTTTAACTATATTGCTATCTTGAATAAACTCCTTACAACACTTAATAAACTCACTCTTAGCATTTCCAAATAAACTCTTTCTATAATTTGCATCAAAGGATATTAATTTATTATTCTCTTTTGCGTATTCTTTTAATTTATAATAGGTATCTCTTAGACTTCCCCCAAGAAATGCAGTGGCACTTCCAAAATGGTACAAATCAAATTTTTCCAATTTATCTTTTATCATATCAAATGTCAAACACTCATCAGCATCTCTTGAAAATTCAAAATCTCTTTCACCATCTTCCATTAATGAAACAAATGCAAATGTAGTATTATTTTTTAACTTAAACATAAGATCTGTATTTACATTATTCTTTTTTAATGTATCTTCTAAAAATTCACCAAATGCATCTTCTCCTACTGTTCCACAAAAGTATGCTTTTGCTCCTAGCTTAGAAATAGCTGCTGAAACATTAGCAGGTGCCCCACCAGCTTTTTTCATAAATTTATTTGTTTCTTTTAAACTTTTCCCTACATCCAATGCTACAAAATCTATAAGTACTTCACCAGGACATATAACATTTTTCATAATAAACTCACCACTTTCACTACTAAATTAAAGAACTATATCGTGCTTTTCAACATTAATAATTGATTTTCCATTTGACTCAAAAGTAATATTTTGAGCATCTAATGGTGTATAAAATGTTGATGTCATTGTTTGCTGACCATCATTAATAAATATCTCTGCTGAATATCTATCTAACACAATTCTAAGCTTAATTTTACTTTCTGAACCTTTAATTTTCATATCTCTTTTATGAATCATATTTTTAAGTTTTCCAGAATAACTTCTGTCAAAAGTAAGTAAATTATGAATTGGATTATAATTTATTAAAGTTTCATGTTCATCATCTTTTGCCAACCTTATTATAAACTCTTTACTGTCTTTTGCATCAATCTCTAATGTTAAATCTAATATTCTACCACTTATTCCATCTAAAGATATTTCATCTTGTACTTCAATATTTTCATATTTAATAGTATTTTTATGATAATTGCTTAACTCCCTAACAGGAGATTGAATAACCATGCCCTCCCTTAAATTAAGCTCTCTTGGTATAGTCATCATTCCACACCATTTAAACTCATCTGGAACTATTTTATTTTCCCAAGTTTGCATCCATCCTATCATTATACGCCTTCCATCTTTAGTTTCTAAAGTTTGTGGTGCATAAAAGTCTAATCCTCCATCTATAAGTTCTTCTGTCCTTCTTTCAAAAACATTATTTTCTTTATTATAATTTCCTGTTATAAAAATAGAGTTATGCCCATTATGATATCCTTTTTCATTAGCTCTAACCTCCATTGGTGAAATTATAAGAACATGTTCTTTATCAAGTTCAAAAAAATCTGGACATTCCCACATAGTCCCTATCTTATTTTCACTCTTATCAAGTACAGTTACTAATCTCCATACTTTTAAATCCTTTGATTTATACATAAGGATTTGTCCACTATTATCAGCAGCTCTACTTGCAATGACTGAGTAAAACCATTCACCTTCTTTCCAAATCTTTGGATCTCTAAAATCTTCTTTGCTACTTCCTTCTGGCAATTGTTCATGAGTTATTACTGGATTGCAATCTAACTTTTCATAATTTATTCCATCTCCAACTGCTATACATTGAGTTTGCCTAACAAATTTACTTCCACTATTATCTACCTTTTCTAATACTCCAGTATACATAAGTATATGCTTCCCATCAGCTTCTACTGCACTCCCCGAAAAGCATCCTGACTCATCATACTTTTCATCTGGTGCAATAGCAATAGGCAACTGTTCCCATCTAATAAAATCTTTTGACTTACTATGTCCCCAATGCATCGGTCCCCAATATGTTCCATATGGATGATATTGATAAAACAGATGATACTCTCCTTTGAAAGTCGAAAACCCATTTGGATCATTTATCCATCCTATAGGTGCACATAAGTGAAATTCTTGCTTTTCTTCTTTCAATATATTTTTTATATTATTATCTTCATATTTTCTTGCTCTTTCTAAAATCGATTTATTTTCCATAAACACTTCTCCCATACTGCTAGAACATTGTAGAGGATATATTAACTTCATAATCATATTTAACTTTCAATATATCCCCTATTGCCCTAATTATTTATAATATTCATCAAAATATTTTTGTTTAATTTCTAAAGCCTTAGATAATCCTAACTTTTCCATCTCTCCTAAATATGAATCCCATTCTTCTTCAATTCCACCATTAAGTATCCATTCAGCCCTTTTACGATCTGTATATCCTCTTATAGCAGTTTCATATTGAGTTAATGATTCTGTATCTTCAATAGACATAAATACTAATGGATAAATGTAATCTGCATTCATGTAATCTACATAATTTGAATGTAAAATATCTAATCTACTTTGTGCATCTTCTGGGCATGTTGTATAAACTCCATAATATTCATTAAGAACTGCTAGTGGTCCACCTACATATTGATTAGCTCTTGTTTCCCAAGGTGAAGCTCCTTCTAAATCTAAATGAGATAATGTTCCATCTTCTTTTAACTCAAATATATTTTGTTTATTTTCTTCTCCATAAGTTCCCCAATTATCTTGAATTGATTGAAGTGGTTCATATAATTTATCTACCCATTTTGCTGTTAACTCTAAATTTTTATTTGCAGTTGTTATAACAGATCTACCAACTTGAAATCCATATGAATTCCATCTAGTAATATTTTTTTGTCCATCTGGTCCAGATAATGCTGGAAGTGGGACATAATCTTCAACGTTAGATACTATATTTGCACTATCCCAAGAAAAAAATAAACCATATTTATTATTTTTCCCTTTATTTACATATGTTGACCAATCTTGTGTAAATGCCTCTGCATCTATAAGACCAGCCTCTTGTAAACTGTGTAGCCACTTAACTCCCTCTTTATAATCTTCTTGAACTGTTGAGTATATAACTTCTTTATCATTAGTTACTATATAGTGATCACCATTATCTCCATATCCAAAAGCACCTAACAATACACTTGGATCTTCACCGCCATTATTTAAAATAAATGACATAGGAATAGAATCTGGTATATTTTCTTTAAATGCCTTTAATGCACTCTCTAATTCTTCTATAGTATCTGGAACCTCTAATCCCAATTGATCTAACCATTTTTTATTTATATAAGGAATATTAGACACAGATTGAATAGCTTCTTTCCCTTTACCTAATTCTTCTATCCACGGAAACGAATATATATGCCCATCTGGTGCAGTAATCATCTTTCTATAATCTGGATTTTTCTCTAATATTCCTGAAAGATTTGGCATATATTCATCTATTAAATCTTCTACAGGAGTGATAATACCCTGCTTTGCATAACGAAGTAAATCATAATTACTCATATCTGCATCGAATACTAAATCCGGTAGTGTTTCCTTTTTAGATAATGCTAAATTCTTTTTATCACCAAACTGATCATCAACATAACATGTCCAATCAACTTTAACATTTGTTTCTTCTTCTAATCTCTGAAATATAGCTCTCTTACTTGGATCTTGTTCTGATATTGCAGGTGCATGAGTTAACATTTTTAATGTTACTGTTTCTTCTAAAGGAAATGAAACATCCTTAATAGTTACACTTTCATTATCCTTTGTTTTACTCCCACATGATATCATTGTTATAGACATCATTGTTGCCATAGTTAAACTTAAAATTCCTTTAATTAATGGTTTTCTCATAAAAACATCTCCTTTTCTATTATCCTTTTACTGAACCTATCATAATTCCCTTATCAAAATATTTTTGGAAAAATGGATACATTATTAATAATGGTAAACTAGAAATAACTATTGTTGAATATTTTAATAATTCAGCTATTTTAGCCATTTCTGCTGTACTTTGTATATCAGCAATCATACCTGTTGCTGGTGTGTTTTGAATAAGTATTGACCTAATTACTAATTGTAACGGTTGTAATGATGCATCATCTAAATAAATCATTGCATCAAAATAACTATTCCATTGACCTACAAATTGGTACAACATCAATACAGCTATTATTGGTTTACATACAGGTAAAACAATCTTAAAGAAATGAGTTATTTCACTAGCACCATCTATTGACGATGCTTCTCTTAGTTCTTTTGGTAAACTTCTAAAATAAGTTTTAGCCAACATTATATTCCATACATTTATTGCACCTGGCAATATTATTGCCCAAGGTGTATTTAATAGATGTAACTTGTCCATTAAAAGATATGTTGGCATTAATCCACCACCAATAAACATTGTTATAACATAAAGCATATTGATAAATTTTCTTCCTACAAACTCTTGCTTTGAAAGCGGATATGCCGCAAAAAGTGTAGCTACAACAGATATAACAGCAAATGATATAGAGTAAAAGATAGAATTTATAAATCCTCTTAAAATCATATCATCTTGAAAAACTCTATTATATCCTTCTAATGACCATTTACTAAAATTAAAACTAATTCCCTCATTATTAAGAACTGTAGGATCCATAAATGATGCTACTACTACATATATTAATGGTATAATAATTAGAAGTACAAACATCGCTAATAAAACATAACCACTACCCATTATTAGTTTATCTGATACAGATAGACTTGACTTTCTTTTCTTTTTCATCTTATTAACCTCCTATAATCCTTGTACTTCTTCATCATCCTTACTTAATTTATTTGCAGCTGTATTAACTATAATTAGTAATATTACATTAATTATGGCATTAAATAACCCTACTGCTGTTGAAAAACTATAATCTCCCATTTGTAGCCCCATTTTATACACATATGTTGGTAATATTTCTGAGGCCGGTAAATTTAAATTATTTTGAAGTGCCAATGCTTTTTCAAAACCTATACTCATAATACTTCCTGCAGATAATATAAATTGAATTACCATTATAGGTTTTATTGCAGGTATATCAACATTCCATATTTGTTGAAAAATATTAGCTCCATCTATAATTGCTGCTTCTGTAAGTTCTTTGCTTGCATTTGACAATGCAGCTGTATATATTATCGAAGCCCATCCTGCTCCTTGCCATATTCCACTTGCAATATAAATAGTTCTAAAGGCCTCAGGCTTTGCCATAAAATTAATTGTTGTTCCAAATAATTGATTAATTGGCCCTACTGGTGATAAAAATATAATTATCATACCTGATATAACTATTACCGAAATAAAGTTTGGTGCATAAATTATAAGCTGTATATTTTTTCTTATCTTTTCACTTTTAACTCTCGATATTAATATTGCTAATATAATAGGTATAGGAAATCCCCACAATAACCCAAATACACTTAATTTAAGAGTATTCATTAATAAATTCATAAAATCTGGTGATGATAAAAATCTAGCAAAATGTTTAAATCCAACCCACTCACTACCTAAAAGACCTTGAATTGGACTATAATCCTCAAAGGCCATTAATATACCCCCAATTGGAATATACTTAAATATAATCAATAATAATAGCGGTGGTAACATAAAGAATAAATACAATTGATAATTTTTTCTCATATACCCTAACTTCTTCTTAAAGTTCCCTTTTGTTTTCTTACTTTTATTTACTTTTTCATTTGTAACTTTAATACTATTTCCAATCTCACTCAATACAAATCTACCCTCCCTAAAATCATTTACAAACCCAAAATACTTTTTTACATTTGCACAATATGTAAACATTTTCTCTTAGTTACAACTAAATATTATCATTCTTTTTCTATATTGTCAACATTTTTTGTTACATTAAAATATATTTTTATTACTTTTTACCCATATTTTATTTTACATTTGTAACACAAATAAACAAATTATCATTCTACTTTTTCTTTATTTATGCTATAATCTTTATACAAGCATTAAACTTAGGAATAATTAATTTACATTAAAGGAGTTTATTAAAGATGGAAAACAAAAAAATAAGACTTCAGGATATTGCAGATAAATTAAATATATCTAGAAATACAGTTTCTAAAGCTCTTAATAATACAGGAATTATTTCAGAAGAAACTAAAAACAAAGTCCTACAAACAGCTATAGAAATGGGCTACAAACAATTTTCATATATACAAACAACTTCTTCATCCAAGGAATATTTAAAAAATAAAGAAATAGCATTGTTTACAAGCAATATGCCAACAGGCTCTCACTTTGGAAGTAACTTTTTATCTGGATTTGAAAAAAAAATGAGCTCTTACGGAATTAAACTTTCTATATATTTAATAAGAGATTCTGAACTTCAAAACTTAACATTACCTAATAGCTTCAATCCAGATTTAGTCGATGGGATACTTTGCATAGAAATGTTTGATAGAGCTTATAGTAACCTTATTTGTTCTTTAAACTTACCTACACTTTTTGTAGATTGCTCCCCAATCAAGGATAATACTAACTTAGCTGCTGATATAATTTTGATGGAAAACTTCTCAAGTGTATATACTCTTACAACAGACTTACTAAATAATAATATTACAAATATCGGATTTATAGGGGATAATACTCACTGTCAAAGCTTTTATGAACGTTGGCAAGGATACATAACTGCCTTATTAGATCATAGAATACCTTTTACATTGGATAATTCAATTTTAGAAAACGATAAAAATCCTTATGGAAATTCCTCATGGTTAATCGAAAAACTAAAAAAGTTGCCCTCATTCCCTCAAGCATTTATTTGCGCAAATGATTTTATAGCAATCACATTAATAAATGCATTAAAAGAATTAAATTATTCTATACCTAAAGACGTTATTGTTTGTGGTTTTGACGATTGTATGGAATCAAAAATCATAGCCCCTAAACTTACAACAGTATCAATAGAAAGTTTTGAAATGGGTAAATCTGCAGCTAAAATACTTCTTAATAGAATTAAAAATGTTGATTCTCCATTTTCTATAACCTATGTCAAAACATCTATTATTTATAGAGACTCTACTAACTTTATTCTTTAGATAAAAATAATTCGTATCATTAATGATATGCTCCCTTTATAGTAGACAGTTAAAATAATAAAACTATTATTAATATAAAGGGAGTAATTTTTATTGGAAGAAAAGCTAAGATATCATATGAAATTAAATTTAAATTTGTAGAAGAATATTTTAATGAAAATATATAAAATAATTGTATAACCAAAGAACTTGGCTTACATATAATAAAAATGGATATAACGCACTAGTCGATAGACGTAGTAAAAATAAATCATTTGAGGAGTTAACTAAATCAGAAAGGTTTTCAGCACAATTAAAGTTTTTAGAGGTGGAAAATAGACGTTTAAAAATGGAGAATTATTTCTTAAGTTAAAGGATGTGAAATGTATTATCTAAAAAAGTTTTCTACTTTTGAAGAACTTGAACAAGCTATAGACGAATATATTAAATTTTACAATACAAAAATATTACAAAAGAAGCTAAAAGGTATGACTCCTATTAAATATAGAAGCTACACCTTAACAGCTTAATTTTATATTATTTACCAGCTCTACTTGCTAGGAGTCACTTCACTTAGTTTATAAATATATTTTTTTATTTATTACTCAAAATTATTTTGTACTATTTCTAACAACTAATTCTATAGGTAATATAGTTTGCTCATTTACTTCTATATTTTTATATTTACTATCTACCAATTCAATTGCTAATTTAGCCATTTCCTTAATTGGTTGATGTATCGTTGTTATAGTTGGTGTTGTTAATTTAGCTATTTCAACATCATCAAATCCAATAAGCTTAATATCCTGTGGAATTCTGATATTTAATTCATTACAAACTTGAATAACCTGCGCTGCAATCAAATCACTACTAGAAAATATTCCATCAATATTTTCTATTTCCTTAAGTGTCTCTTTTATATATCCATAATAATTCATTTCATTATATGTATCTATATCATATTTTCTAATAAAGAACTCAATATTATTTTCATTACATATATCTATAAATGCTTTTTCTCTATTATCTGCTGGCATCTCTTCATCAATTACTCCACTAAAATGTAATAATCTTTTACAACCACAATCTATTAAATGTTCTGTTGCAAGTTTTCCTCCTTGATAATTATCACATTGAATTCCTAGTTTACCATCTTCAAAGTTTTTCTCCAATAAAACTATTGGAATATTACCAGTATTAATCTTATTGGATTCAACATTACCACTACATAAAATTATTCCTGCCACCCTATTGCTTTTGCACATATCCAAATACTGTTTTTCCTTTTCAGCTTTTTCTTTACTATTACATAAAATTATCTTATAACCACTTTTAGCTGCTTCATTTTCTAAATTACTGATTAGCTTTGCAAAATATGGATGAGATATATGTGGAACTATTACACCTATAGTGTTACTTTTTTGCTTTGTTAACGAGCGAGCTATTTCATTAGGTTGATATCCTAATTGCTCCATTGCCTCATGAACTTTATTTTTTGTTTTTTCACTAATATACCCTCTATTATTAATAACTCGTGATACAGTTGTAGGAGTAACTCCTGCTAACTTTGCAACATCTACTATTGTCGCCATATTCTTAATCCCCTATCTTAATTAATATTAATAATTATAATAAAAATTCACTTTCTAGGTCAATCCAATATATAGATTAATCCTAAATTCAATTAAATCATCTATCCTTTATCTACATTTCCTTAATTCATCCTTTATTTAAATATGAATGAGATTCATAAAGCTAATCTCTATAGTAGCTAAAAATAAAGTGAAAATTCAAATTTGAATTCTTATTTTATTAATATATAAAAAATGTATTTTGTTAATAATATCTAATGTTTTACTATAATCTAAGTTTTTTAATTATTATCTTCTATTTCTTCTATACTCATTAGGTGACATTCCTACACTTTTTCTAAATACCTTGCAAAAGTAATTTCCACTTGAAAAACCATTTCTATTTGCAATAATATCAAGCTTCTCATTTGTATTTAAAAGATCATTCATTGATGCCTGAACTCTTAAATTTGTTAAATATTTTATTGGTGTTATATTTTTTTCTGATTTGAAAGTTCTAATAAAATGCTCTACTGAAATCCCTAATCTAGTTGCCAGACTATCTATCCCTTCAATGCTTCCGTATTCATCATTCATAATATTTTCCGCAATCTTTACTATATTATTATTAACTCCTCTTGGATTTTCTACTTCTCTTAATAGCTCACATAAAAATTTGTACAAAAACTCTCCACTTTCATACTTGTCTAACCTTTCACCATTCATCATCTTATTTTGAAAATTAACTGCCATTCGAATAGGTATACTATCTCTTCTCAATGTGAATTTATCCCCGCATATTCTACTTAATTTTTCCACAAACGTTTCTGCTGCAAATCCATCAAAATGTAAATAAATAAACATCCAAGAAATATTATCATTTTTATTCAGATAATATTTGCTTTCTTCTGGAAACTTTACAATAAATCCTTCCTCTTCATTTATATCATGACAATATCCTCTCTTCTCAAAAATACCTCTTCCTTGTAGAGTATATTGAAATAAATATCCCTTATACTCAGGACGCTTATTATTAAAAAACTCATAATTTTCATTAAATCTTTTCTCTATTCCCCCATCTAATAAAAGTAATGGTGGATTGTTCATATCATCTATATTCAAAATACCAAATGAACCAATTTTATAATGCATCAAAAAATTACCCTCCAATATCAAAGTTCTATCCTTTTTTTACCTATATAATATATATTATAATTAACTTGTAATAAATTCAATTTTTTCTATTTAAATCAATAAATTGCTATTTAAAGGAGTAAACTATGAATAAAAATACCTTTGCTAAAACTCCACCTATGGGGTGGAATAGTTATGATTATTATGATACTACAGCAAATGAAGAACAAATTAAAGCTAATGCAAATTATATGGCTAAAAATTTGAAAGAATATGGTTGGGAATATATTGTTGTTGATATCCAATGGTATGCCCATAATGCTGGCTCAATGCGTGATAAATTTCAATACATCCCTTTTTCAAAGTTAGAAATTGATGAATTTTCTAGATTGCAACCAGATCCACAGCGTTTTCCTTCATCAGTAGATGGGGCCGGCTTTGCTCCATTAGCAGAATATATTCATAATCTTGGTCTAAAATTCGGAATTCATATTATGAGAGGTATTCCACGTATTGCTGCTCATAATCATTTTAAAGTTAAAAATTGTAATACTACTGCTGATATGATTGCTGATCCTAGCTCTATATGCGGTTGGAACCCAGATATGTATGGAGTTCGTAATACTTCTGAAGGACAAGCTTATTACGACTCTTTAATTGAGCTTTATTCTTGCTGGGGCGTTGATTTTATAAAATGTGATGACATATGTAATACAAATATTTATCGTGAAAATCAGTATTCTGCTAGGCATGAAATTGAAATGATATCAAAAGCTATTGAAAAATGTAAAAGACCTATTGTTCTTTCCCTATCTCCAGGTCCTGCTCTTATAGATAAAGCATGGCATTATGAAAAGTATGCTAATATGTGGCGTATTACTGATGATTTTTGGGATAATTGGACTCTTCTTAAAGATATGTTTTACCGTTGTGAACTATGGCAAAATCATGTGTCTGAAGGATGTTATCCTGACTGCGATATGTTGCCCTTAGGATATTTAGGTAAAGGCTTCGGCAAAGAGAGATTAACAAACTTTACTAAAGATGAACAACAAACAATGATAACACTATGGTGTTTATTCGGCTCTCCTTTAATGTTAGGTGCCGAAATGACTAAATTAGATCAATGGACATTATCTCTGCTAACAAATAAAAAAGTTTTAAACATGCTTACACCAGATTGTCAGCCTAAACAAATTTATCTTGATGATACAAAAGCTATTTGGTCAGCTAATAACAATAAAAATAATAAAAAGTATGTGGCACTTTTCAATCTTAGTGATAAAGCTTCTAATATTTCCGTTAGCTTAGACGAATTAGGTATTCATGAAGCAGAAATTAAACTTACTGATCTTTGGACAAGCGAAGTTTATACATGTATAAATAAACTAATTTCAAAAGAACTATCTCCTCATGCTACTACTGTTTATGAAATTGACTAAATTGTTCGTTACAGCTTTAATTGCCGTGATGCCGAAAATTAATGATATTATCTCCAGGATTTGTGTAATTTGCGTTAAGAATTTATATCTTTCTTTCCATAAAAACTGCTAAAGCTTCGAAAGTCGCTTCGCTCCCTCAGCTTCTTAACGCAGTTTTTATTCCAAGAAAGATTAAATTCTAAAACTTAATTACAATATTCCTTCCAATAATAGCATTAATTTTTCTTTATCACTGGCCTTTAAGCTTAAAGATACAATTTTCTGTGTGACCACCTTAAAAGTTAACGACTTCTGCTGTATTTTACATTATTGATTACTAATTCTTAAATAAACTAAGCGTGTTAATACACAAATTAATTATTGCATCATAAGAAAATTTGTAGCAGAAAATATTAACTTTTAAGGTGGCGTTATAAGCAAACACATGGAAAAAGAAAAAATGAAATATTTATTTGGAGGGAACATTGAAATTGAGCCGTAGAATTTAATAATTGATGTAGTAAAATTTGCGTAAAGAAGTTTTTACTGTTTGAGCTAACAGCGAGTTTAAAAACTGGTGTTAGTATAAAGTAGTGGACACATTAAATCGAACTAAGTAAAATAATATTTAGTTAAGAAAGGATGTGTCAATTATGGGAAAGGGCAGAAGATACG
>URGW01000005.1 GCA_900547475.1 uncultured Clostridium sp. | reverse complement strand
CGATAGCTCAGTCGGTAGAGCAGAGGACTGAAAATCCTCGTGTCCCTGGTTCGATTCCTGGTCGAGCCACCAGGAAAAAAGCACTAACTTATGTTAGTGCTTTTTATTTTAAATTTAAAAATATAATTATATAAATAAAATATTGGCAGATTTATAATCAACTAAAAAATATCCTCTCTTGTTTAAAAAAGTAATAGTAACATATAGTAATATTAAAAGCATTAATGTTACTATATATAGATTTTTACTTTACTTAAACTTGAGAGGATAAATTTAAATTTTAATAGGTTTTTATAGTGAGCTTATATCTTCAAGAACTGTATTGACATGTTCCTTAACTTTAACTTTTCTATATTCCTTAACAAGAATACCTTCTTCATTAATTATAAAGGTACTTCTTTCTATACCCATAACTTTTTTTCCATACATATTTTTTTCTTTAATAACATTGAATAAATTACAAACTTCTTCTTTCTCATCGCTTAAAAGAACGAAAGGAAGATTAAATTTTTCAATAAATTTAGCATGAGATTTTAATGAATCTCTACTTATACCTATAACAATTGCATTTTTATCGGCAAAGCTATCACTATTATCTCTAAAGTCACATGCTTCATTTGAGCAACCAGGAGTATTATCTCTTGGATAGAAATAAAGTATCACCTTTTTACCTCTATATTGACTTAACTTATGTTCCTTATCATCAGAACCCATTAATGAAAAATCAGGAACTAAAGAATTAATTTCTACCATATTTACCTCCAAAATTTATATAATAATTATTATTATATAATAATAAGAAAATATAATCAATAAAATAATTATAACTATATACATTGGTAAAAATCTGTTATAATTATATATATCATATATATATAAGGAGAAATTTACATGGAAAACAAAGTTTTAGCTACTATTTCAGGTGTTGAAATAACTGAAAATGATTTAAATACAATAATAATGAGATATCCAGCAGATAAAAGAGGAATGTTCAATTCTGAAATGGGGAAAAAACAATTATTAGAGCAAATGATTTCATTTGATTTAATGCACAAATTAGGAACTGAAATGAAAATAAATGAGACTGAAGAGTATAAGGCAAATTTAGCTCAAGTTGAGAAAGATTTAATTACACAATTAACAATTAATAAAGTATTAGCTGAAGTAACAGTTACTGATGAAGATGCTAAAAAATATTATGATGAGCATAAGAATGAATTTGAACAACCAGCAACAGTATCTGCAAAGCATATATTAGTTGATAATGAAGAATTATGTTCTGATATCAAGAATAAGATAGAAAATGGAGAGTTATCTTTTGAAGAAGCTGCTAAACAATATTCTACATGTCCATCTAAAGAACAAGGTGGAAATCTTGGAGTATTTGGTAGAGGAATGATGGTTCCAGAATTTGAAGAAGCTGCTTTTGCATTAGAATTAGAAAAAGTAAGTGAGCCAGTTAAAACTCAATTTGGATATCATTTAATTAAAGTTGAAGCAAAGAATGAACCAAAAACTTCAGAATTTGCTGATGTTAAAAATCAAATTATTCAAAAATTAATCCAAGAAAATCAAGAAAAGAAATATTTAGATTTAATAAAAGAACTTGAAGCTAAATATGATGTTAAGAGATTCTAATATAAAATATAATTAAAATTTACAATAAAAATCACATGTATAAGCAAATTACTTATACATGTGATTTTTACAATTATCAAACTTTTATTTTAATAGTTATAATAATTCTTCATAACTATATATGTAATTATCACATTCTCTTTTTAAGAGATCTATTTGATGTTTAGCATGTTCATCATATACACCAGTAACTTTCATACCAGCCAGTTTTACACCTTTAACAGCAGCTATTATATCTTCATATACCATACATTCAGATGGATCAACCCCAAGCTTTTTTGCAGCTAATAAATATATGTCTGGATTGCTCTTGCTTTTTTTAACTTCATCTGTAACTGTAATAGCATCAAATAAATCAAAAGCATTGTTATTTTTTAATGTTGCCGTTAATAAGGGAATAGAATTGCTAGTAGCTAGTCCTAATTTTATTCCAGCTTTTTTTAGATTTTTTAAATAATTAAGGGCACCTGGCTTTAGTTTTACATTATTTTTATAATGATTATAGGCCATAGTATTCCAAGTGTTCATTATATCTTCAATGGAATCTTTAATTGAAAATCTATTTTTGAAGTATTCAGCTGTTTGATAAAAGCTTAAATGAGTAATTTCATCATTTAAATTATTTGGAACAGCATGTCCTTTTTCTGATAAATAATCTATATCAATTTGATGCCATACCCACATAGAATCAACAAGAGTTCCATCTAAATCAAATATAGCAGCTTTTATATTATCCAAATAATCATCTCCTAAATATAATTTTGTACAACAAAAAAGAGATAGATCAAAACCTATCTCTCTGGTCGGGGTGACAGGGATCGAACCTGCGACCTCATGGTCCCAAACCACGCGCGCTCCCATCTGCGCCACACCCCGAAGTACATTTAATATTATATGAGCAATTGATAATTATGTCAATACTTTTATTGAAATATATTTTTTTATTTTGTTTAGTTGATAAATCATATTTATAAATATTGTGCTATAATTTTATATTGTAAATATTTTTGTGAGGTGAGAATATGAATATTACAATTTTAGTAATGTTTCTAGGAAGTTTAGGGTTTATATTATTAGGAGTATTTTTATTAAATAATAAATATATAAAGAATATTGATACTAGCGATAAAGAAGTTTATAAGGAAATTAAAGCAATGAAAGTTAGTGGATATACCAATATATCAATAGGGTCAATAGGTTTAGTTTGTTCTACTATATCTTTTATTTCAGGAAATGTTAGTAAAACAGTAGTTACTATATTCGTTATATGTATAGCTCTATTATCTACTACTCAATACATATTAAATAAAAAAGTTAGAAAGTAATTAATAATTATTATTCGTATATTAAAACTTTCAAATAAGAAAAAAATTATTAATATGGTTAAAAAGGGGAATTAAATTACCAGTAAAATAAAATTAAGTATACATTTACATTAAGCAAAATGCCTATTTTTAAAATTTACCATTGTCCAAAGTTTCCATAAGTGATATAATGGTATAGAAAACAAAGGAGAGGGGGAAGGTCAAGGGGCCTTACGGATAATATGAAAAAAAGAATAATATCAGCTGCATTAGCTGCAACTTTAGTTATTACTTCAGCAATGCCTGCATTTGCTACACCAAATCAAGAAGTAATAGAAAACCAAAAGAAATATGATGAGTTAACACAGAAAATTGAAGATATAAATGATAAAATATACGCTTTAAATGGAGAGATAGAACCTTTATTTCAAACAATTGAATCAAATAATGCTCAAATGGAACAAATAAAGGTTGAAGTGGAAAATACACAAAAAGAAATTGAAACTGCTAAAGAGGAAATCGCTAAAACTGAAGAAGTTTTAGGTAAAAGAGTTAGAGAGTTATACAAATCAGGTGGACAAAGTAGCTACATAATGTTATTATTTAGCGCTGATAGTTTTAATGATTTAATTAGTAAGATTGAATCAACTAGCAGATTAGTGAAGATAGATAAAAAGATAGTTAAAGAATTAGAGGACAAGCAAGATTCTCTTAACGATAAAATTACATCTTTAGATGAAAAGAATAATGAACTTACAAAAATAAATGAAGAAACTGAAAAGTCTTTAAGTGAACTTGAAACTAAAAAAGCTGAACAAGAAACATTAGTTGCACAAGTTCAAGCTGAACAAGATGAATTTGAAAGAGAATTCTTATCTGTTTCAGAAAGAACATTAGTACAAGCTCAATATTCTGTTATAGAGAGTTCTTCAAGCTCAATAGCTGATTTAAATAGTGCAATTAGCCAATTAAGAAGTATTAGAGATGGTCAGCTTAAGAGTGATATAGTTAAGGAAGAAGTAAATGCTAAGATAGAAGCTGCACAAGCTAAGATTTCAGAACTTCAAGCTGCTATAGATGCAGCAAATGCGGCAAGTAAGCCAAGCAGAGGTGACTCAACAGTATCAGCAACAGGGAATGCAATAGTTGATTATGCATATAAATTCTTAGGAACAAAGTATTTATGGGGTGGAACAACTCCAGATGGATTTGATTGTTCAGGATTCACTCAATACGTATTTAGAAATGCTGCTGGAGTAAGTTTACCAAGAACAACATATGACCAAATAAATGTAGGTGTTGCTGTATCTTATAATGATTTACAGCCAGGGGATTTAGTTTTCCCTCATACTGGACATGTTGGTATATATGTAGGTAATGGACAAATGATACATGCACCAAGTACTGGTGATGTAGTTAAAGTTTCAAGTGTATATAAATTCTATACAGCTAGAAGAGTATTATAATTTGTACTGACTAGGATTTGTTAATCCTAGTCTTTTTTGTGTATAATATGTATAATAAAAAGTACTTAGTTTACAATTTGGTTAAGGAGTGTTTTATGGACATTAAGATAAATGTTGATGAAAGTGTTGATGATTTACAGCTAAAGGGATTAAATTTAATTCAAAAACAACAAGGGTTTAGATTTGGCGTAGATGCAGTTTTATTATCACATTTTGCAAATATAAAGAATAAGCATAGAGTTATTGATTTATGCACAGGGACAGGAATAGTGCCATTTTTAGCTTATGGTAAATATGAGCCTAAGGAAGTTATAGGTATAGAAATACAAGAAGATATGGTTGAAATGGCTAATAGGAGTTCTTTACTTAATAATACTACAGATATAGTTAAATTTATTCATGGTGATTTAAAAGATAAAGCATTGTTAGATTCACTAGGTAAATTTGATGTATTAACGGTTAATCCTCCATATAAATTAAATAATGCAGGGATAATTAATCCAAATGATAAATTGGCAATAGCTAGACATGAAGTAATGTGTACATTAGAGGATGTAATTATAGCAGCTAGAAGATTGCTTAAAGATAATGGAAGAATGTTTATAGTACATAGACCAGAAAGATTAGCTGATATTTTTTGTATTATGAGAAAATACAAAATAGAGCCAAAAAGAGTTAGAATGGTTCAGCCTAATACTAAAAAAGCACCTAATATAGTTTTAGTAGAAGGGCAAAGAGATGGTGGGGCCTTTTTAAAGTGGGAAGAAACATTATATGTGTATGATGATAATGGAAACTATAGTGAAGAAATAGATCGTATTTATGGAAGGAAGTAATTATATGGAATATGGAAAAGTATATTTAGTACCTACCCCAATAGGAAATTTAAAAGATATAACACTAAGAGCATTAGAAGTATTAGAAAGTGTGGATGAAATTGCAGCTGAAGATACAAGACAAAGTCTAAAGCTGTTAAATCATTTTAATATAAAGAAACCTCTTTTTAGTTACCATCAACATAATGAACAAGGTAAAAGTAATGAAATATTGTCAAAGGTTGAGGAAGGCAAGAATATAGCCATAGTTACAGATGCAGGTACACCAGGGATATCAGATCCAGGAAGTGTTGTAGTTAGCAAATGTATAGAAAATAATATACCTTTTGAAGTATTACCAGGAGCTACAGCTATAACAACAGCTTTAGTTTATTCAGGATTAGATACTACGAAATTTATTTTTAGAGGATTTATTCCAAGAGAAACTAAGGAGAGAAAAATATTATCAGAAGAAATTAAAGATAAAAAGGAAACATTAATTTTTTATGAGTCACCGCATAGACTTATAGATACTTTAGAGTATTTAAAGAGAACATTAGGTGATAGAAATATAGCTGTTTGTAGAGAATTAACAAAATTACATGAAGATATATATAGAGGAACTATTGGAGAAGCCTATAATTGGTTTTTAGATAATAAGCCAAGAGGAGAATTTGTATTAGTTATTTCAGGTAAAAGCGAAAGTGAGTTTAGAGCTGAAAAAGAACAAGAACTTAGCGGAATAACAGTAGAACAACACTTAATGAATTTAATTAATAGTGGAATGGATAAAAAAGAAGCTATAAAGATAGTTGCAAAAGAAAGAGAAATTCCTAAAAAAGAAGTTTATAAAATAGCAATTAATTTATAAGTTAAAAAAGAGAGGGTACCAAAAGGTAACCTCTCTGATTAATTTGATGAAATTATGTATAGTAATAATTAATTACTTTCCAACTTTTAATTCTTCCATGCAGTTCTTGCAGATGTTTTTACCTTTGTAGTTAACAACATCTCTAGCATCACCACAGAAGATACAAGCTGGTTCATATTTCTTTAATATGATTTGTTCACCATCTACATATATTTCTAAAGCATCTTTTTCAGCGATATCTAAAGTTCTTCTTAATTCTATTGGAATAACAATTCTTCCTAATTCATCTACTCTTCTTACAACTCCAGTTGATTTCATTTTAAAATTCCTCCTTAAAACAAGTTTCGACATTTAGCAGATTAATATTAGCAGATATGTAATTAAAAGTCAATAATAAACTTTAAAAAAAAGTTTTAATTACAAAATTCTCTTTAAATTAATTCATAAATAAACTATACTACCATATTTTTGAAAAGTCAATAATATTTTATAAAATAAATGACAAAATAAACATAATAATACATAGATTGTTCTATGATATTGTAGAATTGTGAAGGACAAGTTTAAAAGCATTAAATATATAAAAATAAAAAAAGAAAAAAAAGTAAAAATTAAAATTTTAAAGTATAATTTTATTAATAGATGTTAAAAATTTATATTATACTAACTCAAAATATAACTTATAAAATAGATGAAAATAACTTGTAACAAGTTTATAGTTACTATATAATATAAATATTGAATTATATAAGAAAAATGAGGTGAAATAATATGGTTAATAAAATTGATAATAAATATATAAAGAAAATTGCAGAAGAGATATCTAATACGTCAATGATACCTTATGAAGAGTTACCTAAATATGATCTTTTTTTATCTCAAGTAATAGACTTTTTAAATGATAAGTTTGTTGAAGATAAATATACTAATAATATAGTTCAAAATTATATAAAAAGTGAAGTTATTAGTAAACCTGAAGATGGCAAAAAGAGAGGGTATACTAAGATACATTTAGTTCAACTTGTGCTATTAAGCTATATGAGACCAATACTTACAACAGAAGAAATTAAAAAAGTATTTAGTTTAGCTTTTAATGAAATAAATGATAGATCAGATGATATTATAGATTGGGAAAATGCATATAAGTTATTTTTTGAAATTCAAGAAGAAAGTTTTGATAAAAACTTAAGTGCTACAGCGATAAATGATGAAAAGTTAGATTTAATTATTAAAGAATTCCAGCTAGATGATAAGGACGAAAACAGTATAAGAACTTTTGTTATAGTATTATCTTTAATAGCTCAAGCTAGCGCTATTAAAAAATTAGTTCAAAAAATAGTAAAAGAATATCATTCATAACTTTAAGCTGCCGATTAATTGGTAGCTTTTTTGTTATAATAAAATAGTAATGTAAGAGAGGAATGATTATGAAGGAGAAATTACTATTTAGAGAATCTGTTAGAGGAATAGTTGAATATGTATTAAAAAGCGGAAGCTTAGATGATAGGTTTATATCTAGAGGTCGTGCTATAGATGGAACAATTGCTCATGGAAAACTTCAAAAAGATAATGAATTAATATATGAAGATTATGAAAAAGAAGTAAGAATGCAACATGAATTTCATAAGGATAATATAACTTTATTAATTGATGGTAGAGCTGATGGAATTATAAATGAAAATGGCAATATAATTATAGAAGAGATAAAGTCAACTTATATGGATTTAAGTTATTTATATGAGGATTACAACTTGCTTCATTGGGCTCAAGGAAAGTTTTATGCTTATATTTATTGTATAGCTAATAATATAAAAAGCATAACGATAAGGTTAAGTTATTTTAATATAAATACAGATCAAGTTAGATCTTTTGATCATATATATAGCTTAAAAGAATTAGAAGAGTTTGTATATGAGTTAATAAATAAATATTTAGATATATTAATTTTAAAAGAGTCATTTAAAATAGAGAGAAATAAAAGTATAAAAGAGTTACAATTTCCATTTAAGTCATATAGAAAAGGGCAAAGAGAGCTAGCAGTAAGCTGTTATAGTAACATAAGAAAAAAAGGAATATTATTTGCACAAGCTCCTACAGGAATAGGAAAAACAATATCAACTATTTTCCCAGCTATAAAGGCAATAGGAGAAGGAATGGGAGAAAAAATAGTATATTTAACAGCTAAAACAATAACTAGAACTGTAGCCGAAGAGGCATATGTTAAATTATTTAAAAACAATTTGAAGTTTAAAGTAGTTACTATTACCGCAAAAGAAAAAATATGTATTAATAATGAAGTAAAATGTAATCCAGATGATTGTATTTATGCAAAAGATTATTTTACTAAAATAAATGGTGTAATAAATAATTTAATAAAAAGTAATAATATATTTTTTAGAGAAGAAATAGTTGAATATGCTAAGAAGTATGAGGTATGTCCTTTTGAACTTTCTCTAGATTTAAGCAGTTGGTGCGATGGGGTTATTTGTGATTATAACTATGCCTTTGATCCCAGAGTAAAGCTAAAAAGAATATTTGAAGATAGAAATGAAGAAAATATATTATTAATAGATGAGGCACATAATCTTGTTAATAGAGCTAGAGAAATGTATAGTTGTACTTTAGAAAAAAGTAAAGTAATGGGTGTTAATAAGATTATAAAAGGAAAAGTACCTAAGCTATATAAAATTTCTAATTCTATAAATAAGGAAATGATACATATAAGAAGAGAATTGGAAGAAATAAATAAAAAGATTAAATATCATAATGAGCAATATAAAGAATTAATAAAGATATTACGGGCATTTATTAATGAAGCAGATAATTACTTAGTAAAAAGCAAGGGAACTGATGGGTATGAGGAAGTATTAGATTTTTATTATGAAGTAAGAAATTTCATTGCAGCAAGTGAATTGTATGATAAAGAGTATACAACTATTTTAAAAAGTGATAAAAGTGAATTTAGTATAAAAATATTTTGTATTAATCCAGCTAAAAATTTAAGGCAAGTTATTAAAAATACTTATTCTAGTATTATATTTTCTGCTACTCTATCTCCTATAAAATATTATGTTGATTTAATAGGTGGAGATGAAGAAAGTTTTAAGTTAAGATTTGATTCACCTTTTAATAAAGAAAATTTATCAACATATATATATCCTTTAGATATGAGATATGTTAATAGAGAAAAGAATATTGATATATTATGTAATGTTATATATAAATTTATTAATGACAAAAAAGGTAATTATATGGTGTTTTTACCTTCCTTTGAATATTTATATAAGGTATATACAAGATATATAGATATATATGGAGATGAAGGAATAATAGTACAAGAGGAAAATTTGTCGGAAACAAAGAAAGATGAGTTTTTAAAGGCTTTTAATAAAGAGAATAATATCATTGGATTTACAGTTGTAGGTGGGATGTTTTCAGAAGGAGTAGATTTACCAGGTGATAAATTGATTGGAGCTATAATAGTAGGAGTTGGATTTCCAATGGTTTCTATTGAAAATAATATAATATCAGAATACTTTGAAGAAAATGGTTTTGATTATTCTTATACTTATCCAGGTATAAATAAGGTTCTTCAATCTGCAGGAAGAGTAATAAGAACAGAGAGTGATAAAGGAAGAGTATTATTAATAGATAGAAGGTATAAAAGTCATAAATATAAATTTATTTTACCTAAGGAATGGGAGATGGAAGAATATAAATTATAGTAGTTATGTATATAATAAGTGATATGTTAGAAAGGAAACATGGTGATATGATGTTTAAAAAAGAGGAGGCAAAAAAAGGAAGATTTTTGGGGTTTATAGTTTATTTTATAGTTAAGATAAGAGATGATGATATTTTTGCTTTAGCAGCTCAATTAGCATACTATTTAATATTATCATTTTTCCCTTTTTTAATTTTTTTATTAACATTAGTTGGATTTAGTAATTTAGATTCAATGGAGGTATTAGGGGCATTAAGAACTATGTTGCCTACTAGTGCATTTGAACTTATTTATAATGTGATTATAGAAATTATTGAAAAACAAAATACTGGATTATTAGGAGCATCTTTACTATTGGTAATTTGGTCTGCATCATCAGCATTTAGGGCTGTAATTAAAGGGATAAATAAAGCATATGGATTAAATGAAAATAGATCATTTATTAAAAGAGCTTTTATAGCAGTTATATGTACATTTGCATTAGCTTTTTTAATAATGTTAACATTAGTAATGTTAGTGTTTGGACGTTTAATAGGTGATTTATTAGCAGCATATCTACCATTTCCAGTTGTGGTATATAAAGTATGGAATTTTCTTAGATATCTACTTGTTGTATTCATGATGATATTAATTTTTGCCAGTATATATAGATATACTCCTTCAAAAAGACTTAGGTGGAAGGAGGTTCTACCAGGAGCTATTGCATGTACAGGTGGATGGTTAATCGTTTCTTTAGGTTTTTCATTTTATATAAATAATTTTAGCAATTATTCTAAAATATATGGTGGGTTAGGTGCTGTTATTATATTAATAACATGGCTGTATCTTACTTCAATAATTTTGATTGGAGGAGGAGAGATTAATTCAGTAATAGTTATAAGAAAAACTAATTTATTAAATTAATTATCATTTTTATAGTTTTAATGTCTACTTGCAATAAATTTAATTATAATAAACTTTCCGTGAATAGAAAAATTTGAAGTGGTTATACTCAAAGGTGAAATATTCAGGAGGTGTAATAAAATGAATAAAATAGTATTATTAGGAAAACTTATAAAGGACCCTGAACTAAAAACTATAGATAATGGTGAAAAAGTTTTTACAAGGTTCATAATAGCAGTAGATAGAAATTTTAAATCTGTTGATGGAACTAGAAAGGCTGACTTAATTCCAGTAACCATATGGGGAAGAAAAGCAGAAGTTGTTTGTAAGTATATGACTAAAGGAAGTTATATTAGCTTAAGTGGTAGATTAAAAACAGGAAGTTATGAAGATAAACAAGGGAATAAAAAATATATAGCGGAAGTTGTTGCCGAAGATTTCAAATTTGTTGGAAATAGAAGAGAAGTTAGAGAGAATAACGAAGTTAGTGGCGAAGAATAAGTTGTTAAATAGGGGTTGTTATGAAACGATCTCTATTTTTTTTGAAATAAAATCTCTCATAGTATTATAGCTTTCGACAGTTATTTTAATATATTAAATAATATGATTAGTGAGTAAAGTTATAATATTAATTGAAAAAAGTGTAATAAATTACAATTATGTTGAAAGGTAAGGGAAATTTTATTTTGTATAGTAACACTATTTGACATAATTTTGATTTAAGGTATGGTATTGTTTTATTATTAAATAATATGTAGAGAGGTACTAGGATTATGAAGATAAATAAAACATTAAGTAAAATAGTAAATATTGATGAGAAAGAAGTTAAATATATTTATAGAATAACTGAAAAGAGCATGAGAAATAGACAAGCATTTGGAATTGAAATTGAAAGACAAGACTTTAATAATGGAGAAATGATAAATTTAGAGAGAGATTCTGTAAGTTTAGTAGCAAGCGAAGAGAGGAAAGCTAATGATATATTAATATTGTTATTTAATAATTTAGTTTCACCTATTCATTTAGTTGATATTGTTGGTGAATATTCAGATTTGTGTGCCGCTGAATTTTAATTTTTAAAATTATATTTACATAAAGGATATTTACAGCTGATAATTAAGTTATTCTATATATAGTTTAACAAAAGAGGTGATTTAATGATATTGGGAGTTGGAACAGATATAATAGAAATTGAGAGAATTGATAGAGCAATAAACAATACACCAATGTTTTTAGAAAAAATATTTACTAAAAGAGAACTTCAGGAATTAAATAAAAGTAAACTTAGAGTTGAGAGTGTAGCTGGAAATTTTGCTGTAAAGGAAGCAGTAAGTAAAGCTGTAGGAACTGGTATGAGAGGGTTTACCTTTAATGATATAGAAGTTTTTAGAGATGAACTAGGAAAACCAATAGTACAAGTATCTAATAAAGTAAAAGAGATAATAAAAGCTGATAATTATATATTTAATGTTTCTATTTCACATAATAGAACTTGCGCAATTGCATTCGTAGTACTAGAATCTCACCAACCTACATAATATTTATATAGTAATTAGTAACATAAATAATATTTTTTTAAGCAACTTAATAATAAAATATGAATAAAATCTATAGTTCCTTAATATTAGTAATAATGAAATAGTGCTTATAGGAGGATATATGAAGAAAAAAATTATTATAACATTATTACTAATTATCCCTTTTATATCTATCTTTCTTGTTGTTATTTTTAGGGGGATACTTTCACCTGATAATGAGGAGATAATTAGGGATTTAAAAAATATTAAATGTTATGAAACAAAAGTTGAGTACATAGTTAAGAATAGCAAAGGAGAAGAACGAGAGAATACAGTTCAATATTATTCAAAAGAAGAGGGAATAAGAGTAGAATTCGCTGATGATAAAGTTAAGGTTTATAAATCAGATGGAATTCATGTAAAGGATAATTCATCTACTGGTGAATATGTGATTGAAAGCGATATGGACATACTTCATTCAATGGCATTTATGAATAAGATATTATCTTACCCACTAAAGAGTGATTCTATAAAAGAAGGACAAGAAGAGTGGGGAGATGAAATATATATACAAGTGGATACAGAGTTATTTTTAAACAATGAGCATTTTAATAGTGCTAGGATTTTTATAAATAAAAAAACCAAGACACCTATTGGAATTGTAATTTATGATAAGGATGGTAATGACTCAGTACGAATAATTTATGAAGATTTTAAAGTGGTTAAAGAAGTTGATGAAAACTTATTTAATTAAGCTTTATTAAAATCAGTAGATGAATGCTGAATGTAAATTCAGTATTCATCATATAATTTAGATATTAGTAAGAGTTAGATTAAACAAATGATTAAATATAGATAAATGATATAAAGAAAATTTAGCCATTGTAGTATTTAGTTCAGTCTTGTTGTATTAACCATAGTGACAATCTAAGTACATAGTAATCATTTTATAGATTGATGATTAAAAATATACTTTTAAAGGAATAAAAATTGTAAAAAATATAAAATTTACTCATATAATGACATTTCTATTTACAAAATGACATATTTTGAAATATAATTTTCTTATACATAGGAAATAGAATTCCTAGGAGGTCAAATATGTCAAAAAAAATAGATAATATAATAATCCGTAAATTTAAAAATGATTTTGAAAAAAGTAGTAAATTTATTAAAGATAGTTTAATAGTATATAGTGAGGGGAATGAAGCAAGTGAGTTCTTTGAGTTAATGAAAAATGGATACAAAGAGATGTCGAAAATTAATTTAGAACTTGCATATGATGCTAATTCATCACAAAAGTCACTTAAATACAAATTTGATGACATAAATGAATATGAGAAATGGCTTTGCGGAGTGTGATATTTTTAATGACTACTATGGTTGTAAAAAGAGGGGATATTTTTTATGCAGATTTAAGTCCTGTTATAGGCTCTGAGCAAGGTGGAATTAGACCAGTAATTATAATACAAAATGATATAGGAAACAAATATAGTCCTACAGTAATAGTAGCGGCTATAACTTCTCAAATTAATAAAGCCAAGCTTCCAACACATGTGGAAATTTCATCAGAAGAATATGGATTGAATAGAGATTCAGTTGTGTTATTAGAGCAAATAAGGACGCTAGATAAAAAAAGGCTTAAAGAAAAAATAGGCCATATGACAGATGCTGATATGAGAAAGGTAGATAAATCATTACTTATTAGTATAAGTCTAGCTTAAATATTTAATTTAACCAATTATTAAGACAAAGTATAACCACTTTGTCTTTTTTTAGTTTAAAAATAAATATATTTTATAATTTATGTTATATATGATATACAATTTAAAAACAATAATGTATACTTTAATTTAAAATAGTGTATACAAATAAAAAAATTTATGTTAAAATAAATTTGGGTAATTTACATAATTATAGAGTATAATAAAAGTATATTAATATAAATTGTTACGACGGAGGCTTTTAAATGGTTAATAATGTAGAAGAATTAAAATCAATATCTAAACTAATCAGAAAAGATATAGTTTCAATGTTAACAGAATCAGCATCAGGACATCCAGGTGGATCTTTATCTGCAACTGATATTGTAACTACACTTTTCTTTAAGGAAATGAATATAGATCCAAGCAATCCAAAGAATCCAGATAGGGACAGATTTGTATTGTCAAAAGGTCATGCTGCACCTGTTTTATATAGTGCATTAGCAAGAAAAGGATTCTTACCAGTAGAAGAATTAAGTACTTTAAGAAAGTTTGGATCAAGATTACAAGGTCATCCAAGTATGAAGTGTTTACCAGGAATAGATATGTCAACTGGTTCTTTAGGTCAAGGAATTTCTTCAGCTGTAGGAATGGCTTTAGCAGGGAAAATAGATAACAAAGCATATAGAGTATATACTATTTTAGGTGATGGTGAATTAGAAGAAGGTCAAGTATGGGAAGCTTCTATGTGTGCAGCTCACTATAAATTAGATAACTTAACTGCTTTTGTAGATTTTAATGGACTACAAATCGATGGAAACATAGAAGATGTTATGAATCCATCACCAATAGATAAAAAGTTTGAAGCTTTTGGTTGGAATGTATTAGTTATTGACGGACATAACTATAATGAAATAATAGATGCTATAGAAAAAGCAAAAGAATGTAAGGGTATGCCAACAGTAGTTATATGTAAAACTGTTAAAGGAAAAGGTGTATCATTTATGGAAAATGAAGCAGCATGGCATGGTACAGCACCAAGTAAGGAACAATGTGAAAAAGCTTTAGCTGAGATTGGAGGAGACAGATAATGAGTAAGAAAATCGCTACAAGAGAAGCATATGGAAAAGCATTAGCAGAATTAGCAAAAGAAAATGAAAATGTAGTAGTATTAGATGCGGATTTATCTAAATCTACTAAGACAGCTGACTTTAAGGCCGTTTCTCCAGAAAGATTTTTTAATATGGGAATTGCTGAAGGAAATATGATGGGAGTTGCCGCAGGTTTATCAACTTGTGGAAAAATTCCATATGTAAGTACATTTGCAATGTTTGCAGCAGGTAGAGCTTTTGAACAAATAAGAAACTCAATCTGTTATCCTAAATTAAATGTTAAAGTTTGTGCTACACATGCTGGATTAACAGTTGGAGAAGATGGTGCATCTCACCAAACTGTTGAAGATTTATCATTAATGAGAAGTATACCAAATATGGTAGTTATCTCACCTGCAGATGCAGTTGAAACTATGGCTGCAATTAAGGCTATAGCTGAATATGATGGACCTTGCTATGTAAGATTAGGAAGAGCTGCAGTTAATGTAATAAATGATGAAAATACTTATGAATTCAAATTAGGAAAAGGTGTTGTAGTATCAGAAGGTAAAGATGTGACTATAGTTGCAACTGGAATTATGGTTGATGCTGCTATAGAAGCAAAAGAAATTTTAGCACAAGAAGGAATTGATGCTAAGGTTATAAATATACACACAATAAAACCTTTAGATAATGAGTTAATTATAGAAGCTGCTAAAGAAACAGGAGTTATAGTAACAGCTGAAGAACATAGCATAATTGGTGGATTAGGTTCTGCAGTTGCAGAAGTTATTACTGAAAAATATCCAGTACCAGTTTTAAAGGTTGGAATTAATGATACTTTTGGAGAAAGTGGTAAGCCGGATGAATTATTAAAGGCTTATAACTTAACATCACAAGATATAGTTAATAAAGTTAAACAAGCAATTACTTTAAAAAAGTAGATTATAAACCACAAAACAGCTATTTTACCACTTAAAAACTGCGATAAAAAAATCGCAGTTTTTTTGTTGTTAAAAAAGGTATATAATGGTGACGTGTATTAAATCATTTGGGATAAAAAGAGTAGAGTGAGGGAAAATAATACAAATAGTTTAAATGTGTAAGGAGTATTTTTTATGAGAAAAGATAATTTAAAGGATTTTTTATTAATAACTATTGGAATACTTTTAGTTGCAATATCAGTTGTATATTTTTTTGAACCTAATAGTATTGCAGCTGGAGGAATAACTGGTTTAGCAATTGTTATAAATCACTATATACCATTTATATCAATTGGACCACTTGTGCTTATTATGGATGCAACTTTATTTGTGATTGCATTAATAGCAATAGGACCTAAGTTTGGAGCTAAAAGTATATATTGTAGTCTTTTGTTATCCACATCTATGTGGGTAATGCAGAAGTTTCTTCCATTTACCATAACAAATGATTTAATGCTAGCCACTATATTTGGGACATTAATAGCAGCCTTAGGAATGGCAATAGTATTTAATGCTAATGCATCAAGTGGAGGAACAGATATAATAGCTAAAATATTAAATAAATTTTTTCATTTTAATATAGGAAAATCATTGCTTATGGTTGATTTTTTAGTTACTCTATTAGGGGCAATAACATTTGGTATAAATGTAGGACTGTATGGATTATTATCTGTTATAGTAAATGGTGTTGTTATAGATAAGATAATAGCTGGTTTTAAGGTTAAAAGTGAAATTACAATAATAAGTCATAGAAATAAAGAAATAAGTGAATATATATTAAATGACTTAGAAAGAGGATGCACCTTTATAAAAGGTATTGGTGGGTTTACTGGTAAAGATACATCACTATTATATACAGTATTGGATAGAAGTGAATTTATAAAACTAAAAAAACATATTAGTAGTATTGATAAAAATGCATTTATTACAGTTGGAGAGGTCCATGAGGTTATGGGAGAAGGATTTAAGTTTATAGATGAAGATTAAAAAATGAAAGATAGGAGATAATTATGCAAAAGATTAAAGAATATTTATTAACAACAATAGGAATAGCATTAACAGCAATAGCATTAGAGTATTTTTTCTTTCCAGCAGATATAGCTGCAGGGGGAGTATCTGGTATAGGATTAGTAATAAATAAATTAATAGGCTTAGATACTAGTATAGTTGTATTGGTTCTTAATGTTTTCCTTTTTATATTGGCATTTCTTGTTTTAGGAAAATCATTTGGAGCAAAAAGTATTTATGCAACAATAATGCTTTCAGTATTTATGTGGATAATTGAAAAGTTTTTTACGCCAGGAGTTTTAACTGAAAATATGTTTTTAGCTAGTTTTTTTGGATCAATAATTTTAGGAATGGGAGCAGCTATTGTTTTTCATCAAGGTGCGTCTACGGGAGGAACTAGTATTATAGCTGCAATTATTAGTAAATTTACTCCAATTGGAATAGGAATATCAGTATTACTTACAGATTCATCTGTTTGTATATTAGCAATTAGTGTATTTGGTGTAGACAAAGGATTATTTGGATTCTTTAGTGTTATTTTAATAGGTTTAGTTATAGATAAATTTATAGATGGATTTAATAGCTGTAAGCAAGTATTTATAATAACATCAAAAGAGAAAGCAATAGTTAATCACATAATTAAAAAAATTGATAGAGGGTGTACAGTACTTAATGGAAATGGTGGATATACTGGAAGTGATGTAAAAATAATATACACAGTATTAAGTTCAAGTGAGTTCATAGCCTTAAAAAAAGATGTGAAAGAAATAGATCCAGATGCATTTTTAACTGTTAATGAATCAACAGAAGTATTAGGAAAAGGATTTACAGATTTTCAATAAAAATATAGTAAAATGAGGTAAATAGCCCTTTAATATTGGTATTATAGCTTTTAGTATGATATAATGGCTTTATAGTTTTTAAAGTTATTAAAGTTAAAGTTGTAAGAGGTGTTATTTATGATAGAATTTAAGGACGTGTCCAAGATATATGATAACAATGTTAAAGCGTTATCAAATGTAAATATAAAGATAGAGTCAGGAGATTTTGTTTTCTTAGTTGGGCCATCTGGTGCAGGTAAGTCTACTTTTATAAAAATGTTATTAAAAGAAGTAGACCCAACAATGGGAGAGATTATAGTAGCTGATAAAGAATTATCTAAGGTAACTAGAAAGCAGATACCATATTACAGAAGAAAAATCGGAATGGTATTTCAAGATTTTAGATTAATACCTACTTTAAATGTATATGAAAATGTTGCATTTGCAATGAGAGTAGTAGAAGCATCTCAAAGAGAAATAAGAAGAAGAGTACCTATGGTATTATCTCTAGTAGGTTTATCTCATAAATATAAAATGTTTCCTAATGAGTTATCAGGAGGAGAACAACAAAGGGTATCTTTAGCAAGAGCGATAGTTAATAATCCATCGGTTTTAATAGCTGATGAGCCTACAGGTAACTTAGACCCAGAAACAGCAAAAGAAATAATGGGATTGTTAGAGGACATAAATAGAGCAGGAACAACTATATTAATGGCAACTCATGCAAAAGATATAGTAGATAATATGCAAAAGAGAGTTATAGCTATTGATAAGGGAATGGTTGTAAGAGATGATAGAAAGGGGATGTACGAGAATGAAAATTAGCACGTTAAATTATTTTATAGTAGATGCTTTAAAAAGCATAAAAAGAAATAGGACAATCAGTGTTGCTGCTATGATAACTGTATTAATAACTTTTTTCGTATTTGGTACATTTACTCTATTAGCATTAAATTTTAATAAAAGTATTGAAGATGTAGCATCTAAAATTCAAATTCAAGTATATTTAAATGAAGACATAAAATTAGTTGATCAAAAAGAAATAGAACTTAAGTTGATGGAAAATGAACAAGTTAGTGAAGTTACATATGAATCTAAAGATGAAGCATTTTTAAATTTAAAAGAAAACTTAGGAAGTAATGCCGGATTATTAGAAGGTTATGATTTAACGAATAATCCATTACCAAGTTCATTTATAGTTAACTTAAAAGATCCTTCATATGCTGATGAAGTTACTAAATCAGTAGAAAGTATGACTGGTGTTGAAGGAATAGGAAATCAACAAGATGTAATTAACACAATAAGTAAGTTTGTTAATGTAGTTCAAATAGTAGGAATAGGATTATTTGCAGTATTTATAGGTGTATCAGTATTCTTAATAATGAATACAATAAAACTTACAGTTTATTCAAGAAGAAGAGAAGTTGGAATAATGAAGTTTGTTGGTGCAACAGACTGGTTTATTAGATGGCCTTTTGTTATTGAGGGGATAATAATCGGTGCAGTAGGTTCATTAGCATCAAGTATAATATTGTACTTTACATATAATGGAGTATTTAAATGGATTGTTTCATCTATGTTTATAGTAAACTTAGTACAACCACAATTTGTTTTAACAACTTTATTAGCTTGCTTTGTTGGAGGCGGTATAGTAGTTGGAGCAATAGGAAGTATATTTGCATTAAGAAAATTCTTAGTTGTTTAGTATATAGAATTTGTTAAATAGGTAAAAATAAATATATAGAAATTATTTTAAAACTACAACTCATTACTTTGGTTCTGGGTTGTAGTTTTAAGTAAATAAAGGGAAATTTAAATAATATAAGTTATTTTATATAAAAAGAAAGGAGTATTTATGGAGAATTTTAATGAAGAAGAGAGAAAGCCTAGAAAAATTGGAGGGAAGGTATTTAAATACTTAATTTTATTATTGGTATTATTAATAACATATGGAGGAGTATTTTATCTAGGAAATGCACTTGCCATTAAAGGGTTTATAATGGGGTCAGTACCTGAAAATGCTGTTGCCGATTTAGAAGATATTCAAGATACTGAAAAATATTCTAATCTATTTAATCTACGAAGTATGTTATTTTCGATGTATGATGGAGAGATAGATGATGAGAAACTTTTAGAAGGTGCTATGAAAGGTATGGCTGAAGCTATAGGAGATCCATATACTGTTTATATGGATAAAGAGGAATTTACAACATTTATGGAATCAAGTCAAGGAAGTTTCTATGGAATAGGAGCTCAAATAGGAGTTAGAGATGATAATGTAACTATAATAGCTCCAGTTGAAGGATCACCATCAGAAAAAGCAGGATTAAAAGCTGGAGATATAATATTAAAGGTTGATGATTATGAGGTTACAGATTTAAATACAGAAGCAGTTGTATCTAGAGTTAGAGGAGAAGAAGGTGTTCCAGTTACTTTAACTATTAAACGTGAAGGTGTAGATGAGCCATTTGAAGTTGAAATAGTAAGAGCGGAAATAAAGACTGAGTCAGTAAAAGGTGAAATCCTAGAAGATGGAATAGGATATATTCAAATAACAACTTTTAGCGATGAAGAAGTAAGTGATAAGTTTAGTGAAAAATTAAATGAATTAAAACAACAAGGAATGAAAAAACTAATATTAGATTTAAGAGGCAACCCAGGTGGATACTTAAATGAATGTGTTGAAATAGCTTCTAATTTTATTCCAGAAGGAGAAGTAGTTACTTATACAATTGACAAGTATAACAAGAAGGTAATATCAAATTCAATAGGCGGAGATGCTATTGGAATGCCATTAGTAGTACTTGTTGATGGTGGAAGTGCTAGTGCTTCAGAAGTTGTAACTGGGGCTTTAAGAGATCATGAAGCTGCAACAATAATTGGAACAACGACGTTTGGTAAAGGGATAGTGCAACAACTTAAGGTTTTACCTAATGATATGGGAGGACTTAAAGTTACAACATCTAAGTATTATACACCAAATGGTGAAAATATTCATGGTACAGGAATAGAGCCAGATGTAGTTGTAGAAATTCCACAAGAAGTATTAGAAATGGATTATGATAGAAGTATTGATCCACAATTTCAAAAAGCTTTAGAGGTAGTAAGAGAGAAGAATTAATTAGGAGGCTCAGAATGGATTTAATAATTCATAGTTTAAAGTCTGTAGCAACAGCAATAATTGAGCCAATGCATTTAGTTATGCTTTTAGTGTTTGGGATAATATTTTATTTTAAAAATGTTAGAATAGTTTCTATTCAAAAAATGACATTAGGAGAGGGGTTAAATACCCCTCTAGAACTTACATTATCTCAAGTTGTATTAGGAATATTAGCAGGTGCAATTGGAAGTGTAATATTATCTATACTTGGAGTCACGTTTAGTGAAAGCTCTGGAATAGAGTTTATATTTATGATATCAATATTATCTTTATTTTATAAAAAGAAATATATATCATATGCATACTCCACAGCTATATTAGGTGCTATAGGTATTGTTTTAAAGTTTATAAGTAATATTACTGAAATGAAACTGTTTTTAAATACTGATATATTATCACTGATGACTTTCGTAGGAGTAATATACATATTAGAAGGATTTTTAATTATATTTGATGGAAGTAGAGGAGCAATACCTGTATTTACAAAGAAAGAAGAAAAAATAGTTGGAGGGTTTTCGTTTAATAGATATTGGCCAATACCTGTTGCAATACTTATGATTTTTACAAATAGTGTAGTGGGTGAAGAATCAATTTATTCTAATATAGCATCATGGTGGCCTATTATAAATAATAAATCAATAGTATCTTTATTAGCTACTGCAATGATAGCAAGTATTCCTTTGTATGGAATAATGGGTTATAGTAATGTTACATTTACCCAAGAGAAGAAAACTAAGTCATTAAGGTGTGGTATTGCTATTTTAATATATGGTATATCAGTTTCTTTAGTTGCACAGTTAGCTAGCATTAATATATTAGGACAAATAATAGCTCTAATATATACACCATTAGCTTTTGAATTGATAATGAGATATGAATATAGTGTTGAAAAGAAAGGTGAATGCTTATATGTAAGTGATGATGAAGGAATAATGGTTCTTGAAGTTACACCTAATTCACCAGCATATGAAGTAGGAATTAAACGTGGAGATAAAATAATAGAAATTAATGGACAAAATATAAAATCAGAAGGAGATATTTTTAAGGCTGCTAGAGATAGTATACTTAAGGTTCCAATGAAAGTTAAAAATAATTCGGGACAAGTATTAGAATATATTATACAACCTAGAAATAAAAGGTTAGGTCTTCTATTAGTTCCTAAGATGGTTAAAAGAGAAGATATGTTTGAAATAAAACCAGATGATTTAAAAAATATAATAAATGAGCTTAAGAATAAAAAGTAGAGATTAGCTTAGATGTTAGTCTCTATTTTCTTAATAAGTAATAATTTGGAGGTGAGTATATGGGAGAATTTAAGATTCATTCTAAATTTGAACCAACAGGAGATCAGCCAGCAGCAATTGAAAGTTTAGCAAATGGTATAAATAATAATGAGAAATATCAAACTCTTTTAGGGGTAACAGGTTCAGGGAAAACATATACTATGGCGAATATAATTGAAAAGGTGCAAAAGCCAACTATAGTTTTAGCACATAACAAAACTTTAGCAGCACAATTATGTTCTGAGTTTAAGGAATTTTTCCCGGATAATATAGTTGAATATTTTGTTTCTTATTATGATTATTATCAACCAGAGGCATATGTTCCTCAAACTGATACATTTATTGAAAAAGATGCATCTATAAATGATGAAATAGATAAGTTAAGACACTCTGCTACATCAGCACTATTTGAAAGAAGAGATGTAATAATAGTAGCTTCAGTTTCTTGTATTTATGGATTAGGTAATCCGGATGAATATAAAAAACTTACTATTTCTTTAAGAGTAGGCATGGAGAAGGATAGAGATGAGATAATAAAGAAACTTATAGAAATTCAATATGAAAGAAATGATATTGATTTTTCAAGAGGTACTTTTAGAGTAAGAGGAGATTCTTTAGATATTATTCCAGCTTCATCTTCCACAAAAGGAATTAGAATTGAATTCTTTGGTGATGAAATAGATAGGATAAGAGAGTTTGATGTTTTAACAGGAAAGATATTAGGGGAAAGAGAGCATGTTGCTATATTCCCAGCATCTCACTTTGCTGCATCACAAGAAACTTTAGATAAGGCAATAAAAGAAATAGAAGATGAACTTGAAGATAGATTAAGAGAATTAACATCACAAGATAAGTTGTTAGAAGCTCAAAGATTAAGACAAAGAACTAATTATGATATAGAAATGATTAAAGAAATGGGATATTGTAGTGGGATAGAAAATTATTCAAGAGTATTAGATGGAAGAGCACCAGGTACTCCACCTAAGACATTATTAGATTACTTTCCAGATGATTATTTAATGTTTATAGATGAAAGTCATGTTACATTACCACAATGTAGAGCAATGTATGCAGGTGATAGATCTAGAAAAGATACATTAGTTGAGTATGGATTTAGGCTTCCATGTGCTTATGATAATAGACCGTTAAAATTTACTGAGTTTGAAAAGAAGGTAAATCAAGTTGTTTTTGTATCAGCTACTCCAGCTCAGTATGAATTAGATCATTCAACTAATATAGCAGAACAAATAATTAGACCAACAGGATTATTAGATCCAGTAGTTGAAATAAGACCAGTAACAGGTCAAATAGATGATCTTTATGCTGAAATATTAAAAACAACAGAAAGAGGATTTAGAACTTTAGTAACAACTTTAACTAAGAGAATGGCAGAAGACTTAACTAAGTATTTAACTGAATTGGGAGTTAAAACTACATATATGCATTCAGACATAAAAACCATTGAAAGAATGGAAATAATAAGAGATTTAAGATTAGGAGAATTTGATGTTCTTGTAGGAATAAATCTATTAAGAGAAGGTCTAGATATACCGGAAGTTGCATTGGTTGCAATTTTAGATGCAGATAAGGAAGGATTCTTACGTTCAGAAACCTCAATGATTCAAACAATAGGAAGAGCAGCAAGAAATTCAGAAAGTAAGGTTATAATGTATGCCGATAAAATGACTGGATCAATGGATAGATCTATTAATGAAACTAATAGAAGAAGAGAAATTCAAATTAAGTATAATGAAGAGCATGGAATTATACCTAAAACTATTATTAAGGATATAAGAGCTGTAATTGAAGCAACAAAGGTTGCAGAAGAGTCTGCAGACTATAATATGGAGGATGCTGTTGAGTTAACTGCTAAAGATAAGAAGAAGTTAATTAAACAATACACAGAAGAAATGAAAGATGCAGCTAAAAATCTTCAATTTGAAAGAGCTGCTGAACTTAGGGATATGATTAATAAGCTTAAAGATGAATAATTTCCTGGGGAATTATATTTAAATTTTTAATATATATCATTTATAAATACAATAATTAAAATAAAGGTTAATATGCTATAATAAATAGAAAATGTTTTAAAGATAAATGTGTATAATTATTGTTATATATATTTATTACAAGATTTTATAGCGCAAATTTAATAAATTAGCTGATTTCTATATTTTAAAATAGGAATCAGTTTTTTTATAATTACAAAGTAATCAGCTAAAAGTTTGATATAATTTATATAGTTCTTTGTAGAGGAGAGAGTATAAATATGGATTTAAATAAAAAGATATTAGTAGTTGAGGATGATTGGGATATTAATGGACTTTTATGTAAAATTTTAATTCAAAATGGATATAAAGTTAGAGGAGCTTATTCAGGATCTGAAGCAAAAATGTGTATAGAACAATTTGAATATGATCTCATAATTTTAGATTTGATGTTACCAGGAGTATCTGGAGAGGAGCTATTAAATGAAATAAGGAAAAAGAATGTTATGCCAATAATAGTTGCTTCGGCTAAAACTAGTGCTGAAGATAAAATATCAGTGCTTAGAATGGGAGCAGATGACTTTATAAGTAAACCTTTTGATATTAATGAAGTATTAGCTAGGGTAGAGGCACAGTTAAGAAGGTATACTAAATTTTCTGGTAAAAGTAGTATTAGCAATAAATTAACTCATAAAAATTTAGAGTTAGATATTGATAGCAGACAGGTATATGTCGATGGAAATGAAGTAAATTTAACTATTAGAGAATTTGATATATTAGAACTATTAATGACTAATCCTAATAAGGTATTTACAAGGGCTAATCTTTTTGAGTCTGTTTGGAAAGAGGAGTTTATGGGTGATGATAATACTGTTAATGTTCATGTAAGTAATTTAAGATCTAAGATTTCGAAGGTTGATAATACTAATGAATATATACAGACAGTATGGGGAATCGGATTTAAGCTTAAGGATTAATAATTAAAATGATAGAATTATTTTTTACTTATAAAAATTACGGTAATAATATATTTATATTAAAAAGTATAGAAGAAATTATTTAAAAAATATTAAAAAGTGTATATAATTAAATTGTGGGAAAATTTAACAAAAGGGTTTTCAATAAAAGGGAAGTTTAGGGGGGAAATATGAAAAGGTTAGCTATAACAATACTAACTATGATGATTATTGGAGTAATTGCATTTAGTGGATATAAGCTATATAAATACGGTGAGAAAGCAATAAGTGAAGTTGAGGTTATACTTTTTACCACGTCTGTAGTGGAATCAGAAATAAATTCAAAAAGAATAGTCAATGAAGAAATTTTAGCAAATGAAAACACTTTAAAAGAAAAAAACAGTGATTATAAAATGTGGATTAAGATGAATGAAACAAATATTAATTATCCAGTTCTTCAAGGAAAGGATAATGATTTTTACTTATATGCAGATTTTAATGGAGACTATTATTATCCAGGGAGTATATTTATTGATTATAGAAATGATATAGAAAATGATAATAATCTATGGATATTTGGTCATCACATGGCAGATGGAAGTATGTTTGCTGATCTTGTAAAACTTAAAGATGAAAATTACTTTAATGAAAATTCAGAAATATTTTTAGTTAAGGATGGAATACAGTATGTATATGAAATATTTGCTGTAAATGTTGTTCCAGCAGATGGGGCAGAAGTTATTTTTGATTTTAATAATGAAGATGAAATGAATAGATATATAGAAAGTGTAAAAGAAAAATCAATATTTTATAGAGATATAAAGGCCGAGGATATAGTAGATGAAGAGGGAATTAGTAGCTTAATAACAATGGTAACATGTAGTTATGAGTTTGATGACGCAAGAACTCTAGTATCAGCAGTATTAAAGCCAGTCCAATAAAAATATTGAAAATATAAAGTTGACATAATAAAATGAAAAAACATTGAAAATATGGAAGAGAGATAATCATAAATAAATATAGAAATGAGGCTGTCGCATCAAAAGTTTTATACACAGTATATTGCTTTACAATTAAGAATAAACACAATATATTGTAGTATTTATCCTTGATGCGATAGCCCCATTTTTTCTTTTAAAAAATAATAGATTTTATTAAATACAATTAATTTTATAGTTTTATATATTACATTTTTAAACTTAATACTTTCTTAATATTTTCTTTAGGTTATCTTATAACTATAAATATACAATAAAATTAATTTAAGATATTAAATAAAAAATAACTAAGAGACAATAGAGAGTTTTATCAAGGGGGTAAATGAATATGAATGAAGTTATTTTAAAAACTTATAATGTTACTAAGAAATATGGAAATCAATTAGCAGTAAATAATGTTAATATGACAATTAAAAAAGGTGAAATATATGGATTTATAGGTCAAAATGGAGCTGGTAAAACAACATTAATTAGACTTATCACAGGATTAATTCATAAAAGTAGTGGAGATATAGAACTTCTAGGAGTTAGTGGAGAAAATGAATTAAATAAAGCTAGAACAATGGTTGGAAGTTTAATTGAAACTCCTTCATTTTATACTAATATGACAGCAAGAGAAAATTTAGAGGTTTCTAGATTAGTAAGAAATATACCAGGTAAAAGGTGTATAGATGAAGTATTAGAGTTAGTTGGATTAAAAGATGTTGAAAAGAAAAAGGTTAAAAATTTTTCTTTAGGAATGAGACAAAGATTAGGAATTGCAAATGCATTAATAGGAAATCCTAAACTACTTATACTAGATGAACCTATAAATGGACTTGATCCTATGGGAATAGTTGAAATAAGAGAGTTATTAAAGAAGATAAATAAAGAAAAAGACATGACAATATTAATATCAAGTCATATATTAAGTGAATTATCAGAGCTTGCAACAACTTATGGAATAATATCAAATGGGAAGCTAATTGAAGAAATAACAGCAGAGGAACTAGTAGAAAAATGTAGACAATATATAGAGTTAAGGGTTGATGACACAGCTAGATCAGTAACTTTATTAGAAAGAGAGTTAGGAATAAGTGATTATGAGGTCTTAGAAGATAAAAAGATAAAGGTATTCTCTAATTTAGAGAATGTTGGAGAGGTAAATTCAATACTTTCAAAGTCTGGTGTTATTGTTGAAAGTATAAGTGTTAAGGGAGAAAATTTAGAAGAATACTTTATGAATACAGTTGGAGGTGTTTTAAATGCTTAAAGCTATACAAGCAGAATTATATAAATTATTTAAAAATAGAACATTTAAGGTATTAATATTTGTTGGAATTTTATTGTCTACGATAATGATATTTATGTGCTCATCAGTTTTTGAACAAATACTTAATGATAGTTTAGGAAATCTACCAGAAGATCAAAAACAAATGTTTATTGAACAAATGACAAATATTTCAGACAGTGATGCAATAGTAATTCCAGGTCAATTAGGAGTTAATTTGCAAGCTAAAGATATGATGAATCCAACAGCACTAGAAGTATATCATTCTTCCTTTGGTTCAGGTGTTATAGAAATATTAATAGGAATATTAGTAGCAGCATTAATGGCAAAAGAATATTCTCAAGGTACAATCAAGAACTTCTTAGCTTATGGTAAAAGAAGAGAAGAGTTTTATCTAGCAAAATTTACAGCTATAGTTGTAGCAATTGCAATAATTTTAGTAGTTATAGCTATACTACCAACAATAGTAGTAACTATTATAAATGGATGGGGTCAAACATTTGAATTTTCACAATTATTAGGAATGATAAAAACATTTATATCATCAGTAGTAGCTAGTTCAGCAGTAGCTGCAATAGCAATGGTTATAGCAACATTAGTGAAAAGTAATGGAGCTACAATTGGAATAACGGTAGCAATATTTATAGGAGTTCCGACATTTGCAGGATTTTTATATGGAATATATCCTTGGTTTGATAGAGTTTATGAAGTGTTACCATTTTATAATTCAGCGTTAGCAACTTCAATTAAGGCTGGAAATGGAGATTTATTTAGATCGTTAATAATTTCAGTAGTAACAATAACAATTTCACTATTTGCGGGAATAAGAATATTCAAGGCTCAAGATATTAAATAAGAAAGGTTAGTAGATTAAATATGATCAATATTAAATTAGAAAAGAGTATTAAATTAGGAATTGGGATAGTTATATTTATTTTAGGAATTATATCATTTATTATATTACCTAATAAAGTAGGAATGCAGATTTCAGTTAGTGGTGAATTACAAAATTATATGCCAAAGGCAATAGCTATTATTATACCATTTGGGATATATGGGTTAGGATTTTTACCAAATAGAAATGGTGAGTCTGCAGAAATAAAAAGACATATAATTTTAGCATTAGTAGCTTTAGTTATTCAAATTTTCACATTAGTCTCAAATTTATAAAACTATTATAAAAATGGTAATAAGCGAGGAGAGGGTATCATGTTAGAAATTAAGAATTTTTCAAAGGAATATTCAAAAGGTAAAAAAGCAGTTGATAATATATCATTAACAGTTAATAGTGGAGAGATATTTGGATTTATAGGACATAATGGTGCAGGAAAGACAACTACTATTAAGTCTATAGTTGGAATTTTACAGTTTTCAGAAGGAGACATTATTATTAATGGAACATCTATAAAAAAGAATTCTATTGATTGTAAAAAAGTGATGGCATATATTCCAGACAATCCAGATCTTTATGAAGCTTTAACAGGAATTCAATATTTAAGCTTTATAGCAGATATTTATAAAGTAAGTAAAGAGCAAAGGGAAGAATTAATTAAGTATTATGGAGATAAGCTAGAATTAACTAAATATTTAGGTGATTTAATATCTTCATATTCACATGGAATGAAACAAAAGCTTGCAGTAATATCAGCATTAATTCATAAACCAAAATTGTTAATACTTGATGAACCATTTGTTGGGTTAGATCCTAAGGCAGCTCATACACTGAAAGAGATAATGAGGGAGATTTGTAATGAAGGGAGTTCTATATTCTTCTCAACTCATGTATTAGAAGTAGCAGAAAAATTATGTGATAAGATTGCAATTATAAAAGGTGGAAAAATAGTTGCAATGGGGGAGATAGAAGAGGTTAAAGGAAATAGTACATTAGAAAATGTATTTATGGAGTTGATTGGTAATGAGTAGTTTATTTATTTTATTAAAAAATTCATTTATAAATAGTGCAGGTATTAATTCTTTATCTAAAGGAATAGACAATTCTAAAGAAAAAAAGAAGTTACTTATTACTACAGTAACATTATTATTAATAGCTACAGTAATATGTTTTATGTCAACTCTATATTCAATTGCATTAGCTATAGTGTTAAAACCAATGGGATATTTAGATTTAATATTAATAGTTGCTATATTATTTTCTTGTATTTTAAGTTTTATAATGTCAATTTACAAAGCACAAGGAACATTATTTAGTTTTAAAGATTATGATTTATTAATGTCTTTGCCTATTAAGAATAGTACAATATTAACTAGCAAAATATTAAGTTTAATGTCTATAAGCTATGTAGAAACAGCACTTATAATAATACCAGCATCAATAGTGTATTTTAATTATAATAGAAGTTTATCATGGATTTTTTTCATTATATTAGCAATAGCATTAATATTTATACCGATGATTCCAATAATAGCAGCATCAATAATAGCAATAATTATAACATTTATATCATCAAGATTTAAGCATAAAAATATTGCAACTATAGTTGTTGGAATGATAGCATTTGTATTAATTATGTTAGTTTCAATGAATATGCAAAATTATATTAATGTATTTATTGCAAATAGCGATTCAATAGTAAAAGGGGTATCTAGCATATATCCACCTGCAATGTATTTAAAAGAAGCATTAGTAAATTATGATGTAGTTAATTTATTAAAATTTATAGGTATATCAATAATTCCATTTGTAATATTTATAATAGTATTTAGTAAGACCTTTAAAACTATAAATGGAAAACTATCAGAAAGTTATAAGAAAGCAAATTATAAAGTTAAAAAATTAGAGATAAGTAGCATAACAAAAGCTTTAGTTATGCAAGAATTAAGAAGATACTTTGCAACACCTATCTATGTTATGAATACAGCAGTTGGAATGCTTTTATTAGTTGCAGCATCTATAGCTACTTTATTTGTAAGTAAGGAAACATTAATTGAGATATTAGGATATCCTGAAATAGCAAATATGATTCCTATAGCGATATTAGTTATGTTAGTTTTTACTATAGGGATATCTTGCACAACAAATTCATCTATATCATTAGAAGGAAATAGATTATGGATATTAAAATCTTCACCAATAGAACCTAATGATATATTCAAAGGAAAAATAATAACTAATTTAATAATAACAATTCCAGCAGCAGTTATAGCAAATATTATATTTTATATAGGATTAAAGTTTGAGATTAAGTATTTAATATTTAATTTAGTAATAAGTATAGTATTTTCAATTGTATCAGCAATATTAGGGTTAATAATTAATTTATGTTTTCCTAAAATGGAATGGACAAATCCAACCACAGTAGTAAAACAAAGTGCAAGTGTAATGATTAATATTTTAGGAGTATTGATATTAGCATTAGTAATGGTAGGTATATCAGTTGCATTAGTTAAAATATTTAATGTTACCAATATTATGATTATTTTAACTGTAGTGTTAATTTTATTTTTAATAACATTATTTGTTTTAATTAAAGTATTAGATAATATAGGTAGTAAAAAGTTTAATAGATTATAGACAAGTTACCTCTGAGGTTCATACAAATATTGGATGTATTTCGGGGGTAATTTTCTTATATTTATGAATTATTTGAAATATTTAATATATGGAATATAATATATGTTAGAAAATATTAGTGAAAAGTTTGTTTAGAAGAGGAGGGAATATGGAAGTAATATGTGTTTTAATAGCAGTAATTATTGTTTTAGTTTCTATCATTATAGGATATAAGATAGAGTTTAGAAGAATAAACAATGAGATTGTCAATAATTTAGATGACTATTTAAATATAAAAACAAAATCTGTAGATAAGGATTTTGAGAATTTAGTTGAAAATATAAACTTAATATTTGATTTAAAGCAAAAAGTTTTAGCAGAAAAGAAGAAAAATGAAGAGGAATTACGAGCAAGTATATTAAATATGTCTCATGATTTAAGAACTCCATTAACATCTATAATTGGATATTTACAAATGATAAAATCAGAAAAAGCATCAGAGTCTGATAAAAAAGAATATATGGAGATAGTAGAAAAAAGAACAAAATCTTTGCAACAGCTTATTAGTAGTTTTTATGATTTATCAAGAATAGAAGGAAATGAATATAATTTTAATTACAAGAAGGTTAATTTAAGTAATATATTATGTGAAAATATAGTAACATTCTATAATGACTTTATAAATAACAATATTGAACCGGTTATTGAAATTGAAGAGGGAATTGAGGAAATTATATCTGATGATGGAGCTATTAATAGGATTTTTTCTAATTTAATAGGGAATATGATTAAGCATGGTGAAAACTATGTAAAAATTACTTTAAAACAAGAAAATGATTCAATAATAACAGATTTTACTAATAAAGTAACAGGATTAACAGAAGAAAATGTGGATAAATTATTTGATAGATTTTATACTGTGGATAAAGCTAGAAGTGATAGAAATACTGGTTTAGGCCTTTATATAACAAAGGTATTGGTAGAAAAGTTAGGATATAATATAACAGCAAAATTAGATAATGAAAATTTAAAAATTAGAATAGTATGGAAATATAAGAGTTTAAAAAATACAAGTAGATATAAATAAGATATTTACTTGTATTTTTTTATCTACAATAATTGAAAAAAATTGAAATTATATTGAAAAGAGAATACTAATATGCTAGTATACTAGTAGGAGCTATTAAAATTTATTGTTAAAAGCTATTTTATAAGTTAGTGTTAATGCAAATAGATAGATATCAATAACTTACACCATTTACCTAAATTAATATCCCATAATAGCATTAACACTAACAATATTAAATATTTAAATAACTAATAGTAGGTGAAAGAGAAATGAGTAATATTTTAGAACAATTCAATAAACAAAAAGATTTTCTTATCTGTATAGACTCTGATGGATGTGCCATAGATACTATGGATATAAAACATATAAAGTGTTTTGGACCATGTATGGTAACAGAGTGGAATCTTGAAGAATGGAGAGAGCCTATATTAGAAAGCTGGAATGAAGTTAATCTTTATACATTAACAAGAGGAATAAATAGATTCAAAGGGTTAGCAGTAGCTCTTACAGAAATTAATGATAAATATATAAAAATTGAAGGATTAGATGAGTTTATAAAATGGACTGAAGAAACTAAAGAACTTTCAAATGAAGCTCTAGAACTTGAAATAGAAAAAGTAAATAATATTTGTTTAAAAAAGGCTTTAGAATGGTCTAAGTCTGTAAATAAATCAATTGATTTATTAAGCGATAATGAAAAATGTCCATTTGAAGGAGTAAAAGAAGCAATATTAGAAGCTAGAAATATAGCTGATATAGCAATAGTATCATCTGCAAATGAAAAAGCAGTTCTAGATGAGTGGAGTAAGCATGGTCTTTTAGAAAGTGTTGATATAGTTTTAACTCAAAATATTGGATCGAAGGCTTATTGTATAAATAAGCTTATGGAAAAGGGGTATAATAAAACAAATGTATTAATGGTTGGTGATGCTTTAGGTGATCTTAAGGCAGCTGAAGAAAATGAAGTTTTATTTTATCCAATAATGGTTAGAAAAGAAAAAGAATCATGGAATAGATTTACTAAAGAGGTTTTAAATAAATTTACTAATAATTTATTTGTTGGAGAATATCAAGAAAAGGTTATAGATGAATTTAAATCAAATTTATCTAAATAGAACTTATAGAATTTAAGTAAGGATGGGGTTTAAGTGAAGGATTTAGGATTCAAAAGCAAAAAAGTATTAGGTTTTGGTGAAATAATGTTAAGGCTTACTCCTCCTAATAATCAAAAGATAATACAGGCAAATTCTTTTGAGGCTGTATATTCTGGGGGAGAAGCAAATGTAATAGCAAGTCTTGCTATATTAGGACATAACACTAAGTTTATAACTAAACTTCCAGATAATTATTTAGGGAAAAAAGTAATAAGTAAATTTAGAAGTTATAATGTTGATGTAAACGATATTATTTTAGGGGATGGTAGATTAGGAATTTATTATTCGGAAATTGGACATGGACTTAGAAGTACTGAGGTCATATATGACAGAAAATATTCAGCAATATCTATGGCAGAAAAAAAGGAATTTAATATAAAAAATATGTTGAATGGTGTTGGGTTAGTACATTTATCAGGAATAACTCCAGCATTAAGCAATAATTTAAAAGAATTAATAATAGATATTGTTAAAGAGTGCAAAAAACAGGGAATATTAGTTTCTTATGATTCTAATTATAGATCAAAGTTATGGTCTATATATGAGGCTAAAGAAGTATTAGAGGAAATATTACCATATATAGATTTTGCTTTTTTAGGATATTTGGACATGGTAAATATATTAAAGTTTGATGATATTAATTTAGAATTTGAGGAAAAATTAAAGTATCATTATAAAAATCTATTTGAAAAATACCCTAATTTAAAATATGCTGCATGCACTAAAAGAACTGTAAACTCAATAAACAATAATACTTTACAAGGATATTTATTTAATGGAAATGAGCTTTTTAAGTCAAATTCATATACATTTGATATATTAGATAGAGTAGGTGGAGGAGACGCTTTCACTGCAGGAATACTTCATGGAATTTTAAATGAAATGGCAAATGAAAGAATTATAGAGTTTGGAACTTGTGCAAGTTCTTTAAAACACTCAATAATAGGAGATATAAATATTATTGATGAAGATACAATTAATTCATTTATAAATAATGGATTATGTAATGTAAAAAGATAGTATATGAGTATTTAATAAATTATAAATATTATATTTTAGGAGGAGGATTTATGTTATACCCAATAATTACAGAGTCAAGACAATTAATAAATTTAAATGGAATATGGAAGTTTAAATTAGATAAGGGTTATGGTTTAACTGAGGAGTTAAGTAAGTCACCATTAAAAGATACTATAGAAATGGCCGTTCCAGCATCATATAATGACTTAATAGAAAGTCAAGAAGTAAGAGATCATGTTGGCTGGGTATGGTACGAAAGAAATTTTATAATACCTAAATATTTACTTAATGAAAGAATAGTATTAAGATTTGGATCAGCAACACATGAAGCAAAAGTATACTTAAATGGAGAATTTTTAGTTGAACATAAGGGTGGATTTACACCTTTTGAAGCTGAGATAAATAATTTATTGAGAGATGGAGAAAATAGACTTACAGTTGCTGTTAATAATATAATTGATGAAACTACTTTACCAGTAGGTTTAGTAAAAGAAGAAGAGATAAATGGAAAAAAAGTTATAAAAAATGCAGTTAACTTTGATTTCTTTAACTATGCTGGAATACATAGACCAGTAAAAATATATACAACGCCCAAAAATTATGTAGAAGATATAACTATTGTTACTAACTTTGAAGAAAGTGTTGGATATGTTAACTATGAAGTAAAAACTGTTGGAGAAGGAAATATAAAAGTATCAATAATTGACGAAGATAACAATATAGTTTCAGAAGGTACAGGAAACAATGGAAATCTTACTATAGATAATGTTAAACTATGGGAGCCTATGAATGCATATTTATATAGATTAAAGGTGGAATTAATAAAGGATGATTCTATAGTTGATACTTATTTAGAAGAGTTTGGGGTAAGAACTGTTGAAGTCAAAGAAGGGAAGTTCTTAATTAATAATAAGCCATTTTATTTTAAAGGATTTGGTAAACATGAGGATTCATATATAAATGGAAGAGGAATAAATGAAGCTGTTAATATAAAAGATTTCAATTTAATGAAGTGGATTGGAGCAAATTCATTTAGAACTGCACACTATCCTTATTCAGAAGAGATAATGAGATTAGCAGATAGGGAAGGAATAGTAGTAATAGATGAAACTCCAGCAGTTGGAGTACATTTAAACTTTATGGCTACTGGTCTTTTTGGTGAGAGTGTTAAGAGAGATACATGGAAGGAAATCGGAACTAAAGCTGCTCATGAACAAGTTTTAAGAGAGTTAGTTGCAAGAGATAAAAATCATCCATGTGTTGTAATGTGGTCTGTAGCAAATGAACCAGATTCTGATTCTGAAGGAGCAAAGGAATATTTTGAACCATTAATAAAACTAACAAAAGAGTTAGATCCTCAAAAGAGACCTGTTACTGTAGTTACTTATTTAATGTCTACACCTGATAAGTGTAAGGTTGGAGATATAGTAGATGTATTATGCCTAAATAGATATTATGGATGGTATGTAGCAGGGGGAGACCTAGAAGAAGCTAAGAGAATGTTAGATAATGAGTTAAAGGGATGGGAGGAGAGATGTCCTAATACCCCTATAATGTTTACTGAATATGGAGCTGATACTGTAGCTGGTATGCATGATACAGTTCCAGTTATGTTTACTGAAGAATATCAAGTAGAATATTACAAAGCAAATCATGAAGTTGTAGATAAATGTAAAAACTTTGTTGGTGAACAAGTATGGAATTTTGCAGATTTTGCAACAAGCCAAGGAATTATTAGAGTACAAGGAAATAAAAAAGGTATATTTACGAGAGAAAGAAAACCTAAAATGATAGCTCATTCATTACGTGAAAGATGGAGAAATATACCTGAGTTTGGATATAAAAAATAATATATTAATGGAATTTTATAATTTAAATTAGGTATATTCATATACCTAATTTTTTTTTTGTCAACAATATGATATACTAGTGTACTAGAGGCGAATTTTAAATTAGTATTTATAGTAGTATTAATGGGGGGAAGAGAATGATTCTTTATGAAAAGTTAGATAAAGAAACAGGTAAAGACTATGTATATAGAGTATTAAAAGACAATATTATGAGTTTAGAACTTAAACCAGGAGAATTATTAAGTGAATCTGAGCTAGCTAAAAAGTTAAATGTATCAAGAACACCTATAAGAGAAGTATTAATAAAGCTTAAGAGTGAAAAATTAATAGAGGTTAAACCGCAAGCTGGAACTTATGTTTCTTTAATAGATTGGAATTTAATAGAAGAGGCTATTTTTATTAGATATAATTTAGAAAGGGAAGCATTAAAGGAAGCATGTCAAAACTTTTCTGGAGATATATTGATGGAAATGGAGAAGTGTTTATTTGCACAAAAATTAGTTGCACAAAAGGGAGATAACTTATTAGAATTTCATAATTTAGACAAGGAATTCCATAAATTATTGTTTGTTGGAATAAATAAATCTAATGTATGGGAATCCATTTGTAATATAAGTACTCACTACAATAGAATGAGATTACTTGCGGAAAAGAAGCTAAATAAAGAGTTCTTAGTAGATCAACATATAACATATTTAGATATTATAAAAAATAAAAATAATGATATTATTGATGACATTGTGTCACAGCATATTAAAGAACCTGTTGAACAGTGGGAAAAATTAATAACAGGAGACATTGAAATAGCTAATTATATAGTTTAATTATAAAAATAAAAATATATAAAAAATAATACTAAATATAAAAAAGTATCAAATTTATTTATTAAAATTAAAAATTATATTACAAGATGAGTCATAAAATAAAAGATTAAATATTTTATGGCTTTTTATTATATCTATAAGTTAAATGTTTTCAAAAAACTATTGCAATTCATATATTAATATGCTAGTATACAAGTATAGTAGTTGCAAGGAGGAATGCAAAATGAAATTACCATTTAATATTGATTTAAAAGATAAAGTTTGTGTTGTAACAGGTGGGACAGGAATTCTTTGTGGAGCAATGGCAGATGCAATTGCAGAATGTGGAGCAAAGGTTGCAATTTTAGCATTAGGACAAGAAGCTTGTGATAATAAAGCTAAAGAGATAAATGAAAAAGGTGGACAAGCAATTGGTGTTGAAGCCAATGTTTTAGATAAAGAAAGCTTAAGAAAAGCTCATGAAATAATTCTTAAAGAATTTGGACCAGTTGATATATTAATAAATGGAGCTGGAGGAAATCATCCAAAAGGAACTACTACTAAAGAGTATTTAGAAATTGAAGACTTAGAAAATGAAGAATTAACAACATTCTTTGATTTAGATTCAAAAGGTGTAGAATTTGTATTTAACTTAAACTTCTTAGGAACATTACTTCCATCACAAGAGTTTAGTAAAGATATGATTAACAAAGATGGTGCTACAATAATTAATATATCATCTATGAATGCATTTACACCACTTACAAAGATACCAGCATATTCAGGAGCTAAGGCAGCAGTAAGTAACTTTACTCAATGGCTTGCAGTACATATGTCTAAGGTTGGAGTTAGAGTTAATGCAATAGCACCAGGATTCTTTGTAACAGATCAAAATAGAAGATTATTATTTAATGAAGATGGAACGCCAACACCAAGAACTGAAAAGATATTAAATAGTACACCTATGAGAAGATTTGGTGAAGCTGATGAATTAATAGGAACATTATTATACTTAGTATCTGAAGAAGCATCAGGTTTCGTAAACGGAGTAGTTATTCCAGTAGATGGAGCATTTTCAGCTTATTCAGGAGTATAGGGAGGGAAAAACAATGATTTTAAGTGAATTAAAAGCAAATGGAATAGTGGCTGTAGTCAGAGGTAAAAGTCATGAGGAAGCTAGGGGCTACATGGAAGCTTGCTTAAGAGGTGGAATTAAATCATTGGAACTTACTTATACAATACCAGATGTATGTGAGCTTATAAAAGAATATAGCTCACATACAGAGGCATTAATTGGAGTTGGAAGTGTTTTAAATGCTAAAATGGCTTCTGATGCAATTGAAGCTGGAGCAAAATATGTTGTAAGTCCAGGATATAGTGATGAAGTTAATAAAGTTTGTAAAGAAATGAATGTTCTTTATTTACCAGGTTGTATGACAGTAAGTGAAATTATGAAGGCAATGGATGCTGGAAATAAAATGATTAAGTTATTCCCTGGAGATGTATTTGGAGCAAAATATGTGAAAGCGATAAAAGCACCTATTCCTAATATTGAAATAATGCCAACAGGAGGAGTTTCAGTAGATAATATTGAAGAGTGGTTTGCAAATGGAGTTTCTTGTGTTGGAGTTGGAAGTTCGTTAATCAAAGGATCGCTTGAAGATATAGAAAACACAGCAAAAGCATTTATGAAAAAAATGGACAAAATTAGAGTTTAATTTTTTTTAGCAGAGCTGGTATACTAGTATTCGTAGAGTGTGCCAAGAGTGTTAAAAAGTAGTTAATTATTTATTAGAGGAGGAAAAAATCATGGAAATGACATTCAGATGGTATGGTAAAGATGATCCAGTTAAAATTGAATACATCAAACAAATACCAGGAATGAAGGGAATTGTTACAGCTATATATGATATCCCAGTTGGAGAAGTATGGCCACTTGAAAGAATTTTAGAATTAAAAAATGAAATAGAAAGTCATGGCTTAAAGCTTTCTGTAATAGAAAGTGTGCCTGTACATGAAGATATAAAACTTGGATTACCAACAAGAGATAAATATATAGATAACTATATACAAACAATTAGAAATTTAGCAGAGGCTGGTATAGATACAATATGCTACAACTTTATGCCAGTATTTGATTGGACAAGATCTGATTTAAATTATGAACTAGAAGATGGATCAACATGTTTAATATATGATGAAGAACAAGTTAAAAAGATGGATCCAGCTTTAGGTGAATTAGAATTACCAGGATGGGATACCTCTTATGGTGAAGGTGGACTTAAAGGTTTATTAGAACAATATAAAGATATAGATGAAGAAATATTATGGAGCAATTTAAATTACTTTATACAAAGAATAATGAAAGTTGCTGACGAAGTAAGAATGAAAATGGCAATACATCCGGATGATCCACCATGGGGAATATTTGGATTACCAAGAATAATAACTAACTTTGAAAATTTAAAGAGATTTATAGATTTATACGATAGTCCATATCATGGAGTTACATTATGTACAGGCTCTTTAGGATGCACTAAAGTTAATGATATGGTTAAGATGATTAACTATTTTGGTAAAGAAAGAAATAGAATTCATTTTGCTCATCTTAGAAATGTAAAAATAACTGGAGATAGTAGCTTTAATGAAGTAGCTCATTTATCAGAAGCAGGATCTTTAGATTTCTATGAAATAGTTAAGGCATATTGTGATTACGACTTCACAGGTCCATATAGACCAGACCATGGAAGAATGATTTGGGGAGAAACTGGTAGACCAGGATATGGATTATATGATAGAGCATTAGGTGCAGTGTATATTAATGGATTAATTGAGGCAATTAATAAAGGTAAAAATAATAATTAATTTTAAGGGGATAAAAGAATGAAGAAGTTTATGGATAAAGACTTTTTACTAGAAAATGAAGTATCAAAAGTTTTATACCATAATTATGCTTCAAAGGTGCCAGTGTTTGATTATCACTGTCACCTAGTTCCTATGGAAATAGCCACAGATCATGAGTTTAAAAATGTAACAGAGATGTGGCTATACCATGACCACTACAAGTGGAGAGCTATGAGAAGCTTTGGTATAGATGAAGAATATATAACTGGGAATGCAAGTGATTATGATAAGTTTTATCAATTTGCAAAGATGATGCCATATTTAATTGGAAATCCTATTTATCATTGGTCTCATTTAGAGCTTAAGAGGTTCTTCGGCGTTGAAGAAATATTAAGTGAAAAAACAGCTGATATTATCTGGGAGAAATGTAATAAAGCAATTAAAGATAATAAATTGACAGCAAAGAAGTTAATAGAAATGGCAAATGTAGTCTATATTGGGACTACAGATGATCCTGTAGATGATTTAAAATATCATAAGCAAATAAAAGAAGATAATAATTTTAAATGCTCAGTTAATCCAAGTTTTAGACCTGAAAGGGCAATGAAGATACAAAATAAGGGATTTAAAGAGTATATAGATAAATTATCAGACATTACTAATATTGAAATCAAATCATTCGGTGATTTAGAAAAGGCTCTGGAAGTTAGATTAGACTATTTTTATGAAAATGGATGTATGATTACTGATCATAGCTTAGAAAGAGTTGTTTTTTGTAATTACTCATGTGAAGAAATTAACAACATTTTCATAAAGGCATTAAGTGGTGAGTACATAAGTAATGAAGAAGCATCAAAATATTCTATTGCATTATTAATATCTTTAGGAAAGATGTATTCAACAAGAAAAATGATAATGCAACTTCATATAGGAGCATTAAGAAATAATAATACAAGAATGTTCAACAGAGTAGGAGCAGATGCAGGGTTTGATAGTATTGACGATGGTGAAATAGCATATTCACTTTCAAGAATATTAGATGAATTAGATAAGGAAAATAAGCTTCCTAAAACTATTTTATACTGTTTAAATCCTAAAGATAATGAAGTGATTGGAACAATGATTGGTAATTTCCAAGGTGGTAATATAGCAGGAAAGATTCAATTTGGATCAGGATGGTGGTTCAATGATCAAAAAGATGGTATGGAAAGACAGATGATGGCATTATCACAACTTGGTCTTATAAGTCAATTTGTAGGAATGGTAACTGATTCAAGAAGCTTTTTATCTTATACAAGGCATGAATATTTTAGAAGAATATTATGTAACTATTTAGGGTATTTAGTTGAAAGTGGGCAATATCCATATGATGAAGAAGTTCTTGGTGAAATTGTTGAAAATATTTGTTACAAAAATTCAGCTCAATATTTTAACGGATAACAATAATTATATAAAATGGAAATCTTAATAGATAATGTTTCCATTTTATATGTAGTATTATACTAATTTTAATGTAAATGTATTCATTAACAAAAGAATTATTTTGGGAGGATAAATAATTATGGTTCTTGATTTAATAAGTAAAAAAGAAGAACAAGTGAAATCGTTTAATATGGGCGATAAAATTGGATATGCGCTTGGCGACTTTGGATGTGCAGCATTCTTTGCGTTTGTAAGTAGTTATTTAATGGTTTTTTATACAGATGTATTAGGAATTAGTGCAGCTGCTGTTGGTACATTATTTATTGTAGCTAGAATATGGGATGCTATAAATGACCCTATCATGGGAGCTTTAGTAGATAAAGTAGGTACTTCGAAGCATGGTAAATTTAGACCGTATGTTGTTAAATTTGGTTTACCAATGGTTGTAGTTGGAATATTAGCCTTTACTGCAATTCCATCATTACCAGAATCTATGAAGTTACCGTATGCTTATGTAACATACATTTTATTCGGTATGCTATATACAGCAGTTAATATACCTTATGGTTCATTAGCATCAGTAATGAGTAATGATCCAGATGAAAGAACAGCATTATCAACATTTAGAAATATTGGATCTATTGGAGCAAATCTTTTAGTAATGTTTTTTGTTCCAAAGGTAATTTTCAATGCTCAAGGAGCAGTAACGGCAGAAGGATTTATGACTTGTGCAGTAGTACTTGCTGTAATTTCATCAATATCATTCTTTTTAAACTTTAGATTAACAAGAGAAAGGATTATTCATAAAGTTAATAAAAATAAAAAGAATATAGGACAAACTTTAAAAGGATTAGTAAAAAATAGAGCTTTTATAGGGGTGGCATTAGCTTCATTTACTATGATGGCAGGGATGTTAACAGTCAGTGCTTTAAACGTTTTCTTATTTAAAGATTATTTTAAAGCCCCAAAGCTAACAGCATTGGGGGGAATGATTGGTATGCTTGCTAGTTTTGTAATTATCCCCTTTGCAGGAGTTATTGTTAAAAAGTTAGGTAAGAAAGAAACTTCAGTTTTAGGAGCTTTAATATCATCAGTAACTTATGGTGGGATGTTATTTATACCAAACTTAACAGCTCCAGTTTATATAGTATTATCTTTTGTAGCTGGGTTAGGAACAGGATTAATTAATACAATTATATGGGCATTAGTTGGTGACGCTATTGATTATCAAGAATATATTACTGGTGAAAGAAATGAAGGAACAGTTTATTCATCATATTCATTAGCTAGAAAATTAGCTCAAGCTATATCAGGTGGTATTGGTGGATTTGCATTATCTATTCTTGGATATCAATCTGGAGTAGTAGAACAAAGTGCTTCAGTTGGAGTAGGAATTAAAAATATAGCTATTGGTGGAGCTGCAATAGGGTATATTTTAACTGCATTAATTTTAATATTTGTATATAACCTTTCTAAGAAAAAAGTTGCTGAAATGAATAAGGTATTAGAAGAAAGAAGAGTAGCCTAACAATAATTAGAAAATAAAATACAATAAGTATACATATATCGGAAAAGTGTTAGAGCATAAGGAGGAAACTTAAATGGTAAATTTAAAGGTAAAACCATATAATTTAGACGAAGAATCTATAAAATGGGTAGAAGACACAATAAAAAATATGTCTATTGAAGAAAAAATAGGGCAACTATTTGTAAATATGGGAGCAAGTAGAGAAGAAGAGTATTTAAAAAGTATTTTAGATAACTATCATATTGGAGCTGTTCGTTATAACCCAGGTAAGGCTGAAGAAGTATATGAACAAAACAAAATATTACAAGAAAATTCTAAGATTCCACTATTAATAGCTGCTAATACGGAAATGGGTGGAAATGGAGCTTGTACAGATGGGACATATGTTGGTAATGAGGTTAAAATTGCTGCAACTCAAGATCCACACTATGCTTATGAGTTAGGAAGAATATCTGGTATTGAAGCATCTGCTATAGGATGTAACTGGAGTTTTGCTCCAATTGTTGATATAAACAGAAACTGGAGAAATCCAATAATCTCTACTAGAACTTGGTCTGCAGATGCTGATCAAACTTTAGAATTATCTTTAGAATACATGAGAGGAATAATGGAATCTGGAATTTTACCAGCTGCTAAACATTTCCCAGGAGATGGTATAGATGAAAGAGATCAGCATTTATCATTTGCTCCAAATACTTTATCAGTAGAAGAGTGGGATGCTACTTTTGGAAAAGTATATGGTGGATTAATTGAAGAAGGTCTTCCATCAATAATGGCTGGACATATTGCTTTACCAGAATACGTAAAACACTTTAATCCAGAAGCTACAATTCAAGAAATGAATATGCCTGCAACTTTAAGTAAGTATGTGTTAACAGATTTATTGAAGGGGAAAATGGGATTCAATGGATTAGTTGTAACTGATGCATCTCATATGGTTGCTATGACTTCAGCTATGAAGCGTAAAGATATGTTACCAACTGCAATTGCTGCAGGTAGTGATTTATTCTTATTCTTCAATGATCCAGATGAAGATTTCCAATGGATGATGGAAGGATATAAAAATGGAGTTATAACTGAAGAAAGACTTAACGATGCATTAACTAGAATATTAGGTTTAAAAGCTTCTATAGGATTACATAAGAAAGCTAAAACTGAAATATTACAACCAAAAGAAGAAGCTATGGCTAAGATTGGCTTAGAAGAAAATAAAAGGGCTGCTTTAGAAATAGCTGATAAGGGAATAACTTTAGTTAAGAATAATGAGGAAATATTCCCAATTTCACCAGATAAGACTAAAAAAGTATTACTTGTAAATGCTAAAGGTTTTGAAGGTGGATTTGGTAAATTTATAGCTCTTATGCAAGGAGTACAAAAGGGTCCTATAGATATAATGAAAGAATTATTAGAGAAAGAAGGATTCCAAGTAGAAATATATGAATCACCAATAGATAAGATTATGAAGCTACCAAAAGAAGAAATGGGCGCAGCTATTGGTAATGTTTATGCTGGTAAGCGTCCAATATCTGAATTAACTTCAAAATATGATTTAATTATAAACTTAGCTGATGTAGGTGCAAGTGTTGATCAACGTCTTCAATGGCCACCAAGCAAAGGTACTCCAGATATTCCATTCTATGTAAATGAAATACCTACTATCTTTGTTTCAGTGCAATGTCCATTCCATTTGGCAGATGTACCGCAAGTTAAGACTTATATAAATACTTATGATGGTAAGGATTATACTCTTAAAGCATTAGTTGATAAAATGATGGGACGTTCAGAATTTAAAGGGGTTAGCCCGGTAGATGCATTCTGTGGTCTTGAAGATACTAGATATTAATAAAAATATAAATATTATTAAAAAAATAAAACCTATTTCGATACTAACTACCATTTAAAATATTATAGAAAATAAATTAATAATAAAAAGCATTTTCTTATAATTTAAGGAAATGCTTTTTATCATGTAAAAAATTATAGTAAACAAAAGATAAATTTCATTGACAATAAAAATCAATAATTCTAAAATTAAATAAAGAATGTTTGTTCGAGAGTAAAATATACTAGTTCTGACAAAAATAAAATTGAAGTATATTGAAGAGGTTAAAAAAATGAAAGATAAGATTATAGTAAAAGGTGCAAGGGTACATAACTTAAAGAATGTATCATTAGAAATACCAAGAGATAAATTAATAGTATTTACAGGATTATCAGGTTCAGGTAAGTCTTCTTTAGCTTTTGATACACTATATGCAGAAGGACAAAGAAGATATGTTGAATCTTTATCATCATATGCAAGACAGTTTTTAGGACAAATGAATAAGCCAGATGTTGATTATATTGAAGGTTTATCACCTGCAATATCAATAGATCAAAAGACAACTAGTAAAAATCCAAGGTCTACAGTAGGGACAATAACAGAAATATATGATTATTTAAGATTGTTATATGCAAGAATAGGTATTCCACATTGTCCTAAATGTGGTAAAGTAATAAGTAAACAATCTGTGGATCAAATTGTGGATCAAATAATCGCTCTTGGGGATAGAACTAAAATTCAAGTTTTAGCTCCAGTTATAAGAGGAAAAAAAGGAACACATGAAAAAGTATTAGAGAATATTAAGAAAAAAGGATATGTAAGAGCCAGAGTTGATGGTGAAATATACGAATTAGCAGAAGAAGAAATAAAGTTAGAAAAAACTAAAAAGCATAATATAGAGGCTGTAGTAGATAGACTTGTTATTAAGGAAGGAATTGAAGGAAGATTAAGTGATTCTTTAGAAGCTGCATTAAAGTTAGGAGAAGGCTTAGTAATTATAAATATAATTGGAGATAAGGATATATTATTTAGTGAAAACTTTGCTTGCCCTGATTGTGGAATTAATATACAAGAATTTGAACCAAGAATGTTCTCATTTAATGCTCCTTTTGGGAAATGTGAAAAATGTGATGGTTTAGGAACATTAATGGAAATAGATCCAGACTTAGTTATTCCAAATAAAAACCTAAGTGTAATGGAAGGAGCTATTGCAACTTGGGGAGAAGGAAGATTAAAAGATGATTCATGGACTTATGCAATTTTAAAAGCATTAAGTGAAGAGTATGACTTAGATTTAAATAGACCTATAAAGGAATTATCAAAAGAACATTTAGATTTATTATTATATGGAACAAATGGACATAAGTTAATAGTTACTTACACTAAGGATGGGGTAAAAGGTAAATATTCATATTCATATGATGGAGAAATAAATTCACTTGTAAGAAGATATAAAGAAACAAATTCAGATGTAATTAAAGGCGAAATTGAACAATATATGAGCAATAAATATTGTCCAAAATGTAAAGGAGCTAGACTTAATAAAGAGGTTTTAGCAGTTACAGTTGGTGACAAAAACATATATGAATTTACACAAATGCCTATTAAAGAAGAATTAGATTTTATTAATTCACTAGATTTCACTGAAAAGGAAAGAATAATAAGTGATCAAATAGTTAAAGAGATTAAAAGTAGATTAAAATTCTTAGTGGATGTTGGATTAGATTACTTAAACTTATCAAGAAGCTCAGGAACTCTTTCAGGAGGAGAAGCTCAAAGAATTAGACTTGCTACTCAAATTGGATCTGCTTTAATGGGAGTTCTATATATTTTAGATGAACCTAGTATCGGATTACATCAAAGAGATAATGATAAATTAATTCAAACTTTAAAGAATTTAAGAGATGTTGGAAATACTGTTATAGTTGTTGAACACGATGAAGATACTATGAGGGAAGCTGATTTTATAGTAGATATTGGACCAAGGGCAGGAGAGCATGGAGGACAAATTATTGCTGCAGGAACTGTAGATGAAATTAAAGCATGCAAAGAATCTATTACTGGTCAATATTTAACAGGGGAAAAAGAGGTTAAGGTTCCAGAAGTAAGAAGAGAAGGTAATGGACAGTTTATAACTGTTGTAGGAGCTAAAGAGAATAATCTTAAAAATCTAACTGTTAAATTCCCATTAGGTGTATTAACAATGGTTACTGGTGTTTCTGGGTCTGGTAAGAGTACATTAGTAAATGAAATTCTTTATAAAGGATTAAATAAAATAATAAATAAGAGTAAGAATCCAACTGGAGAATACAAAGAAATAACTGGTCATGAAAGTATAGACAAGATTATAGATATAGATCAAAGTCCAATAGGAAGAACACCACGTTCAAATCCAGCAACTTACACAGGAACTTTTGATATAATAAGAGAATTATTTTCTCAAACACCTGAAGCTAAAATGAGGGGATATAAACCAGGGAGATTTAGTTTTAATGTAAAGGGTGGAAGATGTGAAGCTTGTTCAGGAGATGGAATTATAAAGATAGAAATGCAATTCCTATCTGATGTTTATGTGCCTTGTGAAGTTTGTAAAGGTAAGAGATATAATAGAGAAACTCTTGAAGTTAAATATAAAGGAAAAAATATTGATGATGTTTTAAATATGACTGTAGAAGAAGCATTAGAGTTCTTTGAAAATATACCAAGAATAAAGAATAAGATTCAAACATTAAAAGATGTAGGATTAGGCTATATAAGATTAGGTCAACCATCAACACAATTATCAGGTGGTGAAGCTCAAAGAATTAAGCTTGCATTTGAATTATCAAAGAGAAGTACAGGAAAAACATTATATATTTTAGACGAACCAACAACAGGACTTCATGTTGATGATGTTAATAGATTAGTATATATATTACAAAGATTAGTTGATGCTGGAAATACTGTTGTAGTTATTGAACACAATTTAGATATGATTAAGTGTGCTGATTATATAATAGATTTAGGGCCAGAAGGCGGAGATAAAGGTGGTACTTTAGTAGCACAAGGTAAGCCAGAGGAAATAGTTAAAAAAGATAAATCATATACTGGAAAATATCTTAAGAAGTTCTTAAGATAATTAGATGGCTTGTTATTTTTTACAATAGGATTTAATATATAATGGTAAACATACATTAATTTGAGGTGAAAATATGAGTTTTGGGAAGGTAGCCACTTTTATAGCTGGAATAATTTTTATAATTTTGTTATATGTCATTATATATTATGCATTAAAGATAATGTATAAGGATGTTAAGTCTGGTGGAAAGAGAAAAAATAACAATTCGGGCATAAGATATGGTATAGAAGTTATTCAAACAGGTGTTAACTCGACCTTAGAACAGGGTTCAGTAGTACCTATTAGGGGGATAACAACTTTAGGAAGAAAACCAGATAATACAATTGTCTTAACAGAGCCATTTGTATCAGGAAATCATGCAAAGATATATACTAAAAATAATAATTTATATATTGAAGATTTAAATAGTACAAATGGTATATATGTTAATAGTGAAAAAATAGAAGAAAAGTTCAAGCTTATTGCTGATGATGAAATTAAAATAGGAAGTGCTATTTTTAAAGTTTTAAAATCAGGTAAGTAAAACTCTAAATTTATGATTTAGTTTGGTTGAGGCTGGAGCTTTGACCATAGGAAAAGATGTTTTATTTAAAGAGTAGAGGTGGATTTATGAAAGCATTAAAGCGTGAAAAAAAATTACTTAGACTAGTATATTTGCTATGCTTACTACTTTTTACAACATTGGGGTTTTTACAAAAGCCTTTTGATACCTTTGCATTAATAATGGGAGTAGTCTTATGTGTTTTAATAGGCTATTCCCACTTTGTAGTTAGAAGATTTTACCCGGATGGAGATAAATTTATACTAATTTTTGCAAGTATATTGGCGGTAGTAGGGGTAGCAACATTATATAGAATAAACAGAGTAACTGCAATTAAGCAATTGGTATGGATTGCTATAGGTGTAGTAGGGTACATTTTAATTGTAGTAATTTTACCTGATTTAAGGAGTTTTGCAAAATATAAAAAGGTATATATGATAATAACATTATTATTAATGCCATTAGCATTAATATTTGGTACAGAATTATATGGTGCAAAAAACTGGATTATAATAGGAAAGGTCATTTCTTTTCAACCATCAGAGTTTGGAAAGATAGCTCTTGTATTATATTTAGCTTCAGCTTTAGCTACATATGAAAATAAAAATAATTTCAAACAAGATTTTAAAGAGTTATGGCAACCAGCATTAGTGGCTGGATTTTCTATGGGATGTATGGTACTTCAAAGAGATTTAGGAAGTGCATTAATATTTTTTGGTATTTCAATAACTTTATTATATGTTGCAACAGCTAAGAAAAAATATGTATTTACAGCATTAGGATTAGCGGCAATTGGCTCAGTGGCTGGTTATTCGATGTTTGGACATGTAAGAGAAAGAGTTAAGATTTGGCGAGATCCATGGAAATATGCTTTAGGAGAATCCTATCAAATAGTTGAAGGAATGTATTCAATTGCAGCTGGAGGATTATTTGGTGTTGGCGTAGGTCAAGGTCATTTTCAAAACTTGCCAGTTAAAGAAAGCGATATGATTTATGCAATTATTTGTGAAGAGTTTGGAATAATATTTGCAATTGGATTAATGATAATATATTTCTTATTATTCTATAGGGGTATAAGAGCAGCATTTGTTACAGATGATAAGTATTCACAATTAATAGCTGTTGGATTTAGTACAATGATAGCTTGCCAAACGTTAGTTATAATAGGAGGAATTTTTGCAGTTATTCCATTAACAGGAATAACATTACCTATTATAAGCTATGGTGGTTCATCAGTATTAACAATATTTTTTGCTTTAGGAATATTGCAAAAGATATCAGAGGAGGCATAAGGATATGAATGATTTAGCAAAAAGTGTTAAAAACGTAATGACTGTATTTTTAGTTTTCTTTATAGCATTAATATCCTATATTGCTTATTTTCAATTAATTAAGAGTCCTAAGATTAACGAAATGGCAGGCAATACAAGAGTTATTGCTGTAAAAAATGAAGTTTTAAGGGGAACTATATATGATAGAAATGGTACAGCTCTAACAACTAGTGAAAGATTAAATGAAACATCTCAAAAAAGAGATTACTTATATGACAACTTATATGTGCATGCATTAGGATATACAAGTGCTGTTTATGGAACAACTGGCTTAGAGGAAGAGTATGATAGTGAATTAACAACTTATAATGCTTTTGGAAATAATTTTAGACAGTTCTTAAGCAGTATTGATGTAAAAGGTCTTATACAAAATATAAAGAATGATAAAACTAATACAGGAAGTTTTAATTTTACAAGCAATTTTAAGGCTTTTATGGATGGAATTAATTTTGATGAATTAACAAAAGAAGCTGATAAAGTTGGAAATGGAGTGGTAACAACTTTAGATACAACATTACAGCAAGTAGCATCAGATGCATTAGGGGATAATAAAGGAGCTGTTGTTGCGTTAAATCCTAAAACTGGAGAAATATTAGCAATGGTATCAAAACCTACATTTAATCCTAATAATTTAGCTGATGAAATGAATAAAGCTAATAGTGGTAGTGCAGATGATACCCCATTAATTAATAGAGCTATAAATGGACTTTATCCTCCAGGTTCTGTATTTAAGACTGTTACATTAACAAGTGCTTTAGAAAATATGCCATCAGTATCTAATAGAACATTTGAGGATGAAGGTAAGATAAAGTTCCAAGATGGAACAACCTTAAGCAACTTTGCTAATAATGTATATGGTTCAATAGGTTTAAAACAAGCATATAAGGTATCAAGTAATGTTGTATTTGGTACATTAGCAATGGAACTTGGAAATGATGCGTTAAAAGCTACAGCAGAAAATTATGGATTTAATTCAGTAATAACTGGACCTGGAGTATCTATAACATCAAGTAGATTCCCATCGTTAGATAGTTCAGAGCTTGGTAATATGGCTCAAAGTGGAATAGGGCAAGGAAGTGTTTTATCTACACCTATGCAAATGGCTTTAGTAGCAGCTACAGTGGCTAATGATGGCGTTATGATGCAACCTAAATTAGTTAATTCAATTGTTGATAAAGATCAAAATGTAATAAAAACTATAGATAGTAAAGAGTTGAAGCAAGTTATGTCTAGTGATATTGCAGAGACAATTCAAGAGTATATGACTAATTTAGTTGATAGTAATTTAAGTAAATGGCCAGCATTTAAAGGAACTAATGCTGGAGGAAAAACTGGTACAGCAGACTATACTTTATCAGATGGAACTGAGGCAACTCCACACAGTTGGTTTATAGCAGCAGCGCCAATGGATGATCCACAAATAGCAGTGGCAGTAATTGTTGAAAATGGTGGTACTGGTTCAGGAGCAGCTGCAACAGTGGCTAGTAAGGTTGTTAGGCAAGCAGTTTTAGGGTATTAAAAATAATAATATACTTAATAGATAAATGTTAGTTTAGTGCAGTTAAGAGTTAAGAAAGAGAGTTAAGAGTTTAGGATTAAATTCAGATTTAGATGAATTTATAAATAATGGTGTCTAAGAAATTCCTTATGGAGTTTATCCTTTAGCGTTTAACTATAAAATCTTAGCTCTTAATTTTTTTATATAAGAAAGGGGAGTAAGATGTTTGATTTTGAGTATCATCTAAAAAATTTACCAGATAAACCTGGAGTTTATCTAATGAAAAATTCATTAGGTGAAGTTATTTATGTTGGAAAAGCAAAGATTCTAAAAAATAGAGTAAAAAGTTATTTTCAAAATTCAAAGAATCATTCTGAAAAAGTAAGGGTTATGGTAAAGAATATTGCCGAATTTGAGTATATAGTTACAGATTCAGAAATGGAAGCGCTTATTTTAGAATGTAACTTAATAAAGAAATATAGTCCTAAGTATAATATCTTATTAAAAGATGATAAATTCTATCCTTTTATAAAAATAACTATAAAGGATGACTTTCCTAGAGTTTTTGTAACTAGAAATTTTGCTAAGGATGGAAGTAAGTATTTTGGACCATATACTAATGGAGCAGCAGTATATGAAACTATAAATTTAATATATAAAATATTCCCTTTAAGAACATGCAAATTAGCAATTAAGGAAAATGGAGAAGCAGTGAGACCATGCTTAAATTATCATATAAAGAAATGTTTTGGTCCCTGTGGAGGACACATAGGTAAAGAAGAGTATGGAAAGATGATAAGTGACATAATTGATATTTTAAGTGGAAAAGAAACTTATGTTACTAAAATGCTTAAAACAGAAATGGAAAATGCATCAGAAAATTTAGAGTTTGAAAAAGCTGCATCGTTAAGAGATAAGATATTAGCAATAGAAGCCATAGTTGAAAAACAAAAAATATTTAAGACTATGGAAGGTGATGAAGATTTTATCAATATTGATCAAGATGAAAAGGATAGTTGCATTCAAGTATTTTTCTCTAGAGATGGAAAGATACTTGGAAGAGAACACTTTATATTTGAAAATACAGCAAATGAAAGCATAGCAGAAATATTAGAGGAGTTTATAGCATCCTTTTATGGTGGTACAGCTAAAGTTCCTAAAACAATATATGTTCCTGAGGTTAATGAAGTAGAGTTAATGGAAGAATATTTGACTATAAAAAGAGGTTCTAAAGTATGGCTTAAAGTCCCACAAAAAGGACAAAAAAAGGATATGCTAGAAATGGTTAAGAATAATGCTAAGATAACTCTAGAGAAATTTAAGGATAAATATTTAAAGGATAAAGAGATAAATAGAATAGCATTACAAGAACTTCAAGATTTATTAGAACTTGATGAGTGGCCAACTAGAATAGAAGCATATGATATATCTAATATTCAGGGTGTAGATTCAGTAGGAACAATGGTTGTATTCGAAGAAGGAAGATCAAAAAATAGTGATTATAGAAGATTTAAAATAAAAACTGTAAAAGGTGCTAATGATTATGATAGTATGAGAGAAATTCTAACTAGAAGATTTAATCATGGACTTGAGGAGATAAAGGCAATTCAAGATAGAAATTTGAAGTTATCTGCAGGTAAATTTTCTAATTTTCCAGATTTGATAATGATGGATGGTGGTAAAGGACAAGTAAATATAGCTCTAGAGGTATTAGAAAGTTTAAATATAAATATTCCAGTATGTGGCCTAGTTAAAGATGATAAACACCAAACTAGGGGTATAGTATATAATAATAAAGAATTAATAATTAATAGAAGTTCAAACCTAATGCAGCTAATAAGAAGAATACAAGATGAAGTTCATAGATTTGCAATAACATATCATAGAAGCTTAAGAGATAAGAGAACTTTACATTCTATATTAGATGATATACCTAATGTTGGAGAAAAGAGAAGAAGAGCTTTATTAATGAAGTTTGGTAGTGTAGATAATATTAAAAAGGCAACAGTTGAAGAATTGTTAGAAGTACCGTCTATAGATAAAAAATCTGCAGAAAGTATTTATATTTACTTTAATGGCAATAATTAAGAGGAAATTACTTGTTTAATGCTATAATATACTTTATACTATTAAACTGTAAATATTTTATATTTTAAGGAGCTTATCATGAATAAATACGGTAAATTTGTAGGGCTATTTAGGGAATTTTACAATGAAGATAATATTAAAATAGATGAGAAATTAAGTGGTTATGTTAATTTTAAGGTTGGAGGACCAGCAGATATATTATTAATTCCAGATTCAAAGGAACAAGTAAAGAAAAGTATTTGTATTTGTAGAGAAAATAATATTCCTGTTTATGTTATTGGTAATGGCTCTAACATATTAGTTAGAGACGGTGGATTTAGAGGTGTTGTTATATCACTAAAAGGCGTTCACAATGTAACTGTAAATGATGAGAGAATTGAAGCAGAGTGTGGTGCAATGTTAAAAGAAGTTTCTGATAAGGCCATGGAAAATTCATTAACTGGATTTGAATTTGCATGTGGAATACCAGGTACTATTGGTGGAGCAGTATTTATGAATGCTGGTGCTTATGATGGAGAAATTTCACATGTTGTTGAAAGTGCTGAAGTAATTGATGAAAATTGTAATATAATAAACCTTACAAATGAAGAATTAGATTTCGGATATAGATCCTCTTTAGTTATGAAAAAAGGATATATAGTATTATCAGCTGTATTTAAATTAAAAAAGGGCCAAGTAAAAACTATTAAGGAATTAGTTAATAATTTAACTAATAAAAGAGAGTCTAAACAACCACTTGAATATCCATCAGCAGGAAGTACATTTAAGAGACCAACAGGGTACTTTGCTGGTAAACTTATTCAGGATGCTGGACTAAAGGGATATTCTATAGGTGGTGCTGCTGTATCAGAAAAGCATTCGGGATTTGTAATTAACAAGGGAAATGCTACAGCAAAAGATATTACTGACTTAATAGAGCATATTCAATATGAAGTTAAAAAGCAGTTTGGAGTTGACCTTCATACAGAAGTACGAATAATAGGTGAAAAATAAGAAGTTACCAATTGGTAGCTTCTTTTTTTATATATATGATATAATTGAAATAAGTTATTTTAAAGTAAATTTATAAACTTTAATTTAGTTATTGAAATTTTCAAATTCAATATAAATGTGCTTTCGACAATAATAAATAGATTTTTGGAGGTATGACATGAGATTTATTATAGTTACAGGATTATCAGGAGCAGGTAAATCAGAAGCGACTAAAAGTTTAGAAGATATGGGATATTTTTGTGTAGATAATCTTCCACCAACATTAATAACAAAGTTTGCAGAAGTATGTAGACAAAGTGACGGAAAGATAGATAAGGTTGCATTAGTTATAGATATAAGAGGTGGAATATTCTTTAATGATCTATTCCAAAGCCTAAAAGAATTAGAAAAAGAACAATTTAAATATGAAATATTATTCTTAGATGCAACTGATGAAGTGCTTGTAAAGAGATTTAAAGAAAAGAGAAGAAGTCATCCATTATCAGGTGGAGGAAGAGTAATAACTGGAATAGAACTGGAAAGAAAAAAGTTAAGAGAAGTTAAAGATAAATCAGATATTATAATAGATACTTCAAAATATAAAATAGGTGATTTAAGAGAGGAAATGACTAAGTATTTTGGAGATGAAACATTGCCAGAAAAGCAATTATCAATTACTGTATTAAGCTTTGGATTTAAATATGGCATACCAGTTGATTCTGATTTAGTATTTGATGTTAGATTTATACCAAATCCATTTTATATACCAGATTTAAAGCCATTTTCTGGCTTAGATACACCAGTTAAAGATTACGTATTAAAGCAAGACGAAACTAAAGTGTTTTTAGAAAAAATAAATGACATGCTAGAATTTTTAATTCCTAATTATAAAAAAGAAGGAAAGAGGCAGCTTATTATTTCAATAGGATGTACAGGCGGAAGACATAGATCAGTAGCTATAGCAAATCAGATTTATGAGAATTTACATGATAAGAACTATAATGTATATATTGAACATAGAGATATTAAAGAAGATGTTCATAAAGGGGATAAAAAACTATGATAATGGAGTTTTTAATGAAGCCGGGAATAAGGATAAAAAGATGGATATTCCTTGGGTTTATTGGGGTAGTTATATTTGTACTAGGTATTGTTGAAATTTTTTCAAATAAAGATTATAACAGCACTATAAGAGTTTTATATTTATTTTTAAGTTTAATTGGAATTGTAATAATGTATATAGCATTTTCTGAATTTGTTAAATCCTTTATTTCTTTAATAAATTCTGAAAAAGTTAAGATAACAATAAATGATAAGAATATAGAAGAACTTGTAGATGAGAAGAGAGTTCATGTAGGTGGTCCTAAAGTAGTTGTTATTGGGGGAGGAACAGGATTATCTACAATGTTGAGAGGATTAAAATTATATACAAATAATATAACAGCAATAGTAACAGTTGGAGATGATGGAGGAGGGTCAGGAAAGCTTAGAGCAGACCTGGGAATGCTTCCTCCTGGTGATATACGTAACTGTATTTTAGCATTAGCAGACACTGAGCCTATTATGGAAGATTTACTTCAGTATAGATTCAAAGAAGGTTCATTAAAAGGTCAGAATTTTGGTAATTTATTCTTAGCAGCAATGGCAGGAATAAGTGATAACTTTGAAGATGCTGTACAAAAAATGAGTTCAGTACTTGCAGTAACAGGAAAGGTATTACCTGTTACACTTGATGATATGAAGCTTATAGCAGAGCTTGAAAATGGAAGTATAGTAGAAGGTGAATCTATAATACCAGAAGAATCTATAAAACAAAAAAGCAAGATAAAGCAATTAAAAATTAATCCAGAAAGAGCTAAGCCCTTAATGGATGCACTTATAGCTATTAAAGAGGCTGATGCTATTGTTATGGGACCTGGTAGTCTTTATACTAGTATAATACCAAATTTATTAGTTGAAGATATAGTTGAAGGAATAAATAAGAGTGATGCAATAAAGATATATATATCTAATGTAATGACTCAACCGGGTGAAACTGATGATTTTGCAGTATCTGATCATATAAGAACGTTAATGAAGTATAGTGGTAAAAATAGTGTTCAATATGTTATTGCAAATAATGGGACAATTCCTAAAGATATAGAAGAAAGATATTTAAGTCAAGATTCTAAATTAGTAAAATTAGATTATGAAAACATAGAGGATTTAAACGTAAAGGTAGTTGAAACTGATTTAGTTAAGATAACTAAAGGTTATGTAAAGCATGATGCAGAGCATTTAGCACAAGTTTTAATGACAACTATTTTAGATAAAAAATTGCTTTATGATAAAAAGAAAATTATAGAGTATATGTACTTATCTAGAAAGATAAGAAGCAAAAAGTAAAAATATTAGGCTGTATTGAAGTTTTTTGATATAGCCTATTTATTTTCCAATATTATATTATGATACATGAGGCACAGTTTATGATATAATAAAGTATACATTTATAATTAGTTAGGAGAATAATTTATGTCGTTTTCAGCGAAAGTAAAAGGAGAAATATGTAGATATACTGATATATCTAAAGAGGAAGCATTAGCAGAGCTTTCAGCAATAATGAAAGGTAGTGGAACAATAGGATTTAGTGGGAAGGGTCTTAGCTTTAGAATTACAACAGAAAATCCAGCTTCAGCAAGACATATATTCACTATACTAAAGGAACACTTTAATATACACTCTAAATTAATGGTTAAAAAGAGTAACTCTTTAAAGAAAAACAATATATATATGGTTTTAATTGAAGAAGATATGGGGGTTAGGGACTTACTTCAAGAAACAGGTATTTTTAGAGAAATAGATGGAGTACTAACTATTGATTATAAAATAGATTCTGAGATGGTTAAAGAGGAAGATTATAAGAAGGCTTACATAAGAGGAGCCTTTATTGGTGGAGGAAGTGTAACTAATCCTGAAAAGACATATCATTTAGAATTTGTAACTCATAGTGAAGAATATGCAATAGATTTATCTAAGCTTATTAATTCTTTTGGATTAAATTCAAAGGTTATTCAAAGAAAAAATAGCTTTATAATATATATAAAAGAAGGTGAGCAAATAGTTGATCTTCTAAACATTGTTGGAGCTCATACTTCATTACTTGAACTTGAAAATATAAGAATAATGAAGGAAATGAGAAACAACGTAAATAGACTTGTTAATTGTGAAACAGCAAATTTAAGTAAGACAGTTAATGCTGCAGTAAGGCAAGTTGAAAGTATAAAGCTTATACAAAATAGTATAGGACTTCAAAGATTACCTAAAAATCTTCAAGAAGTTGCAGAGCTTAGATTAAGTTATCCTGATGAATCACTTAAGGAACTAGGAGAGATGCTAGATCCTCCTGTAGGTAAATCAGGAATAAATCATAGGTTAAGAAAAATAGAGAAGATAGCTGAAGAAATTAGGAGTGGAAACTACTAAATAGTCAAAATAAGGGGGTGTCTTATTGGAAGATAAAAAGTTCTGTCATCTTCACCTACATACTGAATATAGTTTGCTTGATAGCTCAGCTAAAGTTAAAAAAGTTATTAGTAGGGCAAAGGAACTTGGAATGGATAGTATAGCCATTACTGATCATGGTGTTATGTATGGATGTGTTGCATTCTACAAGGAAGCTATAGCACAAGGGATTAAACCTATACTTGGTTGTGAAGTATATGTAGCAAGTAAATCTATGAATATTAAAATTAATGATAAAGATAATGGGACATATCACTTAGTTTTATTAGTAAAAAATGAAGTTGGTTATGAAAATTTAATGGAAATAGTATCAGCAGCATCTATTGATGGATTTTACTATAAGCCGAGAGTTGACCATGATTTCTTAAGAAAACATAGTGAAGGTCTAATAGCTTTAAGTGCTTGCTTAGGTGGAGAAGTACAAAAGAATTTATTAAGAGAAGACTATGAAAAGGCAAAAGAAGTTGCATTAATGTATAGGGACATCTTTAAAGATGGTTTTTATTTAGAAATACAAGATCATGGAATGGAGGAGCAGAGAAAGGTTACAGAGGGTAATATTAAGTTATCTAGAGAAACTGGAATTCCTTTAATTGCAACTAATGATGTCCATTATATTAATCAGGAAGATTCTAAAGCACATGATATTTTAATGTGTATTCAAACAGGAAAGACTGTAGAGGATCAAAATAGAAGAAGATATCCTTCGGATCAGTTTTATTTAAAGTCTCCAGAGGAAATGTGGGATATGTTCTCATATGTTCCAGAAGCATTGGAGAATACAATTAAGATTGCGGATGAATGTAATTTTGATTATGAGTTCCATGTTTCTAAGTTACCAAACTTCCCAGTTCCCCAGGAATATAAAACTCACTTTGATTATCTTGAAGAGGTGTGTTTTGAAGGGTTAGTTGAAAGATATGATGTATTTGAAAAGTTTAGAGATAAGTTAATCAATGTTCAAGAGATAAAGGAATTTGCAGAAACTAATGAGGAAGCAAAGGAATATGTTGATAGATTAAACTATGAACTTGGTGTAATTAATCAAATGGGATATGTTGATTATTTCTTGATTACTTGGGACTTTATTAAGTATTCTAATGATCATGGAATACCAACTGGACCAGGAAGAGGATGTTTCTTACCAGGGACAGAAATACTTTTAAGTAATGGTTCAATTAAAAACATAGAAAATATTAGGATAGGTGATGAAGTTATTACTGCTTATGGTAATATGCAGTTAGTTGAAAATCTATTAAGGTATGATATTAAAGAAAAAATAGTAATTATTGAAAGTGATAATGAAAAGGTTAAGCTTACAAGTGATCATAAAATGTTAGCCATAAAAGCTTCAAAGTGTACTAAGGTCTGGAAGGATAGAAGCAAGCTACCAATAGTCTGCAAAGAAAGCTGTTCTTTAAAAGAGAAATGTAAAAATTCAGCATATAAAGATTATAAGTTAGAATGGATAGAAGCTAAGAAATTAGAAAAGAATGACTTTGTAGTTTATCCAAGAGTTAAAGAAGAAATTAAGGATGTTAAGTATGATTTATTGGATTATTGTAAGCATGAGGATCATCTAAGATATGATAATGAACATATTTGGTATGAAATAGGGAGTAATAAATTACAATCTAAAAAAGTTAATAGATTTATAGAGCTAAATACTAATCTATGCAAATTGTATGGATACTTTATATCAGAAGGATGGACTACTATTAATGAAGATATAAGAGAATATAAATTTGGTTTTGGATTCAATAAGAAAGAAACTGAATATATAGAAGATGTATTAAATTTAGTTAAGTCTGTATTTGGTTTAGAAGGATATGTGAGAGAACATAAAATTAAGCATAGTACATCGATTGAATTTAATTCAAAGATTATATCAGAGTTTTTAAGAATTCAATGCGGTGAAGGAGCTAATAATAAAAGGATACCATATGATGTTGTTAATGATGCTAGCAATAGTGATTTAAAGCTGTTAGTGGCAAATATGTTTAGGGGTGATGGAAGTCATAGTGATATTAACTGTGAGAGTTCATCATTTAGAATTAAATACACTACAACATCAATTGAATTAACTAGACAGCTTAGAATGATACTCGCAAGATTAGGATATTGGAGTACTTTTAAGGTTAGAGTAAAGCCTGAAGAAAAGATGCATGATGAGTATTCAGTTTGTGTATCTGGAATGCAGTTATTAAAGTGGAATGATGATTTTGAAAATTATCAGATTCCAGTTAGGCAGCAGAAGTTCTTTAGAAATGATAGTTTTTATATGGATGATGATTATTTTTATATAAAAATTAAGAGTAAAACTGAAGAAGAGTATATAGGAAAGGTATATGATTTATCTGTTCCAGGGGATACATCTTATATAGCAAATTCTATGGCAGTTCATAATAGTGCTGCTGGTTCCATAGTTGCATATACTCTGGGAATAACAAAAATAAATCCGATAAAGTACAGCTTGCTTTTTGAGCGTTTCTTAAATCCTGAAAGAGTAAGTATGCCAGATTGTAAAAAAGTTTAAACTAAGAATATGTAAATTTTCTTAGGGGTGTAGAGTTTTGAAAAGAAATGAATTAGATAATTATAAAAGTAAAATTATTAATTTATATATAAATAAAAATATGTCATGCAGTAAAATAGCAAACTTATTTAAGTAGAAAATATAATAAGTATATTGAGTTAAAATCTACATTTTAAACTTTATAGTCGTGCATATTAGAAATAATATGCTTAAAGAGCCTCGAATTGCTTGAAAGCCCTTAGAGCTATTAATGCTACAACGTAAAGATGAAATAAGCTTAAGCGTGAAAGCTAAAAAATTTAATAGATTGGGTAATAAGCAGCGAAGTCCTGAATAGGGAAACGTTCAACGACTAGTCCAAGGGGACGTAGCTATCTTTAAGTGAAATTCCAAATTTTAATTTGGTAAATTGAACTTACTCAGCGACTAAAAGGAGTCGAGTTTCATTATAAATGGTAGCGAAGTGGGGCAGCCCAAACCGTATAAGGGTCGGTGGGTGAAGATATAGTCTATACCCACTACAGAAGTAGTGTTTAAGTATCTCGAAAGAGAGGGTAGTAATAGATAGATTCGGATTTTTGTTATGAAAGAAGACAGGAAGTAATTGATTATGTTGTTGAGAAATATGGAGTTAAAAATGTATCACAAATAATTACATTTGGTACAATGGCAGCTAGGTTGTGTTTAAGAGATGTAGGAAGAGCTATGAACTACTCATATGCAGAGGTGGATAGAATAGCTAAAATGATTCCTACAATGCTTGGAATAACCATAGAAAAGGCATTAGATTTAAATCCTGAGCTTAAGGTAGCATATGATAATGAAGATAGAGTAAAGACATTAATAGATGTTAGTAAGACTCTAGAAGGGTTACCAAGGCATTCATCAACTCATGCGGCTGGTGTAGTTATAGCATCAAAGCCATTAGTTGAATATGTACCACTTCAAAGAAATGAAGATATGATAGTAACCCAATTTGATATGACAACGTTAGAAGAGCTTGGACTTTTAAAGATGGATTTCCTTGGTTTAAGAACTTTAACAGTTATGAGTGACGCTGTTAAGATGATTAAGGAAAATAGAGGAAAAGATATTGATTTAGATAAAATAGATTTTGAAGACAAAAATGTTTATAACATGATTGGTGAGGGAAAAACAGCTGGTGTATTCCAATTAGAATCTCCAGGGATGACATCATTCATGAAGGAACTTAAACCTGACTGTTTGGAAGATATTATAGCAGGAATATCATTATATAGACCGGGACCAATGTCAGAAATTCCAAGATATATAGAGGGTAAAAGAAATAAAGACAGTGTACATTATGAGACACCAGAACTTGAAAGTATACTGGATGTCACATATGGGGTAATGGTATATCAAGAGCAGGTTATGCAAATAGTTAGGGACTTAGGGGGATACTCTCTAGGTAGAAGTGATATGGTTAGAAGAGCCATGTCAAAGAAAAAGCACAGTGTCATGGAACAAGAAAGAAAGAATTTTATATATGGAATAGTAGATGAAGATGGTAATGTAGAAGTACCAGGTTGTTTGAGAAATGGTATAAGCGAAAAAGCAGCAAATGAAATTTTCGATCAGATGATGGACTTTGCTTCATATGCTTTTAATAAATCACATGCGGCAGCCTATGCAGTAATAGGCTATCAAACAGCATACTTAATGCATTACTATCCAGTAGAAACTATAGCAGCAATGGTTAATTCTGTTATGGGAATAAGTGAAAAAGTAGCGCATTACACTAAGTTTGCAGAAAGCTTAGGTATACAGGTGTTACCACCAGACATAAATGAAAGCTATTCAAAGTTTACTGTTAAAGGAAATAGTATAAGATTTGGTTTAGCAGCAATAAAAAACGTTGGATTAAATGTTGTTGAAGGAATAGTTGAAGCTAGAAAAAATAAAGGTAAATTCGAGTCATTAGTTGATTTTATAAATAAAATTGATTTATCAACAATAAACAAAAGGGCTGTAGAAAGCTTAATAAAAGCAGGAGCTTTTGATGAATTTAAAATATTTAGATCAAAATTATTAGCTGTTTATGAAAAACTAATGGATAGTGTAGCTAGTGATAAAAAAAGAAATATAGATGGTCAAATTAGTCTTTTTGTTATGGCAGATGAAAGTATAAGGATACCAGAAGTAAAATATCCAGATATAAAAGAATTTGCAAAAAATAATTTATTATCAATGGAAAAAGAAATGACTGGTCTTTATATATCAGGGCATCCTTTAGATGAATACGAAAAAAGCTTAAAGATGATGACTTCAACTACAATAGAAACAATATTTCAATCATATGAAGCTATTATGGATGGATTAGGTGATGATGAACATTTAATCCAAGATAATCAAAGAGTAATAATTGGGGGAATATTAGCAGAAGTAAATCAAAAGGTAACCAGAAATAATTCAATAATGGCATTTTTAAAATTAGAAGATTTAACAGGAGTTATTGAGGTTGTAGTATTCCCTAAAACTTTAGATAAAGTAAGAAATTTAATTAATTTAGACTCAATGGTTGTTATTAGTGGAAGAGTTAGTATAAAGGAAGATGAAGAACCTAAGCTTATTTGTGAGAGCATAGAGGCTTTAGAAAAGGTAAATAGTAGTAAACTATATATAAGAGTTGATGATTTGCAAAAAGCAAAGGAAATGAAGCCTAAGTTAATAGAGACTATAAGTGAGTATAAAGGTGATTCTGCGCTTTATATATTTACTTCAAAGGATAGAAAAAATTATAGAATGCCAAGAGAAATGTGGATAGATTTAAATACAGATGTCGTTCTTGAATTAAAAAAAATTTTTGGGGATGATAATGTAAAAATAGTTGAATAAAAATAATCAAAAATGTTTTAATATCTTCACAAAAAAAGAATTTGTGAAGATATTTTTTTTATAAAATTTGTAAGATTTCACAAAAAAATAAATTGAAAGAATATTTTATAAAATAAATTTTTTTTTTAAAATAAAAAAATTTCAAGAAAATGAATGGTAATTAAGTAACAATAGTAAAAAAATCTTGAATTTGCGGAGTTTTCAGAAAAAATATAATAAAATAGCATATGTAAAAAGTTACAAAGAATAAAATTATAATTAATAATATGTATATAATTTCGATAAATTTAGGGTAAAATATATATATAAATTTATGAATAGACGATAATTTTAGACAGAAGTAGATTTATTTTAGTTGCATTACTATCAGTTTACAAGTAAAATAAATAAGGTGGTAAAAAGTTTAATAATAAACAAAATAGTAATATGATAACAAATATTTCAAAGTGAGTGGACATGCAGAGTCCTTAGTAGTATCGAGGAGGAATATTTTATGAAAAAAATAGCTGTTTTAACAAGTGGTGGAGATGCTCCAGGAATGAACGCTGCAATAAGAGCAGTAGTAAGAACTGCAATACATAATGGTATTGAAGTTATGGGAGTACAAAGAGGATATGCTGGATTAATTAATGGTGAATTATTCCCAATGAATAGATCATCAGTTTCAGATATAATTCAAAGAGGCGGTACAATTTTAAGAACTGCTAGATGTGTAGAATTTAAACAAGAAGAAGTAAGAAAAGAAGCTGCAAAAATTCTTGCAGATAATGGTGTAGATGCTTTAGTAGTTATCGGGGGAGATGGATCTTTCACTGGTGCTAAATTATTATCTAAATTAGGGGTAAAAACAGTAGGTTTACCAGGAACTATTGATAATGATTTAACTTACACTGATTATACAATAGGATTTGATACAGCATTAAATACTGTAGTTGATGCTATAGATAAAATTAGAGATACTTCAACTTCTCACGAAAGAGTATCTATCGTAGAAGTTATGGGAAGAGATTGTGGAGATATAGCTGTTCATACAGGTGTAGCTTGTGGAGCTGAATATATAATCACACCAGAAAAAGGTTATGATAAAGATGAATTATGCAGAGTTATCTTAGAAGGTAAAAAAGTAGGAAAGATGCATAACTTAGTTTTACTTGCAGAAGGTGTTGGTGGAGCTTCAGAATTAGCTAAATATGTAGAAGCTCAAACAGGAATCGAAACAAGAGCAACAGTTTTAGGTCATATCCAAAGAGGTGGAGCTCCAAGTGCTTTCGATAGAGTATTGGCTTCAAGAATGGGTTCAAGAGCAATCGAACTATTAATGGAAGGTAAGACTTCAAGAGTTGTTGGTATCAAAAATAATGAAATATTTGATCAAGATATAGATGAAGCTTTAGCTTTAGAAAGAACTTTTGATGAAAAACTATATGAAATTTCAGAAGAGATTTCTAAATAATTTTAAAAAATGCGCTAATAATTTATTTTAAATACATTAAATTTAGAGATTAAAGGAGAGTTTTAAATGAGAAAGACTAAAATCATTTGCACTATCGGTCCAGCTAGTGAAAAACCAGAAATATTATCACAAATAATTGAAGCAGGAATGAATGTTTCAAGACATAATTTCTCTCACGGAGATCACGAAGAACATGCAGGAAGAATAAACTTAGTTAAAGAATTAGCTAAGAAATATAATAAAGAAATAGCTGTTATGTTAGATACAAAGGGACCAGAAATAAGAACTGGTAAATTTGATCCAAAGAAAGTTGAATTACAAGCAGGTGCTAAATTCACTGTTCATGCAGGTGGAGATGTTATCGGTAATACTGAAGAGTGTTCAGTGACTTATGCTGGATTAGCTAATGATGTTAAACCAGGAGATACTATCCTTATAGATGACGGTTTAGTAGGATTAACTGTTGAATCAATCGACGGAAACAAAATCCACTGTACAGTTCAAAACACTGGATTTGTTGCAACTCACAAAGGAGTTAATGTTCCAGGAGTTTCAATCAAATTACCAGCTTTAACTGAAAAAGATATAGCTGATTTAAAATTCGGTTGTGAAATCGGAGTTAATGCTGTTGCTGCTTCATTCATAAGAAAAGCTTCAGACGTTGAAACAATCAGACAAATATTAAACGAAAATGGTGGAGAACACATTCAAATCATATCTAAAATCGAAAACCAAGAAGGTGTTGATAACATAGATTCAATATTAGCAGTTTCTGATGGATTAATGGTTGCTAGAGGAGATTTAGGAGTTGAAATTCCATTTGAAAAATTACCAGCTGTTCAAAAGATGATGATCGAAAAATGTAACGCTGCTGGAAAACCAGTTGTAACTGCAACTCAAATGTTAGACTCAATGATGAGAAACCCAAGACCAACAAGAGCAGAAGTTTCTGACGTAGCTAACGCTATATTAGATGGAACAGATGCAATCATGTTATCTGGAGAATCAGCTAACGGAGATTGGCCAGTAGAATCAGTTCAAACAATGGCTAAAATAGCTACTGAAACTGAAAAGAAATTAAACTATGAAACTGCAGTTTCTAAAGCTAAATCTCACGTTCCAGCTATATCAGGAGTTATCTCAAGAGCTGCTTGCAATGCTGCTAATGAATTAAAGGCTGCTGCAATAGTTTCTTCAACTAAGAGCGGATCAACTGCAAGAAGAATTTCTCAATGCAGACCAGAATGCCCAATCGTAGCTGTAACTCCATGCGAAAAAGTTGCTAAGAGTTTAGCATTCTGCTTCGGAGTATATCCAGTAGTTGCTGAAGACCAAAATTCAACAGATGCTATGATGGCTAATGCTACTAAGATAGCTGTTGAAAATGGATTTGCTAAATCTGGAGATACAGTTGTAATAGCTGCTGGATTAGATCAAGTTGGATCAACTAACCTTTTAAAAGTAAGCGTAGTAGAATAATTTGACATAAAAAAAGAAGTGTAAATATTACACTTCTTTTTTTTATGGGTGTGCCTCTGGGGATAAGCCAATATATGGATTATCCCTGGAGTCACATCCATATATTGGTCATAAATTGAAAAAATGAATAAAATTATTCGTTATATGATGAAATAGATAGTAAAAATGCAAGATAGACTAGCAAAAAATATGAAAAATAAAAAAAGTTAACAAAAAGTTAACAATTAACATTGAAAAAGTAGGTTATAATTGATAATATCATAATAGTTCGAAAGAATTAAAATGGTACAGTATGGCAACTGATTCTATAAAAAAATACACCTTACGGTGTATTTTTTTTATGCAAAATTATAATTATTATACTATAGCGACACTATGAAAGAAAATATTTATAAAACAAATTTATATACATAAGTAGAGTATATTTAATTCATACAAATATATATACTATGTTTATAAGGAATATAATATAGTATATAATATTAATAGTTTATTCATTTAAAAATTTAGTATATTAATATAAAAATAATTAACACAAATAAAAAAGATAAAACGTGATTGATAGGTGATAAATTTGGTAGAAAAGAATAAAGAATATATATTAGATATAATTTCTCAAGGGTATGAAGGTGAAGGAATAGCTAAAATTAATGAAACATTTCCTATATTTATAGAAGGGGCATTAAAAGGTGAAAAGGTTAAAGCAAGAATAGTAAAATCTAAAAAGAATTTTGCTTATGCTAAGTTAATTGATGTAGTAGAACCATCAAAGGAAAGATGCGAAGCAAAGTGTAGCATAAATAAAAGATGTGGTGGTTGTAAATTACAACATTCTACATATAAAGAGCAATTAAATTTCAAATTTGAAAGAGTAAAAGATTGTATAGCTAAAATAGGAAAATTAGATAATAGTATAGTTAAATTTCCATTAGGTATGGATGAGCCTTGGAGATATAGAAATAAAGTTCAACTACCTATAGGTATGGTAAATGGAGAATTAAAGATAGGCTTTTTTGCACCAAGAAGCCATGAAATAATAGATATGGAAGCTTGTTTAATTCAAGATGAAGTCGCTGATAAAGTTGTTGAGTTAACAAGACAATGGATAAAAAAGAATAATATAAAGCCATATAATGTTGATGGTAATTATGACGAAACAGGAATACTTAGACATATAATGATTAGACGTGGATTTACTACTAATGAGGTAATGGTTGTATTAGTTACTAATGGAATAAAATTACCTAACAAAGATGAATTTGTACAGTTAATGGTTAATAATATACCAGGAATAAAGAGTATAGTACAAAATGTTAATTCTAAACCAACTAATGTAATATTAGGGCAGGAATGCATAACATTATGGGGAGAGCCTACTATAAGTGATTATATAGGGGATTTCAAATTTAATATATCTCCATTATCATTCTTCCAAGTTAATCCTACGCAAACAGAAGTTTTATATGGTAAAGCTTTGGAATATGCTCAATTAACTGGAGATGAAACTGTATTTGATGCATATTGTGGAACTGGAACAATAACTTTATTTCTATCACAAAAAGCAAAGAGGGTTTATGGTGTAGAAATAATTCCACAAGCTATTGAAAATGCAAATATAAATGCTAAAGAAAACAATGTTGATAATGTTGAGTTCTTTGTTGGAGAATCAGAAGTTGTTATACCAGATTTAATAAATAAAGGTGTAAAAGCTGATGTAGTAGTTGTAGATCCACCAAGAAAAGGCTGCGATGTTAAGTTATTAAATTCTATAACTAATATTGATGCTGAAAGAATTGTATATGTAAGTTGTGATCCAAGTACTTTAGCTAGAGATCTAGCTATTTTAGAGGAAAATGGATATAAAACATTAGAAGTTCAGCCAGTAGATATGTTCCCACAAACTGCGCATATTGAGAACGTAGCTTTACTTATCAAGGAGACATTAAATTCTTAGTGAAATTGCAGATTGAACTTAGAATTTAAGTCAGCATTTCGTAGGGGATTGGAGAAATGTGTACACTTTTAATAAGGTAAGTATTTTTTCATAAATCATAAAATAAAAGTAAATATACTTAATTTGTTAAATAATTATTTAATGTGATATAATTTTAATTATATCAGTAAAAATAAATTGATATTTTTAAGCTAATTTAATAGCTCTAATATAAAATAATTATAGGTGAATTATGAATAATAAAAAAGCAGATGTGCATACAGCATTACAAGAAAGTTTTAAAAATTTAATACTGAAGAATAGCTTTGATAAAATAACTATAAAAATGATTACAGATGGGGCAGGACTTATTAGACCTACATTTTATAATCATTATGCTGATAAATATGAAGTATTAGAAGAAATTTGCTATGTTGATATTTTCAAAGGTAGTGAAATGCTTATAGAAAATAAGATGCCTTATGAGGCAATATATTATATGTTTTCAAGGATAGAAAATAATAAATTATTTTATATTCAAGCAGCAAAAGTAGAAGGGCAAAACTCATTTGAAGAAATAATAAATACTAATTTAATTAAAATTTTTAAAGAATTATTTAAGCAATGTGGAGCAAAAAGTAGTAAAGAAGATAAGTTCTCATCTAGTGATATAGCTGAATATTATTCTAGAGGACTGACGTTTATAATATTAAGATGGATAGAGGAAGGAATAAACCTATCTGCAAAAACATTAGCTAATAAATATAAATTACTAGTAACCAATTCATTAGATGATATTATTCATAATTTAATAAATGAAGAGTAAAATAGAAACTTTTTACACAATATATATTATTAATAAGTTAATATATATTGTGTTTTTTGTTTAAAATAACATTCTTAAATAAATTGTAAAGAATAAAAAGACAATTTAATAGATTTGTAAAATAGGGACTATAAAGTAGTTCTTTTGTTTATTTATATATACATTCTAGTAAGATTGTAGATTTATTAAATTTTCTTTATTTACTAAAGTTGTATTAATAGAATAAAAATAGATGAATAAATTTATATAAAGTGCTTATAGTATCAGTTGGATTATCATTAGAGGAATTATTTTAATGTTATTTGAAGGGGAGCGATATCTAAATGTTAAGTCCAAAGTATAAAATTCAACAATTTGCTTTAAAACAAGTTTTAGAATACTTAAAAAAAGATCCAGAGAATAATTTACCAAAGATTATGGGATGGCTAAGAAAGTTTGATACGGAAAAAATATATGTGGATCAATATGATATTATAGATGAATATTTAAAAGATCCAGAAAATAATTGGACTAAGTTAATGTGTAATATAATTAATAATGTTCATCCTAATATTGTTCAAACTGTATTCACGAACTTTTTATTGAATGCATCTATTAGGGGTTGGACTGAAATACAAAAAAATAAAGAGAAGTATGGTCATGAGATACCATTTACAATCCTTATAGATCCAACTACAGCTTGCAATAAGCATTGTATAGGTTGTTGGGCAGCTGATTATAATAAATCATTAAATTTAAGTTATGAGCAATTAGATAAGTTATTTACTGAAGGAAAAGAGTTAGGGATTTACTTTTATATAATGACTGGTGGAGAACCATTAGTTAGAAAGAATGACATATTGAAGTTAGCTAAAAAACACAATGATTGTGTATTTATGTTCTTTACAAATGGAACATTGATAGATAAAAAGTTTTGTGATGATTTAATTGAAGTAGGTAATTTAGTACCAACTATAAGTGTTGAAGGATTTGATGATGCAACAGATGGAAGAAGAGGTGAGGGTTCTTGGAAAGATATTATGAGAGCTATGGATATTATGAAATCTAATAAAATTCCATTTGGATTTTCAACATGTTTTACTACAGTTAATTGTGATAGTGTTTTATCAGAAGAATTTATGGATTTAATGATAGATAAGGGAGCATATTTTTCTTGGTATTTCACATTTATGCCAATAGGATGTAAAACAGATACGTCATTAATGGCACATCCAGATCAAAGAGAAAAGTTATATAGAACTATTAGGGCTTGGCGTAGTACAAAATCTATATTTAATATGGACTTCTGGCATGATGCTGAATATGTTGGAGGTTGCGTTGCTGGAGGAAGAAGGTACTGTCATATTAATGCAAATGGAGATGTAGAACCATGTGTATTCTGTCATTATTCAAATGCAAATATTAAAGATGTATCGTTAATAGAAGCATTAGGACAACCGTTATTTATAGAATATCAAAAGAATCAACCATTCAATGAGAATCAATTCAGACCATGTCCAATATTAGATAATGCACCTAAGATTGCAGAAATGGTTAAAAATTCAGGAGCAAAATCTACAGAATATATAGATCCAGAGGATGTGGATGACCTATGTAATAAGACTATTAACTATGGATTAACTTGGGCAAAGAGAGCAGAGCCATTGTGGAAAGAGAACTTAGAGAAAAAACAACATAATAAGGAAGAATCAATACACAAAAAGAATTAATAAAAGGTAGAATAATATATTATTGAATAAAGTTTATATATATTGGAATAATTTAATATAGAAGCTTATAGGCCTTTAAACCATTGTTATTAATTATATATTTATTAAATTCTTATATAGTGCCATAAATATATTAATAACAATGGTTAATTTATTTTATAAGCATAAAATATAATTAAAAAAAGTGACCTAGGGTCACTTTTTTACTCTAATATTTTAAATACATCAAATTTTATAATAAAATTATTCACCAAGAATTTCGTTTATAGCATTTTTATAACCATCTGCTTTTGCACCGAATATTGCTTGAATTCCATTACCAACTTCAACAACACCAGCAGCACCAAGGTTCTTTAATTCATCCTTGTTAACATTTGCTTTATTTTTTACTTCAACTCTTAATCTTGTGATACAAGCATCAACAGATACTATATTTTCTTCCCCACCTAAAGCAGCTAATACTAAAGGAGCCTTTTCAGCTATTTCACCTTTACCAGCAGTCTTTGGAGCAGAAGCTTCTGTAGCAGTACCCTTAGAATTTTGGAAGTCAGCTTTAGTGTAAAGTTTAGTTTCCCCTTCATTTTCATCTCTACCAGGAGTTTTTAAGTTTAATTTAGTAATCATGAAATAGAATACGAAATAGTAAACTATAAAGTATACAATACCAACAAGTATAACTGTTAACCATTTAGTTGGAACACCAGCACCAGCAGGAAGTAATCCAAATAAAGCATAATCAATGAATCCACCAGAGAATGTCATACCTATAAATACATTTAAAATACCCATTAACATATAAGCTAAACCTGCAAAAACACAATGAATAACGTATAATACTGGAGCAACAAATAAGAATGTAAATTCTAATGGTTCAGTAATACCAGTTAAGAAAGAAGTTAATGCAGCTGTTGCTAATAATGAACCAACAACTTTTCTTTTACTTGGATTAGCTGCTTTATACATAGCAAGTGCAGCACCAGGTAGACCGAACATCATTAATGGGAATTTACCAGTCATGAATCTAGTTGTTCCACTAACAATTTCACTCATAGTTGAAGCAGAAGCACCAACTAAGTCAGTCATGCTTGATAATTGAACGAAGTAGGCAGTGTTAGCACCAGCAACTGTTTGAACTGAACCATTAACTAATACATTAGCCTCAACGAAAGATCCATACCAGAATGGAGTATAGAATACATGGTGTAATCCAAATGGAATTAAAGCTCTTTCAAGAAGACCATATAAGAAAGTACCGAAGGCTCCAGCATTTTTAACAAATGTAGATAACATACTTATACCATCTTGAACAACTGGCCATGCAAATGCAAGTAATGCACCAACTAAAGCCATTGTAAGTGAAGTTACTATTGGAACAAATCTAGCACCAGAGAAGAATCCTATAACTGGTGGTAATTGAATTGTACAAAATCTATTGTGTAATAATGCAGTAACAATACCAGTTATGATACCACCAAATACAGACATATTTAATGTAAATATACCTAAGTTAGTAGTTACATAAGTTCCATAGTTTCCAACTGAATCTGGAGTAAGAACTCCTAATTGAGTAACACCTAAAGCTAAAAGTGTAGAAACAACTTGGTTCATTACGATAAATCCGAATACGGAAGCTAAAGCAGCAGTACCCTTATCCTTTTTAGCTAAACCAACAGCAACACCAACAGCAAACAATATAGGTAAGTTACCAAAAACTATATCACCTATATTTTTCATAACAGTTAAAACAGCTGTAACAGCTGAAATATTAACAAATGATATTAATGGTTCGTAAATAGCAGGAGCATTGCTTAATCCAGCTATTCCTAATAATGCTCCACCAACACCTAGTAATATACCAGCGATTGGAAGGGCTGCAATTGGAAGCATGATTGCTTTACCGATTCTTTGTAAAAATTGCATCATTTTATTATTCCTCCTAAAACTAATAATTTAAAATCATAAGATAATAGCATGAACCTAAAATATTTATAAAAAACAAAAAAGGCTCAAATATCTATAAACTATAAACTTATCCCTTATTATTATTTGAGATAAAAAATAATTTATACATATTTAAGCCTTGCCTGCATCACCAGTAACACGCTTGTTTATTCAATTACAAAAAATATAATAGCATAGCAAAAAAAAACTGTAAAGGTTTTTTGAAAAATTTTTTTAAAAGAAAATTCATAAATTTAAATTTTAAGAATAATGAGCAAAATCATATTGTTTATATTTAGATTTTAAAATTTTATAAGATAATAATAAAATATTAGGGGGATGACCAAAGGGTATACATAAGTTTTATAGGTGTTATTAATAACAGTGTTAGTTTTCTAATATAAGTTATTTAAAAGGTTTGTGTAAAAGCTCTTAATAATGTTAAAAGTTATCCACAAAATGTGGATAACTTTAAAAAACTGTTGAAAACTTTTTAAAAGCTATTGACACAATATATTAGGGTATCAGAAAAATATATAACAAGATAGGGGGTATTGTAGAAAAAACATATACAATGTTGAAATAAAAAAAGCGAACAAGTATTCTTTTAAAAAGTTATCAACAATATTAACATAATTGTGGACAAAATCTGTGGATAACATGTCTTTTTATTAAATATATAAATAAAAGGAGCAATTTTGAAGTTAAAAGTTGTGGATAACTATTATTAAGATATATAATATTAAGTAAATAAATGAAGAATATTAATATAAAATGTAATATTTTAAGGAGATAACATGAAATATAATAAAAAAATATTTAAAGCAGAGTTTATAAGTAGACCCAATAGGTTTAATGCAATTGTAAAACTTAAAGAAGAAGAGATAAAGGTTCATGTACCTAATACAGGTAGATGTAGGGAAATATTAGTACCAGGATGTACTGTATTTTTAAGAGAAGAAACTAATCCCACAAGGAAAACCCCCTATGACTTAATGGCAGTATATAAAGGAGAAAAGCTCATAAGTATAGACTCACAAATACCAAACAAAGTAGTTGATGAGGCACTAAGAAACAAAAAAATAAAAGGACTTAAGGAATATACCAATATTTTAAGAGAAAAAACATTTGGTAAAAGTAGATTTGATTTTAAAATATCCACAGAAGAGGGAAATGAATATTTTCTAGAGGTAAAAGGTGTTACTTTAGAGGATGATGGATATGCTAGATTTCCAGATGCACCAACAGAAAGAGGAGCTAGACATCTATTAGAATTAGTAGAGGCAAAGAAACAAGGATATGGAGCTGGTGTAATGTTTTTAATACAATTAGAAGATGTACATAAATTTTCACCAAATGATATAAGAGATAAAGAGTTTGGTGAAGCCTTAAGATTTGCTAAAGAAAATGGAGTAGACATTTTTGCATATAATTGCAAAGTAACAGAGGATTCTATAGAAATAAACCAACCCGTTGAAATTATTCTTTAACGAATAGTATTGTTCAGCACATGGAGACGAAAAATTAATGATATAACCTCCAAGAATGGTGTAATTTGCGTTAAGAATTTATATTGTTTTTCCAGAAAAAGAGCTAAAGCTTCGAAAGTCATTTCATTCCCTCAGCTTCTTAACGCTCTTTTTCTTCCAAAAACAATTAAATTCTAAAACTTAATTACAATATTCCTTCCGGTAATATCATTAATATTTTCTCTTCCAATTGATGAACAGTAATGCTATATTAAAATGAAAATTTCACGCTTCCTGGAAAATAAATATTTAATTTTTTCTTTTCCCATTTATTTGCTTATATATTACACCCTTTGTAGTTAATGATTTGTGCTATAAATTTTTCTGGTAGGGTAGTTAAACTGTATATTAACATTATCGGTTTATTTAAAAATTAGTAATTGATAATATAAAATATAGCAGAAGTCGTTAACTTTTAAGCTCTAACGAACAAGTTAGTTTTCTTCACGAATGATAGCAATTTTTAAAATATTATCTTTATATGAAACTTTAGCTGAATTTATCATCATTCCAACTAATGTAAGTTCAGAGTCAAATTCACATTCTCCCCCAAGATTCCAATAATAATTTTCAACTTCATATTGTCTTGGAGTATTTAAAATAGAAGCTAAAGACTCCAATTCATCTTTTGAAATATTATCAACTTGTCCATAGATATTAAAATAAGAATTCTCATCATCAGAGCTTAAATCAATATGAACATCAATAGTTCCTAATTTATAAAAGTAGGCTATTAATTCATTAATAATCTTAATGTTTTTTTCAACTTTAAATTTCATAAGTTAGATCTCCTTTTTAAATGTGGTTATTAGTGGAATTAATATCATTGCAACAAACCCGCCAGCTAAACCGTTGTTATAAAGATTAAGACCACCATGTAAATAACCTATATTTGTAACTATATTAACATGAATTATACCAGCTAAAATACCATATTTCCATCCGAACTTACCACAAATAGGAGCAAGTGTTGTTGAAAACAATATAGATAATAGTAAAGCAGGTGAAGTAATTTCATTTATGTTAAATATAGCAGCCAAGGTAGCACCAATAACTATAGGAATAGTATTTTTTATATTTTTACCAAAGCATCCAAATCCTATTATAGTAAAAATTCCACATATAGTAGCACCATTTAAATCTCCACCGATAATAATAACAAAACAAGTTGCTAAAATACCCAATATGCCCATATTAATATAAGTAGTTTCTCCGAATAATATATAGAAATCACTTATTAATCTACCAGTTTGTTTATTAATAGTAGTAAGATTAGATTTTTTATTTTTACCATAAATAACTCCAATAATAATTAAATAAACACAGCAAATAATAAGTAAAATAGATAAAACTTTATTTGATCCACTATGCCAAATAAGTCTAGAGTCTAAGTTTATTCCAAAACCTCTTAGTATTGACATTAATAATGTAGCAATTAATCCACTAGCAAATCCAATATTATATAAGTTATACCCATTATGAGCTTTTATGCTATGTGAAGCTATAGGAGGAAGAATAAAACCTACTGCAATACCAAGCAATATACCTAAAATTATTGAAATAAAATTATACTGATTGATTCCAAAACTAATTTGACTTACTACAGGAGAAAGAGAAGTACCTAATAAAGAAACTAATATATAATTAAGAAAAGGTTCTTTTTGGTATATAGAAAATAAATATACACCTAGTATAATAGGCCAAATATTAAATATATTTTTACCTAAAAAAGAGAAACCTGTCATTAACCATAAAGACATTATTGTTGAACCATTAGGTTTAATTCCTATAGTAATTAAAAGTAATAGTGATAATAAACTCGTTAGGGCAGCATTTACTAAAGCAGCGCCAATTCCACCAACTTCCATATAATCAGTAATTAATATATCAGATGATAGTATTATAGATTTTATGCCATGAAAAATTTCAGATGGTGAATCTAAGAAAAAAGCAAAGATAATAAAAAATAAATACAAAATGGAAAGGATTACATATGGCGGATAATAATTTTTTAGTAGTTTCATTTAAACACCTCCATTCAATTTTTTTAGAAAGCGTACTAACTAAATTTTTTGTAATAGTATATTCTATTAGTTAAATTTAGATAACTATTTGAATATAAATTTTAGTTAGATACACAAACATTTTATCAAGTAATTAATAAAATTTATAGACTAAGTGTTAAATTTAATGTAATTTATTATAAACTTCTTTAAAATTTGATTTAAAATAGTATAATATATTTAGAAATTTAGTGATAGGGGTGTTTTAATGGAGATAAAAAAGCAAAAAACTGTTCCTGAAATTAAGGGTCTTCTAAGAAGTCATGTGGTAGAAGTTCCATCTTGTATTAGAGATTGCTCAGGAATAAAAATATTTGGAAAGAGAATAAAATCGCTATTATTTACAACTGATGTTGCAATTATAAGAAACACTAATGCAGATGCCATAATAGCTGTATATCCATTTACTCCTCAACCATTAATAACAGCAGCATTGGTTATGGCAGCAGATGTACCTGTTTTTTGTGGAGTTGGTGGAGGAATAACTCAAGGTAAAAGAGTAGTAAATCTAGCATTAGATGCAGAGTTTAAAGGTGCCATGGGGGTAGTTGTAAATTCACCTACATCTAATGAAGTAGTTTCAAAGATAAGAAAAACAATAGACATTCCTTTAATAGTTACAGTAGTTTCAGTTAATGAAAATATAAGAGAAAGAATAGAAGCTGGAGCAACAATATTAAATGTATCTGGTGGAAAGAATACTCCTGAGATAGTAAGAAGGATAAAAGAGGAGTTTCCAGATTTCCCTGTTATAGCAACAGGAGGTCCAACTGAAGAAAGCATAAGAAGAACTATAGAAGCTGGGGCTAATGCCATTACTTATACACCACCATCAAATGGAGATACTATGAGTAGTCTTATGGATAAATATAGAGGCGAATAATTAATATGGAATAATATTGAAAATACAGTTGAATAATTTTAGTTATATGGTATCATATTATTAAAGATTAACATATAATATATAAATTAATAAAATACCTATGTTAGAGGTGCTGTTTATAAATAGTAATAAATAGGAGTCGGCAGGCATTGATTATTTATGAAAGGTGTAACAGCCGAAGAAATAACTTATGCAAAGGATTATTTCTGGGTATGCATATAACATATGCATAACTGTCACGGAAGTGGAGTGCTAAAAAGGTGCGATTATTCAATTATTTAATTTAAATAATTGAATTTATTTTAGATAAAAAAATTGCATTTTAATAAGCAAACTACCCTATAGGATTTTATAGTGGTAGTTTTTTTATGTTAATAATTTATAATTTAAGTGGAGGCAATAACAATGAAATTATTTGGGGCAATGGAAATTAAAGAAAATGAGCTATTTATAGGTGGAATTAGTTCAACAGAGTTAGTTAGTAGATTTGGTTCACCGCTATATGTAATGGATGAAAGTCTTTTAATAGACACATGTAAAAAGTATTATAGGGACTTTAAATGTTTAGAAAATAATAATAGAGTGGCTTATGCAGGTAAAGCGTTTTTAACAAAAGCAATGTGTAGGCTTATATATGAACAGGGGCTTTATTTAGATGTGGTATCAGGAGGAGAATTGTATACAGCTTATAAAGCAGAATTTCCTTTAGATAAAGTATATTTCCACGGTAATAACAAGAGTGTAAATGAAGTTGAATTAGGAGTTAAACTAGGTGTTGGAGTATTTGTAGTTGATAATTTAGATGAAATGAAGATACTAAATGAAGTAGCTAAGAGATATAATAAGAAGCAAAATATATATTTAAGGTTAACACCAGGAATAGAGGCACATACTCATGATTATATAAAGACAGGACAAATAGATTCTAAATTTGGATTTGCACCAGTTGGAGAGACAATAATGGATGCTGTAAAATTAGCATTAGATTGTGAAAATATAAATTTAAGAGGATTACATTGTCATATAGGTTCACAAATTTTTGAGATACAGCCTTATGAAGATGCAGTTGAGATTATGCTTGGATTTATAAAGGATATTAAAGAAGAAACAGGATATACAATACCTGAATTAGATTTGGGTGGGGGATTTGGTATACATTATACTGATGAAGATAAACCTAAAGAAACAATTGATTATTGTACTTCTATATTAAACAAGGTAGATTATGTATGTGAAAAGTTAAATATAGAAAGACCTATTTTAACTATAGAGCCAGGCAGATCAATAGTTGGAAATGCAGGAACTACTCTTTATACAATTGGAGCAATTAAAGAAATTGAAGGGGTTAGGACTTATGTTTCAGTAGATGGAGGAATGACAGATAATATAAGACCAGCGTTATACGGGGCTAAATATGAAATGGCTATAGCAAATAAAATTACTGATAAATGTAATGATAGAGTTGCAATAGCAGGAAAATGCTGTGAATCAGGAGATGTTTTTGTTAATGATATTTATATTCAAAAACCTGATATAGGAGATATACTAGCAGTATTCTCAACAGGTGCATATGGGTTCTCAATGTCTAGCAATTATAATAAAAATCCAAAGGCAGCAGTTGTATTTGTAAAAGATGGATTAGCTAGGGTTGTATCAAAGAGACAAAGCTATGAAGAACTTTTATCTTTAGAAGTTTAGATTCAGTTTATATTTATATGTTAGAATTAATATTAAAAGCTATATCAAAATAGTTTGATGTAGCTTTTTTTGTAACAAAATTGACATAATAATGATATATAATGAAGAGTAACACTATTAGTTATTAATTAATTATGATATACTTATAAGCAGTTATTAAAGTTATAATAAAAAATGAGCTTCCATTAATAAAAGCTTTTTTAGTAAAGTTTTAAAATTTTATCTTTAATTAATCTAAAATACTGAGAGGTGGATTAGGCAATCATTGCTAGTCGTTATGAAGGGTAAAAAATTTATAGTAGATAGAATAGAAAATAAATCTGTTGTTTTAGAAGATGAGAAAAAGGATATAATCTTAATAGATATAAATTTGTTTAATAAGAAACCTAAAGATGGTGACGTAGTGGTAATGTGCAACAATTCATTTTATGTAGATGAAAAATCTACAAAGGATAAAAAAAATAAAATTAATAGTCTAATGAAAGGTATGTGGGAAGAGTGAGGAGAAAAGTAAAGAAATCAAACTTCTTTAGTGACTGGATTATGCCGATAGTAATAGCGGTAATATTAGCCGCCTTAATAAATAAATTTTTAATATTTAAGGTTAAAATTCCATCAGAATCTATGGTACCAACATTAAATGTAGGCGATAGGTTATTTGTTACTAGAGTTTATAATCTAGAAAATCTAAAAAGAGGAGACATAGTAGTTTTTCATTCAGAAGAAAAGGATGAAGATATGATTAAAAGATTAATTGGTTTGCCAGGTGATAAGATTGTCATTAATGATGGAATAGTTACTGTAAATGGCGAAACCTTAGAGGAAAATTACATAGGAACATCTGATAATTATAGTGGAGAATTTACAGTACCAGAAGGAAAGTATTTCTTTTTAGGGGACAATAGATATTGGTCTCTAGATTCTAGGTACTGGGATGAGCCATATATTGATGGAAGTGAAATAAAAGGTAAAGCTCAAATAAAGGTATATCCATGGAAAGATTTTGGAAAAATAGAGTAAATGATTTATAGAAAGCTTTAGAGTTTAGTAGGAGATTTTAAAAGTATGAATAATAATGTGAACAATAGAAAAGATGGAGCAAAAAAGAATAATAATAAAAAGTTTTTGATTATTTATGCAGTTATAGCCTTCTTATTCTTATATTCATTTTCAACAGCAAAGGAAATGTTAACGACAAAAGAAATTTCTTATAATGAATTTGTTGAAATGGTTGAAAATAATGAAGTTAAAAAGGTTACTGTTGATGGAACAGCACTTGTAATTACACCACAAGACACAAGTGATATGAAAGGAAAAGTTCTTTATACTGGTAATGCAAATAATCCAGATTTAATAAAGTTGTTATTAGATAATAATGTTCAATATTATCCTCAAATAACAAAACAACAATCTGTATTTATGGATTTTATAATACTTAATGTATTGCCATTAGTATTAATGTTCTTCATAATTAAATTTGTATTTGGAAAAATGGCTAAGAAAATGGGCGGTGGCCCAATGGGAATGGGCATGGGAAAAAGTAATGCCAAAGTATATGTTGAAAAAGATATTAAGGTAAGCTTTGAAGATGTTGCAGGACAGGATGAGGCTAAAGAATCATTAACAGAAATAATAGACTTTTTACATAACCCTAAGAGATATACAGAAATAGGGGCTAAATTACCTAAAGGAGCACTTTTAGTAGGGCCTCCAGGAACAGGTAAAACTCTTATAGCAAAAGCTGTTGCAGGTGAAGCAAAGGTACCATTCCTTTCAGTTTCAGGTTCAACATTCGTTGAAATGTTTGTTGGTATGGGTGCAGCTAAGGTAAGAGATTTATTTAAAGAAGCAGAAAAGATGGCACCATGTATCATATTTATAGATGAAATTGATTCTATAGGTAAGAGTAGAGATAACCAAATGCAAAGTAATGATGAAAGAGAGCAAACTTTAAATCAATTGCTTACTGAAATGGATGGGTTTGATACATCTAAAGGGATAGTTATTTTAGGTGCTACAAATAGACCAGAAATATTAGATAAAGCACTTTTAAGACCAGGTAGATTTGATAGAAGAGTTATTGTTGATAGACCAGATTTAAAAGGAAGAATTGCAATATTAAATGTTCACTCTAAAGATGTTAAAATGTCATCAGAAGTTAACTTAGAATCAATTGCAAAGGGAACTCCAGGTGCAGTAGGTGCTGATCTTGCTAATATAGTAAATGAAGCCGCATTAAGAGCAGTTAGAAGTGGAAGAGAATTAGTTATTCAAGAGGATTTAGAAGAAGCAGTTGAAGTAATAATTGCTGGTAAAGAAAAGAAAGATAGAATACTTTCTAAGAGAGAGAGGGAAGTTGTTGCATTCCATGAAGTTGGGCATGCGTTAGTAGCTGGATTATTAGAAGGTACTGATCCAGTTCATAAAATAACTATAGTTCCAAGAACAATGGGAGCATTAGGATATACAATGCAACTGCCAGAAGAAGAAAAATATCTTGTTTCTAAGGAAGAATTAATGAATCAAATCATGGTTATGCTTGGTGGTAGAGCTGCAGAAGAGGAAGTATTTAACTTAGTATCTACAGGAGCTTCTAATGATATAGAAAGAGCAACACAAACAGCAAGAAATATGGTTACTATTTATGGTATGACTGAAAACTTTGATATGATGGCTTTAGAATCAGTTCAAAATAGATACTTAGATGGTAGAGCAGTTAGAAATTGTAGTGAAGAAACATCAACTTTAGTAGACAAAGAAGTATTAGCAATTATAAGAGAATGTCATCAAAAAGCAAGAGAGTTATTAAGAGAAAATAGAGACTTATTAGATAAAATATCTGAATATCTATTAGAAAAAGAAACTATCTTTGGAGATGAATTCTTTAGATTTGTATACGAAAAGTATCCAGAGTTAAAAACAAAAAGAGAAGAAGAAAAGAAAAGCAAAGAGATTGAAAATAATAAAAAAGATCCTAATGAAATAGCAGCAGAAGTAGATGAAGATTTACTAGACCAAAAAGTTGCACAAGAAGTAATTGAAGCTGTTGAAAAGGAAGAAGAAAAGATTATAAAAGAAGAATCTGAAAATGTAGAAATAACATTAGATATGGATAAAGAAGTATCTAATAATGATAATGAATTAACAGATAAATAGGAAACTATAAAAGTAAGGGGTTAAGCTAGTATATTTAATAGCTTAACTCCTTAAATGTCTTATATATAGATTAGTAATTTTAAATTAGTATTTGAATGAAGGGTGTGTCAGTTTGAATAAATTTGAATTTTTACAAGAAGAGCAAAATCTAGATTTAACTTTGGAGCTATTAAGCAAAGAGATATTAAATTATATACAAAAAAGAAAAGATGTTGCAGATTACATATTAGAATATAGAAAAAAATTCATTGAAGAATATAGGGATGATGAAGATAAAGTAATGGAATACTTTGACCATGAAAGATATGTAAAAGAAGAAATGTATAGAACCATAGATAGAAAATTAGCTGAATTTACAAAGTTAAAGGAATCACCTTATTTTGGAAAAGTTAATTTTGAAGATGATGGATATGCAGAGCAAATTTATGTTGGTAGATATGGATTAACTCCAGAAGGAAGTTTTGATGCTGCTATAGTAGATTGGAGAGCTCCAGTTGCATCATTGTTCTATAAAGGGACATTAGGAGAAACTAGCTATAAATCACCGGATGGAGAAGTTCCAGTAGATATATTAGCAAGAAGACAAATAATGGTTAAAAAAGGAAGGTTAGAAGGATTCTTTGATTCAGATGTTGATGTTAAAGATGATATTCTTCAAATGATTTTATCATCAAATGCAGGAGAAAAGCTTAAGGATATAGTTATGACTATACAAAAGGAGCAGGATGAAATCATAAGAGAAGAAAGAATGAAGGTTATAGTAGTTAATGGAGTAGCAGGTTCAGGAAAGACAACAATAGCTCTTCATAGAGTTGCATATCTTTTATATAATTTTAGAGAACAATTAGGAGATAAGGTATTAATATTAGGACCTAATGATATATTTATGGATTATATTGGAGATGTACTTCCTACATTAGGTGAAAGTAATGTTAATCAACAAACTTTTGCTAATTTTGCAATAAAGGAAATTGGATTAAATGAGCCAGTAGTTGACTTTACAGCTTATTTAGAAGAAGTCTTAAAGGGCAATGAAGAAGTTATAAATGAAATTAAATATAAAGCCTGTGAAGAGTTTATATCTATATTAGATAAGAAGTGTGAAGATTTAGAAGAGAATTACTTTAACTTTAAACCAGTTAAATTTTTTGATGAAGAAGTTGTAGGATTAGAAGAAATTAATGAATTATTTGAAAAGCACTATAAATACATGCCTTTATTTAGAAGAAGTCAAAAAATAAAGAGAGTTATTACATCAAAACTTAAAGATAAAAGAGATGAATTAGTAAGAAATTTAAATGCTGAAGTTAATGATAAGCTAGCCAGTCTTTCAGAGGATGAATTAGTAATTGAACAAAATAATATAGAATTCCAAAGAAGAATAAGAGTTAGAGAAATAGTTAGAGAACTTATGAAGCAAAAAGAAAATTTAGAAGCTTGGATAGATAACGAAAATATAGTAGATATTTATAAAGAATTTACTAATACTGATGAATTATCATACTTAGATTTACCAGCAATTCTTTATTTAATGATTAAACTTGATGGTAAGAAAACTAAACAAGATATTAAGCATATAGTAATTGATGAAGCTCAAGATTATAGTATGTTACAATTCATTGTATTAAAAGAATTAACAGGATGTAGAAGTTACACTATTGTTGGAGATGGAAATCAAAGATTAATAAAGGTAGAAGAAGAGCCTGCTATGCTTAAGCTTAAATCATTATTTGGTGGTTTTGTGAAGAACTATGCTTTAAATAAGAGTTATAGATCTACGTTCCAAATCATGGAGTATGCAAGTAAGCTACTAGATGAAAATGCAATAGTACCATTTGTTAGAAAAGGTAAGTATGATGTTGAAGAAATTCAAGTTAATGATGAAGATGATTTAATAGATACTATCTTAGAAACATTAGAAGAATATGATGATGAAAACTATGATAATATTGCAATCATAACTAAGGATAAAAATGATCTTAAAAAGATATCACCAGAGCTTAAGAAGTTTACTAAGATATTAGCTTTTGATAGGGAAGATGTCATTTATAGAGGTGGTAAGGTTATAGTTCCATCATATTATGCAAAAGGATTAGAGTTTGATGGAGTTATAATAGTTAATTTTGATGATAATACTGATGATTTAGTTAAATATATTATGTCAACTAGAGCACTTCATAGATTAAAGATAATAAATTTCAAATAAATGTAATTGCCTCCGGGGAACATCCAAATAATGTATTTTACTAATAGAGGACTCTCAAATGAGATCCTCTATTTTTTTTAGCTAAAATAGGATTAAGATTTTATAAAAATTATACATTTAATTAACTAAATGTATAGTAATGAAAAGTTTAAAATATATAGTTTATATGACTTTAAGTCGAAATTTTATTAGTTTAGAAGTATAGTTTTAATAAAATACGAGAAAAAATAATATGAAAATGTTTAAATTTTTTTAAAAACTACTTGAAATGTATAGACAATAGATGTACAATGTATACATAAGTTAGGAAAACGAATACATAAATAAATGTTTGGAGGTATATATTATGACAAAAATTATGTTAGCTTGCTCAGCAGGTATGTCAACAAGTTTATTAGTAACAAAAATGCAAGAGGCTGCAAAAGAAAAAGGAGTAGATTGTGAAATCTGGGCTATCTCAGAAGTAAATTTACAAAGCGAAATTGAAAAATGTGATGTTTTATTATTAGGACCACAAGTAAGATACATTTTAAGCAAAGCCAAAGGTTTAGCAGATCCACATGGAATTCCAGTAGAAGTTATAAATATGATGGATTATGGAAGATGTAATGGTAAAGCTGTTTTAGAAAGAGCATTAGAGTTAAAGAAATAATGTAAAATTAAACTTTTGGGTATTGAGAATTAGAAGAGAAAATTATAAAACTTTAGGTAAAGGTAGGGAAAATAAAGTGGAAAAGTTTATGGCATTTATGGATAAATATATTACGCCTTATGCTGCAAAAATGGGAGCACAGCGACATTTAGTATCAGTAAGAGATGCTTTCGTTGCTATGATACCGTTAACAATAATCGGTTCATTAGCAACACTTATAAATAATGCACCAATAAAAGCATTAAATAACTTTTTAGTTGAAAATACATTTGGACAACAAATAAAAACCTTAAATGGAGATATATGGTTTGGAACATTAGCTATTATGGCTTTACTTTTAGTAATAGGTGTTGCATATAATCTTGCAAAATCATATGAAGAAAATGGACTACAAGCAGCAATGATAGCAACATCAATATTTATTCTTTTAATTCCTCAAATTGCAAAAATTACATTAGAAGGACAAGCAGAAGTAGAAGCTTGGGGCTTTATAAAAGTTGCATATTTAGGAACAGAAGCATTATTTACAGCAATTATAATAGGAATATTATCAACAGAAGTATTTATAAGATTAGGTAAAGTAAAGAAATTAATAGTTAAAATGCCTGATGGGGTACCACCAGCAGTATCAAGATCATTTGCTAAATTAATACCAGGTATGTTGACAGTAGTTATATTTGCAGTTATTGGCTTATTAATAAGATTAGTAGCAGATGGACAATATTTAACAGACTTAATAAACAAATATTTAGGAATTCCACTAAGCAATATAACAGATACATTACCATCAGCTATATTAATAGCATTCTTTATTCATGGATTATGGTTTGTTGGTTTACATGGTGCTAATATTGCATTACCTTTCACAGGAACAATGTTAACTAACTTAGGTGCACAAAATGTTGAAATGATTAAAAATGGAGCTTCAGCAGATCAATTACATGTATTAGCGGGACCTTTCTTAGATGCTTTTATATTTATGGGAGGATCAGGAGTAATAATAGGGTTGTTAGTGGCTATAGCAATTGCAGGTAAGAGAAGAAGAGATATGCTTGCTTTAGGATTAGCACCATCATTATTCAATATTAGTGAACCAGTAATATTTGGATTACCAATTGTTTTAAATCCTATATTTGGGATACCGTTTGTAATTGCACCAATTATTACAACAGTTATTTCTTATCTTTCAATTTCATTTGGATTAGTTCATCCGGTAATAATGGCAACTATGCCTTGGACGACTCCTCCAATAATTGGTGGATTTATGGCAACAGGACATTGGTCAGGCGCAGTTTTATGTGTAGTTAATATAGTAGTTTCAATTTTAATATACTTACCATTTGTGGTTATGGCAGAAAAGATTGATGCTAAAAAAATGAATGGTGACCAAGTTGCTTAAAAAGTGGCATTAAACACATGAAAATAAAATAGGGAGTTAAAGGAAGTATAAAGTTGAATTAATTTCTTCCTTTACTCCAAATTTATAGGTTTATATTCTACTTTTTATTCATTTATAAAGTGAGTAAAAAGAAGCATATAAGTGCTATCTTAAATGAGATTTTTAAATAAATATGAAGATTAAAAAGAATTAGTACATACAGCTTAATCATAGCAAAAATTATAAATAGAAAAGTTAGGATGGTGGATAATATGAAAAAAGGAATAAAAATAGTTACTATAGGTGGAGGGTCAAGTTACACTCCAGAATTAGTTGAAGGATTTATAAAGAGACATAAAGAGCTACCAGTAAGAGAATTATGGTTAGTTGATATAGAAGAAGGAAAACATAAGTTAGAAATTGTAGGTAATCTTGCAAAGAGAATGGTCAAAAAAGCAGGATTAGATATGGAGATTCATCTAACTTTAGATAGAAGAGAAGCATTGAAAGATGCTGATTTTGTAACAACTCAATTAAGAGTTGGATTATTAGACGCAAGAATTAAAGATGAAAGAATTCCGCTTTCACATGGAGTAATAGGTCAAGAAACCAATGGAGCAGGAGGATTATTTAAGGCTTTAAGAACAGTTCCAGTAGTATTAGATATAATAAAAGATATTGAAGAACTTTGTCCAAATGCTTGGTTAGTAAACTTTACAAATCCAACAGGAGTAATTTCAGAAGCTGTATTTAAGTATACTAATTTCAAAAGATATATAGGATTATGTAATGTTCCAATAGGTGTTAAGAATGGAATGGCAGATATATTAGGAGTAGAAAAAGATAGAGTTGAAATGGACTTTGCTGGTCTTAATCATATGGTTTATGCACTTAATGTAAGATTAGATGGACAAGACATAACAAAAGAAGCAATTGAAAAGTTCGTTACTTCATCATTAACAATGCAAAATATAAAGGATATTCCACTAAATGCTGACTTTGTTAGAGCATTAGGAGTTATTCCTTGTCCATATCATAAATATTATTATAAGCATAAAGAAATGCTAGAGGAAGAGTTAGAAGGATTCAAAGATGGAAAAACTAGAGGTGAAACAGTTAAAGCTCTAGAAGATGACTTATTTGAATTATATAAAGATGAAAATTTAGCAGTTAAACCACCACAATTAGAAAAAAGAGGTGGAGCATATTATAGTGATGCAGCTTGTAACTTAATAAATTCAATCTATAATGATAAGGGAGATGTTCAAGTTGTAAATACATTAAATAATGGATCTATAAGAGATTTTAGAGAAGATTCGGCTGCAGAAATGAGCTGTGTAATAACTAAAGAAGGACCAAAGCCACTAGCAGTTGGATATTTACCAGTAGCAGTTAGTGGATTAGTTAGTGAAATAAAAGCTTTTGAAATATTAGCAGCAAAAGCAGCAGTAGAAGGAGATTATAATGCGGCGTTACAAGCATTATGTATAAATCCACTAATACCATCAGATGACTTAGCTAAAACTATTCTAGATGAAATGATAGAAGCTCATAAAGAATATTTACCACAATTTTAAAATTATCTAGAGGAAGGGAGTAAATCTACTTTCCTCTAGGTTAATTACAAGGAGAAGAGTTTAATGACTAAATTAATAGTAAATGCAGATGATTTTGGATTAAGTGAAGCTGTTAATTATGGAATTATATCAGCATATAAAAATGGAATAGTAAGATCTACAACTATAATGGCAGGTATGCCAGCTTTTGAGCATGCTGTTGAATTATTAAGGGAAAATAAAGGCTTAGGTTGTGGAGTTCATATGACATTAAGCTTAAATAAGCCAGTTTTAAACTATCATAAAACTATAGTAGATGAAAGTGGAAATTTTTATAGAAGAATAACTAATGAACTTGTAGAAGAAAAATTTGATTTAGATGAGGTATATGAGGAGTTTTGTAGTCAAATTAATAAAGTTATTAATAGCGGAGTAAAGGTAGATCATTTAGACTCTCATCATCATGTACATACATTATCAAGTTTAAAACCAGTTATAGAAAGAATAGTTGAAAAGTACCAACTTCCTATAAGAGGAGGATTTGAGTCAGATATTAATTATGATAAAATTATTCCTATGACAGAAAGTTTTTATAATGAAAATGTAACTGAAGATTACTTTGAAAAGTTTATAAATGAATTTAAGAGTCATGATGTAATAGATGTTATGTGTCATCCAGCATTTATAGATGAGTATTTAGTTAACTCTACATCTTATTCAATGCAAAGAATAAAGGAGCATAGCATTTTAACATCTAAAAAGGTAAAAGAATTTTTAAGAGAAAATAATATAGAACTTACTAATTATAATAGATTGTAGGGGGAAATTAAAATGAATGAAGAATTAATGGAAATATCATTTGGACTTATAGCTAATGCTGGAGAAGCTAAAGGATTAGCATATGATGCATTAAGTAAAGCAAAAGAAGGTAACTTTGAAGAAGCTAGACAATTAATAAATAAATCAAAAGAAGAAATGCATAAAGCCCATGCATTCCAAACTCAACTTATAACTAAAGAAGCTTCAGGAGAGAAGATGGAGGTTGGAGTATTATTAATACATGCCCAAGACCATTTAATGAATGCTATGAATTTTCAACAATTAGCTGAAGAATTTATAGAAGTATATGAAAGATTAACAAAGCTAGAAAATAAGTAATCACTTAAATAATTAAGTATAAGCAATAATTGACGATATAGTGTAGAGATTATTTTTTTCACATATATCGTCAATTTTTATATTTAATATTAATGTAAATATAACGTATTAATATGATAAAATAAATATATACAATAAGTAAGAATATATAGACTAATAATTGATGGAGATTACTAGTGGGGTGTTAAAATATAAAAGGAGTTTTTGAAATGAGTGAACCGATTTATATCAAGATAGAGAAGTACTTAAAAGAGTTAATAGATTCTGGAGAAATAAAGCAAGGTGAAATACTTCCATCAGAAAACAAGTTATGCGAAAAATTTAATGTAACAAGAATGACTGTAAGATCTGCTTTTAACAATTTAGTAAAAGAGGGATATATAACTAGAAAAAGAGGAATAGGTAGTATTGTATTAGCAAATAGAATTTCTGACAACATAGGCACTATAGAAGGTTATACAAAAGAAATGATTAATAAGGGATACAATGTAACTACTAAATTAATTAGTTTATCTATAGTGGAAGCAGATAAAAATATAAAAAATAATTTAAGGGTAGAATTAGGAGAAAACCTATGGGAGGTTAAAAGAGTTAGATATGCGGAAGGATCAGCAGTTTCATATATGATAACATACATGCCTGTGAAAATGTTTCCGAATTTGAAGAAAATAGACTGTGATTCATTATATAAGTATTTGGAGAACTGTGGATATAAAATTTCTACAGCGCAACGTGTAGTTGAAGCAGTAATATCAAATGATGAATTAATGGAATTATTAGATCTAGAGTGTGAAGCACCAATACTTCATATAGAGCAAGTAGGTATTTTAGAGGATGGAGAACCATTTGAATATTCACATACTTATCATTATGGATATAAACTAACATTAAATGCTGTTGTAGATAAGTATTAAATATTAAATTAATAAAAATAAAAAATAATTAGGTAAAATATATTTACTTAATTATTTAAATACTGTATATTATAAAGGTATTAATTTGACAAGTGGATATGAAGTAGATAGAGGTTGCGATATTTAAGAGTATGTTTATTGAGGTAAGCACGATGATATAAACAGAAAGGAAATTTCGCCGAAATGTATAGTTTATGCTTTAAGACTATAGCATTGGGGTTATGCAAAATATGCATAAAACTGTCACAAAATTTTGTGAAGAGCTATCACAATGGTTATATTTTTATAATAAATACTTTAATTGAATTATTTAGTATTTTATTGAATGTATAGTCTTGGGTGATAAGCTCAAGGCTTTTTTTATTTAAAAATATAAGAGAGCTAATTAAGTAGAATTACTTTAATTAAATAGCTTTAAAGTAGTATCTCCTTCACACTATCATGTCAAGGAATTGAATAGAGGAGGATAAAGAACTTATGCAAAGTGTAGCGAGAAACGAAAGAAAAGGCTTCTTTAAGAAGTTTAGTGGTGAAATAAAAGTTCCACATACATTAGTTATTATTTTTTCAATAATAATTTTAATGGCAATAGCAACATATATAGTGCCAGGTGGGGCATATGAAAGAGTAGTAAAAGAGGTAAATGGACAAAGTAGGACAGTAGTTTTAAATGGTTCATTTACATTTGTTGAAAATGAATCACAAGGATTGTTCCAGGTAATGCAAGCACCAGTACAAGGGCTTGAGCAATCAGCAGAAATTATAGCATTCCTATTTATAGTTGGGGGAGCATTTAGTTTAATAACTAGAACTAAGGCTATAGATTCAGCTATTGCTAAAGTTGTTAGTATTTTTAAGGGAAATGAGATATTAATAATTCCTATTATATTTACATTATTCTCTCTTGGTGGAGCAACTTTTGGTATGACAGAAGAAGCAATACCGTTTATAACAATATTAGTTCCATTAATGTTAGCACTTGGGTTTGATAGTATATTAGCTGTTGGTATAAGTTATTTAGGATGTATTATAGGGTTTGCAACAGCCATGCTTAATCCATTTACGGTAGGAATAGCTCAATCAATAGCTGAAATTCCATTATTCTCAGGTATAGTATATCGTACTATTATATGGGTTATAACAACAGTAATAGGAATTGCATTCTTAATGATTTATGCAAGAAAAGTTAAGAAAAATCCAGAATTTAGTCCGATGTATAAATTAGATCAAGAAAAGCGTGAAAAATTAAAGGAAACTCAAAGTGAAGAAATTAAATTTACGCTTTCACATAAAATAATTATTGCTTCAATTGGTGTTTGTTTAGCAGTTATTGTATGGGGAGTATTAAAGAAGGGATTCTGGATTCCAGAAATAGCAGCAGTATTCTTAATAACAGGTGTATTTTCAGCAATAGTTGGTGGATTAAAGGCTGATGAAATGGCTGAATCATTTATAGCTGGAGCTAAAGATATGATTGGAGCAGCAATGGTAATTGGATTTGCAAGAGCTATAGTAATAATAGCTGAAAATGCTCAAATCATAGATACAATATTATATGGTTTATCATCATTCATAGGTAAATTACCATCATTATTAGCTGCATGTGTTATGTTACCAGTTCAAATGTTTATAAATTTCTTTGTTATTTCAGGTTCAGGACAAGCTGCATTAACTATGCCAATATTAGCACCTTTAGGAGATTTACTTGAAATATCAAGACAAACAACAGTATTAATATTCCAATTAGGAGATGGTTTCTCAAATGCCATCTTCCCAACATCAGGAGTATTAATGGCGTGTTTAGGAATGGCTGGAATACCTTATTCAAAGTGGTTTAAGTGGATAATGCCATTACAAATTATATTATTTGCATTAGGTATTATATTTATAACTTGTGCTATGATGATGGGATGGGCATAGGATTAAAAATAAAGTTTAAATAAATATATAGTTTAAAATATGCTCAATATCTGTTATAGAATATTTTTATATAACAGATAGAGAGTGTATTTTTGTATAAGCATAAATTTAGATAGTATGGGAGGAATAAAAAGTGAAGAGTAGAATATATAATGAAGGTCAATTAATTAAAGAAAGATTAGCAGATATAAGTGATTACATATACAATAATCCGGAGTTAGGAAATGAAGAATATAAAGCTGTTGAAGCATTAACTACATTTTTAAAAGAGCACGATTTTAAGGTAGAAGCTTCAATAGCAGGTATGGATACTGCTTTTAAAGCAACTTTTGATAGTGGAAAACCTGGAATGACTATAGGTTACTTATGTGAATATGATGCTCTACCTAAAATAGGCCATGGATGTGGGCACAATATGATAGGTGTTATGTCTGCTGGTGCAGGAGTTGTTTTAAGTAAAGTATTACATGAAATTGGAGGAAAAGTTATAGTATACGGAACTCCAGCAGAAGAAACTAATGGAGGAAAGGTTATATTAGCAGAAGCTGGTGTATTTGATGAATTAGATGCAGCTATGATAGTTCATCCAGATGGTGAAACTAGAGCAAGTGGTTCAAGTAGTGCATTATATCCAATAAGATTTATATATAAAGGAAAAACAGCCCATGCAGCTTCATGTCCAGAGAAGGGAATAAATGCTTTAAATAGTGTTATTCAATTATTTAATGGAATAGATGCACTTCGTCAACATGTAACACCAGATGTAAGAATGCATGGAATAATAACTAAGGGGGGAGTTGCAGCTAATATAGTTCCTGATGAAGCAATTGCAGATTTCTATTTCAGAGCTTCTACTAAAGAAAGGGTAACTGAAGTTGTAGAAAAGGTTAAAAAGATTGCAGAAGGTGCAGCTTTAATGACTGGAGCAACACTTGAAATGGAAAGATATGAATTGCCTTATGATGATTTAAATACAAATGAAACATTATCAGAAATGTTTAATAATAATTTAAGAGAATTAGGCATTACAGATATAAAAGAAGCTAAGGCAACTGGGGGATCTAGTGATATAGGAAATGTAAGTCATGTTGCACCAACTATACACCCATATATAGGAATAACAGATTGTCCAATAGTAGGTCATAGTGTTGAAATGGCAAATGCTACAACAACAAGTAAAGCACATGATAGATTATTAATAGCCGCTTTAGCAATGGCTTATACAGGTCATGATGTAATAGTTAGAAATGAAAGTTTAAGAAAGTAAATGTAAATAAAAGGTTCTTCCTCCGGGGTCAATCCAAATATTGGATTGACCCCGGTGGCGTATGTAAAATTTGGTAGAGTATAATTAACCATATGTCTAAAAAAGATAAAATTTAATATAAGTGGTTGAAATGTTATAATTTATGTAGTAATATGATATTAATATGATATGGAATTAAAATTTAGCGTGCTATCAATACATGTTGAGCATTAGCTGAAAAGGATTGTTTTATCCTTTTCAGCTTTTTTTATTTTATTTTTAAAATTAAGGGGATATACATAAATTACATTTATGTTTCATTTATTGATGATGAAAACGTTAAAAAATAAGTTTGTAAAAACCTACAAAACAATGGGTTGTGGGTTATACAATAGATTAATATATATAACAAAGGGGGAATTTTGAGAATGAAATTAAAAGCTCAAAATTTAAGGAAACTTGTGGCTAGAGTAATGACACTAGTTATGTTAGTTGCATTACTACCAAATGTATTTTTACAAGATGTACAAGCTGTAGAAAAAGAAGATGCAGGATATGAAATTTATCCAATACCTCAAAGTATAGAATACAACGATGGGACATTAAAGTTAGGTAACGATGTAAATGTTATCTTTGAAGAAGGTATTGACAATGCCACTAAAAATAGACTAATAGAAGTATTAGCTATTAAGGGAATTTCATATGAAATAACTACAGAAGTAAAAAGTGATAAAACAAACTTTTTAGTTGGATTACATAATTCAAATGGAATTGTTGATAATTATTTTACAGAAAATAATTTAAGTGATAATGAGCATTTTAAGAATTTTGATTCTCATATAGTATCAGTAAAAGATAATGTAGTAGCTGTTTTAGGAAAAGATACGGATGCTGCATTTTATGGAATTACAACATTAAAGCTAATATTTAAGCAATTAGATGGATCTGAAATTAAAAATTTATTAATAAAAGATTTTTCAGATGGACAATGGAGAGGATTTGTTGAAGGATATTACGGTATTCCATGGAGCAATGAAAATAGAAAGAGCTTAATAGAATTTGGTGGAGACTTCAAGATGAATGCTTATATTTTTGCACCAAAGGATGATCAATATCATAGTCTTAAGTGGAGAGATTTATATCCAAAGGAAAAATTAGCTGAAATAAAAGAGCTAGTTGATGTTGGAATTGCAACAAAAAATGAATTCATATGGACAATTCATCCATTTTTAAAAGATGGAATGGACTTCTCAACAGAAGAAAATTATAAAGCTGAATTAGAAAAAATTATTGATAAATTTGAACAGTTATATAGCATAGGAGTACGTCAATTTGGTGTACTTGCAGATGATGCTGAAGGTGATGAAAAAAATCAAGTAAAGCTTATGAATGACTTAGAAAAGTGGAGATTATCTAAGAAGGATGTAAAGAATTTAATATTCGTTCCTAAAGTATACACAAAAGAGTCTGCTGGTGGAGATGTTAACAATGCTTACTTAAAAACTATAGGTACAATGCCAGAAACTGTTGATATTATGTGGACAGGTGACTCAATTCTTGGTTATGTAACTCAAGATACATTTGAATTCTTTGAAGAAGCTGTTGGACGTCAAGCATTCATGTGGTTAAACTGGCCAGTTAATGATATTAACTCAAAAAGATTATTAATGGGTAAAGGCGAAATGCTAGATCCAGAAGTTAATAACTTTAAAGGTATAGTAACTAATCCAATGCAAGAAGCACAAGCTTCAAAAGTAGCTTTATTTGCAATAGCTGACTATGGTTGGAACAGAGTAGATTTTGACATGGATAAGAGTTGGAAAGATTCTTTCAAGTATATAGATGAAGATGCAGCTGATGAGTTATATACATTTGCAAAGCATATGAGTGACCCATCTCCAAACTGGCATGGTTTAGCTTTAGAAGAATCTAAAGAAATAAGCCCTATACTTGAAGAGTTCAGAAGAAAATTATTTGCTGGAGAATCTATTTTAGAATATAGTAAAGTTGTTTTAGATGAATATCAAGAAATTTTAGATGCTACAAATAATTTTGCACAAAAATCTAAAAATGAATTATTAAAGAATGAAATAAAAGGTTGGGTTGATTCATTAAGAGATTTAGCAGAATCAACAATTGCATATGTAAATTCAGCAGTTGCTTTAGAAAAAGGTAATTATGATGAAGCAATGAAGTATTATACTCAAGGTGAAGATGAATATACTGCTTCAAGATCTCATAGAGTACCAGCTATAAATGATGGACAAACTAGACCAGAACCAGGTACAAAAGAATTAATACCATTTGCAAAAGATTTATCAAGAATAATCAGTGAAAAAGTTAATCAAATAATAAATCCAGATACAGATATATTAACACTTTTACCTTATACAAATATGGGAGAAAAATTATATTGGGGACACATTCAAAATATAGTAGATGGGGATAACTCTAGATTATCTTGTATGTGGGTACGTGGAGCTGCTAAAGAAGGAGATTATGTTGCAGTAGAATTAAATAAACCAACAGAAATTAATAATATAATATTTGAACATGGTGAGCCAGGAGCTGGAGATGGATTTAACTATGTTAAATTCCAATACTCTATGGATGGTCAAAATTGGACTGATTTAAATGGTGAAGCATATGGGCCAAATCTTCAAAAAATAGTTATAGATAACTTAAATGTAACAGCTAAATATGTAAGAGCTATTCCAACTGGTGAAATTTTAAGTAACTGGATATCAGTTCGTGAATTCTCAATAAATAAAGATGATGCAGAACATATTAAAAGAAGTGTTTATACAAATATTGAAGGATTAGCAGAAAATAAAGTTGATATTTATCCAAATAATGCAACACTTACAGGATTAAATGAAATTACATTAGCTGAAGGTCAATATGTAGGTATTAAATTAGATAAGATTAGAGAATTAACAAATATTACTACAGATGTTACAAGCAGAAATAAGTTAACATTAGAAACTTCTATTAATGGTGTTGAATGGACAGCTGTAGAAGACACAACAAAAACTGTTGCAGCAAGATATGTTCGTTTCATAAATAAAGAAAAAGATACAGTTAAATTCAATGTAACAAATTTAGCTTTAGAATATTCTGATAATGATGTTACATTTGATATTAGACCAGCTGCAGAAACTAATTTTGAACCAAGTAAATTAATTGATGGTAAATTAAATACAGCATTTAAACCACAAGTAAATGCACCTAAAACAGGAAGCCTTGTATATAAAGTTTCTGAAAACACAGATATAACTAAAGTTACAATAATGCAAAATCCATCAACTATTTCAGATGCTGTTGTTTCTGTAAGAAATGAAAATGGATGGAGTGAAATTGGTTCTTTATCAAAAGCTATAAATACTTTTGATACATCTAGCTTAAATAATGTATTTGAAATAAAAATTGCATGGGATGGGGTTGCTCCAACTATTCATGAAATAGGAACTTCAACAGCTAAGGAAGATTCTGAAATTAATAAAGAAGAATTAAGTGCTTTAATTAATAAAGCTGAAGCTCTTAAAGCTGATGATTATACAGAAGAGTCATGGAATGTATTACAAGAAGCATTAGAAAATGCTAAAAAGATGATGGCAAATACAGAAGCTACTCAAGAAGAAGTGAATGAAGTTGTATCTGCTTTATCAAAAGCAATAGATTCTTTAGAGAAGAAGCCAGTAGCTCCAGGGGAAGATAATAAACCAGGAGAAGGAAATAAACCAAATGGTGATAATAAACCAAGTGAAAATATTAAACCAGAAAAACCTAATAATGGTGGAAATAATAAACCAGGAAAATTACCTGTTACTGGGGTAGAATCAGTATCAATAGCACTTGTAATAGGTGGAGTACTTTCAACAGCAGGAGTATTAACTTTAAGAAATAAAAATACAAAAAAATAATTATTTATAAAAAATGAGGCTTTTTAAGGCCTCATTTTTTATTTCAATATATAATTTAAAATATTAAATATTTAGATATTAGCAATTAATTATTACTATTCATATTTTTCGAATTTTTTAATTACTTTTTCATATATACTATCAGCCACAGAGAAATCCATAGCTTTAATATAATATGATTCCAATTCATCATGTAAAATATGAGCATTATTAATTAAAGAAATACTCTTATTAACTAAATTATAGAATAAATCACTGTTATATTTTATATCATTATTTTTTGATGAAGATAAATTAGATTTAGTATAATCAAACAAATTATATTCTATTCCAGTATAATTAGCTTGATTAATTTCATTATTAGTTATAATACAAGTGGAGATTTCAGGAATAAATATATGCTCAATACGCTCAGGAATAAAAGGATCATGCATATATTCAATAAAATAACCTTTCTTTTGACCGCAACTACCTATAAATTTCAAAATATCTGTTTTACTAAATCCGGGACCGCCAGTTAATATATATTTCTTTTTAAAGTCAGTGCTTAAAGAATCAGCATAAGTAATGATTCCATCAGGGGTAATTGCAGTTGCAAATAAATGACGTTCATTACCATATCCAAATTTATCAGATTTAAAAATATTATTCTTTAAATTCTCAATCAAATTATAAATTTTATTAGAATCCAAGGAATCATAGTTTAAGCTACTCCAATCATCATGAATACATTTAGCTGAACCTAAAAATCTATAAGCCCTCTTGAAATTTTTACTTATTTCTTTGTTTAAAGCTATTATTTCTTTTTTATTTTTAGCAAGGGTATCCATATCAAGAGCATCACCCATATTAAGTATTTCATCAACAGCACCAGGAGTAATAGGATCAACTATATGAGGAGAAGTACCATCTAATAAAGCTATGTTTAACTCCTTTACTAAAACTCCATCTAAAGAATTAGGATCTGAAGAACAGTGATGATATTCAATTGTATAACCCTTTTTATTAAAGTGAGCTGCAACCTTTTTCATTAATTGAGATTTACCAGTTCCAGGACCACCTTTTATACAAAGAATTCGTTTAGCGTCATCTTGTGGAAGTATATATCTGTAAAAGGAATAAAATCCTTTTGAAGTATTTCCACCGGGGAATAGGTGTCTTTCTTTTGATGTAGACATTAAATCACTCCTAAATAAATATAAGTTATTCATAATATTTTATTCAACATGTACTAAAAAATAGACAAAATAAAATAAATAATTTTTAGATGGTTTATAGATATAAATATTCATTTACAATATGACATTTATGCATAAATATAAAAAATATAAAAAAGTATTGCATAAATATGATTTTATAGTGTATAATTATACCGTAGTTAAGGAAATGATTTATACAGAGTAATAAGGGGGATTTAAATATGAAAAAAGGATTAATAAAAAAAGTAGTTGCAAGTGCATTATTAGGAATTATTACTATGGGATTTGTTGGATGTGGGGCATCTAATAAAAGTGAAAAAGAAAGTAAAGATTTATTAGCAACTATTCAAGAAAAGGGAAAAGTTGTTGTTGGAATGAGTGCAGATTATGCACCATATGAGTTCCATTACATAAATGAAAATGGACAAGATGTTATTGGAGGATTTGATGTTGATATAGCTAATGAGATAGCAAATTCTCTTGGAGTTGAATTAGTAATTCAAGAGATGGATTTTGATGCATTAGTAGCAGCATTACCAGCAGGAAAGATAGATTTAGTAGTATCAGGAATGAATCCTACAGAAGAGAGAGCCAAAGTAGTAGATTTCTCAGAAATTTATTATAATTCACAACATGGAATATTAGTAAGATCAGAAGATGTGGACAAGTATAAAACTTTTGCTGATTTAGAAGGAGCAAAAGTTGGAGCTCAATTAGGATCAACTCAAGAACAAATTGCAAGAAGTGAAGTTCCAAATGCTGACTTACAACTATTAAACAATGTTAATAACTTAATTTTAGAGTTAAAAGCAGGAAAAGTTGATGCAGTAATTATGGAAAAGCCAGTAGCAGAAATGGCAGTTAAATCTAATCCAGAATTAGCAGTAGGTACTCCAATATACGAAGATAAAACTGGTGGAAATGCAGTTGGTATGGCTAAAAATAATCCAGAGTTATTAGCTAAAATAAATGAAGTTATTAAAGAATTAAATGAGACAGGAAAAATGGATGAGTATATAGTAAAAGCTAATGAATTAGCAGGTAGTGTTAATATAGTTGAATAAAATATTAAAAGTGTAGAATTTAGTTATAGCAGGGACTTTTAGAAATTTAAGAATTAAGTAAGTGAGGAATGATTATTTAATTACTTAATTTCTGAAAGAATCTGTTAAATAGTAAATTTTATATAAGACAAAAAGAGAGGGAGAAAAAATGAATTTTGATTTTAGTTTTGTGCCACAATATATGCCTTACTATTTAGAAGGTGTTAAATATACATTATTAATTTCGTTAATTACAGTATTTTTTGGGGCAATATTTGGTTCTTTATTATTTTTTATGAAGACTTCAAACTTTCATATTTGGAAGATTAAGCCTTTAAAAGTAATAGCAGTAGTTTATATTGAAATAGTTAGAGGAACACCAATGCTATTACAAATATTAATTATGTATGCAGGATCAAAGATGTTTTTTGGAATAGATTTAAGTCCATTTACATCAGCAATAATAGCAATAGCGTTAAACTCAGCAGCATATGTATCAGAAATAGTAAGAGCTGGTATAGAAGCTGTTGATAAAGGGCAAATGGAAGCTGCAAGAAGTTTAGGAATGAAAAAAAGCACTGCAATGATATTAATTGTAATACCTCAAGCAGTTAAAAATATATTACCTGCAATAGGAAATGAATTCGTTGCAATAATTAAGGAATCTTCAATGGCATCAATTATAGGTGTTAATGAATTAATGTTTGCAGGAAAAGTGGTTGTAGGTTCTACATATCTTGGATTAGAGCCATATATAGTAGCAGCAGGATTCTATTTTATTATGACATTTACATTAGGTAGAATTATATCTCTTATAGAAAGGAGAATGAAAAAAAGTGATTCGCGTTAGTAATCTTCATAAAAGTTTTGGAAAAAATGATGTTTTAAAAGGAATAGATGAACATATAAAAAAGGGTGAAGTGGTAGTTGTAATAGGTCCATCAGGATCAGGGAAAAGTACATTTTTAAGATGTTTGAACTTATTAGAGGAGCCAACTTCAGGTAAAATAATATTTGAGGATAATGATATTACAGATAAAAAAGTTGATATAAATAAAATTAGAGAAAAGATGGGAATGGTATTCCAACAGTTTAATCTTTTCCCACATAAGACTGTATTAGAAAACTTAACAATAGCTCCTATTAAGGTTAAAGGTATTAGTAAAGCTCAGGCAGAAAAGAAAGCAATGGAGTTATTAGACAGAGTTGGTCTAAGTAATAAAGTAAAATCATATCCATCATCACTTTCTGGTGGACAAAAGCAAAGAATAGCAATAGCAAGAGCATTAGCTATGGAGCCAGATGTTATGCTATTTGATGAACCAACTTCTGCATTAGATCCAGAAATGGTTGGAGAAGTTTTAAATGTTATGAAGGATCTTGCAAAAGAAGGAATGACAATGGTAGTTGTTACTCATGAAATGGGATTTGCAAAAGAAGTTGGAGATAGAATTATATTTATGGATAATGGGAATATTGTAGAACAAGGTACTCCAGAGGAAATATTCTCAAATCCAAAGAATCCAAGAACAATAGATTTCTTATCAAAGGTATTGTAAAATATTGTAATGGTCTCCGGGGTCAATCCATTATTTGGATTGACCCCGGAGGCTGTTACAATATTTTCAATTTATTTAATATATTTTTTATATATAAAATCTGCGAAAAGCGAGTTTGACCATGCAAACCATTCTCTAGTAAATTTATTAGAATCATCACAGTGGAATCCTTCGTGCATATAACCTGTATTTCCATCAGAATTTATTAGTGTATTAATTAAATCAAGTATTTCTGTTTCATTTTTAGTAGTTAATCCTTGCATAGATAATGAAATATGCCAAATATATTCTGGTGGAGTATGAGGACTTCCTATACCTTTTGCTACAGATCCTTCATAGTAGTAAGGATTATTTTTACTTAAAATAAATTTTCTTGTGTTTTGATATATTTCATCATCAATATCTTTATATTCAATATAAGGAATAGATAAAAGACTTGGAACATTTGCATCATCCATAAGATTATAATTACCTAAACCATCAACTTCATAGGCATAGATATCACCAAATTCTTCGGTATGTATGATACCATATTTATTTATTCCCTTTTCAATTTCACATCTTAATTCATCTGAAATATTTTTTAATTCGTTATCTTTAAATACAACTTCAGCTATTTCTGAAATATAGCCAAGAACCACAGTTGCAAACATATTTGATGGAATTAAATAATTATATTTACAAGCATCATCACTAGGTCTAAAACCTGACCAAGTCATTCCAGTATAAGATACAGGATCACCTAACCCTTTGTTAGTAAGTGTATCTGTAGGTGAACAATTTAATCTTTGGAATGAGTAATCAGATGATTCAAAGTGATTTTGTTCAATTTTCCAAAGATCTATTATTTTATAAAATACCTTTCTAATTTCATTATTAAAGAAAGAAGAATCATTAGATTTTTTCCAGTATTTATAAATAAGTCTTACAGGGAAGCAAAGTGAATCAATTTCATATTTTCTTTCCCAAACCCAAGGACTATCTTTTGTAATATCGTTATCCCATTTTTGACCATTAGCTGTTTTATTAAAGGCATTAGCATATGGCTCATGTAAAATACAAAATACTTGTCTATTAATAAGGCCTACAAAAAGCTTTTTTAAATCCTCATGTTCATTAATAAAAGGCAAGTAATGTTCAATTTGGGATGTAGAATCTCTAAGCCACATAGCAGGTATATCACCAGTAATTATGAATGTATCCATATTTTCTTCATTATATTCAACTGTTGTTTCCATTGTATTAATAAAGCAGTTATAAAATATGTTTTTAAGTTTAATATCATCAATTTTATTTGATAAATCAGCACCTATTTTACGAATAAGAGCTTTAATTTCTGAAGTTTTAGTAGTTTCTGTTATTGTATCTGTAATATTAACCATATTTATTCCTCCAATTAAATTTTCCATCAATAATATTTAAAGTTAAGATATATACACTACTGTTTTAAATCAAAATAAATAATATAAAAAATAAGGGTGTAATTTATATGATGTATAAGATTACATGATTTAAAACAGCAGTAGGTGTGTGTAACAATAATAATTTTATATCGACTAATACTTATTTTAAATAGCACTATAAGACATTTCTTTAATAAAGCAAGTATATTAATAATTTATCCACTAAAAATAACTATAAATTTTAAAAAAATAAGGATATATTAGATTTATAGTAAATATTATACAAAGTTAAACTTTTTTATATAACTTTATAATATTTTTAGGAAATCTAATATATCCTAGAGCTTAAATATTAATTATTATTTTTAGAGTTATTTTCAAGTTCTGTTAATAAGTATTTATTACAATAACTAATTAAAAAGGCTAGTACACTTCCTATGAACAAGAATGTTGTTCCAGGTGATATTTCAAATAAAATTAAAGTAAAAACTATTGAAAATATATTAGCAATTGATATTAATGGTCTAGTAAATACTAATATAAAAGAATTTTTAATAATATCCTTAGTATTCATAGAAAATCTACTTATAAGTACATAAATATAAGGACTTGTAAATAGAAGTATCAATGCAATTAATATAAATATACCAGATAATATTACGCTATAACTTGAGAAGAATTTAATGTTGATATTTAAAATAAATATTAATGCTAATTCTACAATCCATATAATAATAGATTGTTTAAAGTTTAATTTCAGACCAAGCTTAATATCATATATAAGATCTAAGTCCTTATTTCTAATTAGTTTACCAGTACAGTAAAGAAGCATTGTAATAGATGGACCAAATGGAATCAGTGTTATTAAAAAAAGTGGCAAATAAGTTCCAATCTTACTTATACCTACTAAAAATATAAAAGCAAGTAATGGGATATTAAATAATAAAAATACTAAGTTAAGTACAAAGAAATAAAATACATAATTAAAGAAATTGAGTATTTTTTGAAGAGTAAAAATATTATTCATAAGTATTTCTCCTTTTTTGGGTTTTATAGTAAAATTAAGTATAATTAAAAACGTTTACTTTGTCAAATGATGATTTAATGATAAAATATATGAAGAATTAGTAAAAATAGGAGATTCAATATGAGAAAATACAATGAAGTTTATAAGAGATTATTTATAATTTATACAGCAATATTAATAACCTGTGTTTTATCATTAGATGCATATTTTATATATTATTCTAAAGAAAATATTAAAGATCAAAAATTATATTTAAATAAAAAGATGATAGAAGATATTGAGCTAGAGTTAATTAAAAATAGTAATTCAGCAGATAGAATAGTAAATGGTATTTATGATCAAAGCTTTATTGCAACAGATCTTGTAAATTTATTAAATAATGATTCTACAACTTATTTAAGAATGAAATTAGACTATTTAGCAAAGTCTGACTTAGAGTTTTATAATGGAATTCAAAGATATGTTAATCAAGCTTTTAATACTTATAGACAAATTGTAAGTATTAAATTTGTATCATATTCAAGACAAGAGTTAATAGAACTTGATACAGACGGAACAATAAGGAAAGAAATTTTAGATAGAAACACTGTAGAAAATATGCAAAATCAGAAGGTTATATCTGAAAATGGCAAAACTTCTTACATAAAGGAAATTAGTAATCCAATAGATTTAAAAAAGGAAGGATTAATACTAATAACATATGATAATGCGGTTATTGATGAAATAGTACAATCTTATGGAGATGATGCTATTATAATAGATCAATATGGAAAAGTTATATTTGACTCAGATGATAATTATGATAGAGAAATGTTGTTAGAATATGTTGGGAAACTATCTATAGAAGATAAGATAAACTTAGATGGAAGTATTTATTATACTAATGTACTTGTAGATAAGTTAGGTAATATAGTTTTAGGAAGGATTAATAGTTATGAGGCTACAAAATTGCCGATAACTTATTATTTAATGTTAATATTTATAGATATTTTAGTGGTAGTAGTAGCTGTTTTTATAATTCATATTAAGTTAAAAAACTTAAGTGAAAGAATGAATAAAATAATAACAACTATGGATCAAGTTAAAGAAGGAAACCTTGATGTAAGAATTGATATTACTGATGATAAAGATGAGCTTAATTATATAGCTACCCAATTTAATGATATGTGCATTGATTTAAAAAAGCATATAGAAATTAGTTATTTAGCTGAAATGAATAAAAAAGAAGCTGAAATTAGTAGAAGAAAGGCTGAAATGTTATCATTACAAAGTAAAATAAATCCACATTTTTTATATAATACTTTAGAGTCCATAAGAATGAAGGCCATAGCAAATGGGAATAGAGATGTTGGAAGAATGTTATTTCTTTTAGGAAACTTATTTAGAAATCAATTAAAAGAAGATGACATAATAACAATTAAGAAAGAAATTAATTATTGTAAGGAGTATTTGGAATTATTTAAATTTAGATATGATGATAAATTTAATTATTATATAAATTGTGAACCTGAATTATTAAATAAAGAAATAATAAAGTTCATATTGCAACCATTAGCTGAAAATTATACAGTACATGGAATCAGAAGAGAAGATTATGATAATGAATTACATATAAATATTTTTAAAGATGGTAACAATATAAAAATCGTTATTGAGGATAATGGTATAGGAATAGATAAAAATAAAATTAATGAAATAAATCAAAAGATAAAAGATAAGGATTTTACAGGAAAGTCAATAGGAATAGCAAATACACATGAGAGAATCATGCTTCTTTATGGAGAAGAGTATGGCTTAAAAATAGATGAAGAATTTGAAAATGGTACAAGGATTATCTTGAATATACCGATGAGAGGGGAATAAAGATGTATAAATTAATGTTTGTTGATGATGAAAAACTAATTTTAGATGGATTAAAGTATATTTTAGATTGGAATAGCATGGATTTAGAAATTGTTCATGAAGCTAAAAATGGAAGAGATGCTTTGGAAAAATTTAAAGAGGAGCCTGTAGATATTATAATAACAGATATTAATATGCCTATTATGTCAGGACTTACTTTAATAAGTGAAATAAAGAAAATCAATAAAGATGTTAGCTTTATAGTTTTAAGTGGATATGATGAATTTTCATATGCTCAACAGGCAATAACTTTAGGGGTTGAAAACTATATTTTAAAACCAATAGATGATATTGAGCTAGAAGAAACAATTAAAAAAATTTGTAAAAAGAAGTTGGAATCAGAAAAAAATAATAATTTAGAAGAGCAATTAAATAAATTATTAAGTAATGAAGCTTCAATTAATGATAAATATGAAAAGTTGAGCTTTGAAGATGAAATGGACAAGTTACATAAGTTAATTATGGAAAAGGATAGATTAAAAATTATAGGATACCTTGAAACATTATTTGATAAAAAAGAACTTTCAACTAAAAATATATTTGACCTATCAGTTAAAATATTTTTATTAATGGATAAGATATCATATGAATTCAAAATTGATAAAAATGTTGGAGAAGATAGTTTAATTAGTAATATAATAAAGCTATTTAATGAAAAGTCTAGAGAAAATATAAAATATTTTATAATTTTAGAAGTTGATAATTTATTAAAAGTTATGAATGCTAATACAGAGAAATTCAGTCCAGTTATTCAACAAATAGTAAGAAAGGTTAAAGAATACTACTATGAAGATTTAAGCCTTAAAGTATTAGCTAATGATTTTAATATAAATAGTTCATATTTAGGACAGCTATTTACTAAAGAAGTTGGAATGTCTTTTTCAGATTATTTAAATAAAGAAAAGAATAGCAAAGCAAAAGAATTAATATTAAATACAAATATGAAAATTAATGATATAGCAAAACAAGTTGGATATGCAGATACAAGCTATTTCTATAGAAAATTTAAAAAGTATTATGGTGTAAGCCCAGCAATGTTAAGAGAATTAAAGAATTATTAATATGAAAAGATCATCCTAGAAGCAAGAGAAATTTTTCTAAGCTACTGGATGATCTTTTTTATATGGTATTTTAGTAGTTATATCAGAAAATATTTTAACTTTTCTAAGATAATAATACACAAACTTTAATTAGTACAATAAATCTGTATATTTTCAACTATAAATGGAAATTTAATCATGATATATTTTAAATATAGTAAAAACGTTTACGGGGGAGGAGAGTTGAAAATGAATCAAACACTAGAAATTAAAAAGTCTAGAAAATCTAATATAAAGAAAAATAAAGAGTTAAATACAGGTGTTACGGTACATAAAAAAACGTTTTTTTCTACTGTAAAAGCAAATAAGGAATTATTATTACTAACAATTCCAGGAACAATTTGGTTTTTAATATTTGCATATTTACCGATGTTCGGGGTAACAATTGCATTTAAAGATTGGAAAATACATGGTAGCTTCTTTGAAAGTTGGTTAAAGAGTGATTGGGTATGGTTAGATAACTTTAAGTTTTTATTTAAAAGTAGTGATGCTTGGTTAATTACAAGAAATACAGTTTTATATAATCTTGTATTTATTATATTAGGTATAGTATTACCAGTAACGTTAGCAATATTACTTAAAGAAATATTTAATAAGAGACTTTCAAAGTTTTATCAAACATCAATGTTCTTACCGTATTTCTTATCATGGGTTGTAGTTAGTTATTGTTTATATGCTTTTTTAAGTCCAGAAAAAGGTTATTTAAATACAATATTCGCATCAATGGGAATGGACAAGGTGTCTTGGTATACAGAATCAGTTTACTGGCCTTTCATAATAATTATTATGAGTCAATGGAAAGGTGTAGGATATGGTACAGTTGTTTATCTTGCATCAATATGTGGTATAGATAAGACATATTATGAAGCTGCATTAATAGATGGTGCTACTAAGTGGCAACAAATTAAGAATATTACAATTCCATTATTAAAACCAATAATAATCATTATGTTTATAACATCTATTGGAGGAATGTTTAGATCTGACTTTGGATTATTCTATCAATTACCTAAGAACTCAGGAGCATTATATCCAGTAACAAATGTTATTGATACTTATGTTTATAGAGGTCTTATGAATTTAGGTAACGTAGGTATGAGTTCGGCGGCAGCATTATATCAATCTTTTGTTGGAATGATTCTTATAATAACAACAAATGCAATAGTTAAGAAAGTAGATGAAGAAAGTGCATTCTTCTAAAAGAAAGGTTGTGAATTAAATGGAGTTGAAGCTTAAAAATAAGGTTTTTAATACAACTAAAGAAAAAGTTAGAGATAAGGAAGATAGATTCAATAGAGTAAGTAATAAAACAAATTTTGCTTTAAATATATTATTTGGATTATTAGCAGCAGCATGTATTATACCATTTATATTTGTTATGATTATTTCATTTACTAGTGAAGCATCATTAACAGCGAATGGATATAGATTTTGGCCAGAAGAGTGGAGTTTAGAAGCTTATAAATATATTTTCTCTTCAGGAAGTCAAATAATTAGAGCATATGGAATAACAATAGTAGTAACTATAGCAGGTACACTTTTAGGATTAATTATAATGACAATGTATGCATATGCATTATCAAGAAAGAACTTTGCTTATAGAAAGTTTTTTACTAAATTAATATTTATACCAATGTTATTCTCAGGTGGTATGGTTGCATCATACCTAGTAATGGTTAATTTCTTACATCTAAAGGACAACATATTAGCATTGATATTACCTCTATGTGTAAGTTCATTTAATATTATAATCTTAAGAACATTCTTTAAAACAACTATTCCAGATGCTGTTGTTGAGTCAGCAAAGATAGATGGTGCAAGTGAATGGTTATTATTTAGAAAGATTATATTACCAATGTCACTACCAGGTATAGCAACAGTTGGATTATTCTTAACACTTGGCTACTGGAATGATTGGTTTAACGCAATGCTATATATAGATAGTAGTAACTTAATACCAGTTCAATATTTACTTATAAAACTTGAAACATCAATGGAATTCTTAAGTAATAATGCTACTAGCATGGGAGCAAATGCAATAGAAGTTGCTTCAAAAATGCCTAAGGAAACAGCAAAGATGGCTATAGTTGTAATAACAACATTACCAATAATATTTGCTTATCCATTCTTCCAAAGATACTTTGTAAGTGGGTTAACAATTGGAGCAGTTAAAGAGTAATTAAATAAAATTATTTTAAAAATATAAAAATTTTAATAAGGATAAAGAGTAAATTAAGATAAATTTAGGAGGAATATATTATGTATTACTTATTAGAAAGAATTGATAAAATTTGTGGAGAAATATCAAAGCATGTTTATAGAGATAGTATATCAATAGATAACTACAAATATATAGATGGAAATTATCATAATATTGATTTAATAAAAGAAGCTCCAGCTGATGGATGGAGAGATTTTAAGACAGGAGATTTATGGGGAGGAAGAGATGCCCATGGTTGGTTCAAGTGTTCAGTAGAAGTTCCAGAACATTTTGCAGGACAAACTATAGCATTAAACTTCAAGACTTTTGAAGAAGGTTGGGATGCAACAAATCCTCAATTTATACTTTATGTAAATGGAGAACAAATCCAAGGTGTAGATATTAATCATAGAGAAATAATCCTAACTCACAATGCAGTTGCTGGAGAAAAATATGAAATAGACTTACATGCATATGCAGGAATGTTAGCAGATAAATTAGCTACATTAAGTGGTAACTTAGTAGTTATTGATATGGCATCAAGAGAATTATATTGGAACTTAAAAGTACCAGTAGATGTTTGCAAAGAGCTTGAAAAAGAAGATAAAAATAGAGTTGATATGATAACTGTATTAAATGAAGCTGTTAACTTAATTGATTTAAGAAGACCAAAGAGTGAATTATATGATGAAAGTGTTAAGAAAGCAAATGACTTTTTAAATGATAAATTCTATGGAGAATTATGTGGACACGAAGATGTTATAGCTACATGTGTTGGACATACTCATATAGACGTTGCTTGGTTATGGACAGTGGCACAAACTAGAGAAAAAGTTGCTAGAAGTTTCTCAACAGTATTAAAGCTTATGGAAGAATATCCAGAATACATCTTTATGTCTTCACAACCTCAATTATATAAGATGTTAAAAGAAGATCATCCAAAGATTTATGAAAAAGTTAAAGAAAAAGTTAAAGAAGGTGTATGGGAACCAGAAGGAGCTATGTGGCTTGAAGCTGACTGTAACGTAACTTCAGGGGAATCTCTTGTAAGACAAATCATGCATGGTAAGAGATTCTTTAAAGATGAGTTTAATGTAGATAACAAGATTTTATGGTTACCAGACGTATTTGGATACTCTGCAGCATTACCACAAATATTAAAGAAATCAGATGTTGATTACTTTATGACAACTAAGATTGCATGGAACCAATTTAACAAAATTCCTCATGATACATTTATGTGGAAAGGAATAGATGGTACTGAAGTATTAACTCACTTTATAACTACTACTGGACCAGGACAAGATAGAGCATCACACTTTACTACTTATAATGGACATATTCAACCAGATGCAGTAATGGGTGCATGGAGAAGATACCAAGATAAGAACTTAAATAATGATGTATTAATTTCCTTCGGATGGGGAGATGGTGGTGGTGGTGCCACATTAGAAATGCTTGAAAATGGTAGAAGACTTGCAAAAGGTATACCAGGAGCACCAAGAGTTAAGATGGGAACATCTTTAGATTACTTTAAAAGATTAGAAGAAAAAGTTAAAGATAATAATAAATTAGCTAAGTGGAATGGAGAATTATATCTTGAATACCATAGAGGAACTTATACTTCAATGGCTAGAAATAAGAGAGATAACAGAAAATGTGAAAATATGTACACAGCTGCTGAAAAATTAAACTCTTTAGCTATGTTAGAAGGTAAAGCTTATCCACAAGAAAATATTAATAATTCATGGGAAACAGTATTATTAAATCAATTCCATGATATTATTCCAGGTTCATCAATTAAGGAAGTTTATGATGTAACAGAAGTTGAATACAAAGAATTATTAGAAAATGCAGATTCAATGATCAATGAAACTAAAGGATTTATAGCTTCAAAGATTAATCTAGATAATAGAAGTGTAGTTGTAAACAACACATTAGGATTTGAAAGAAGTGATATAGCTACATTTGAAATACCAGCAGGTATGAATAATGTTGCAGTAATTGATGAGGATGGCAACAAGCTAGTTTGTCAAAAAATCGAAGGAAACAAAGCAATATTCTTTGCTAAGGCAGTTCCTGCAAATGGATATAAGAGCTATGCTATAGTTGAAGCTGATGATGTTAATGCTGAATCAGTAAAATTAACAACTACAGAAGCAGAAAATAAATTTGTTAAGATTAAGTTTGATGAAAAAGGACAAATAGTTTCATTCATTCATAAAGATCAAAATAGAGAATTATTAAAGGATGGAGCTATAGGAAACGAAATTCAAGCATTTGAAGATAAACCAATGTGTTTTGATAACTGGGATATAGATATCTATTATAAAGAAAAGATGTGGAAGATTGACGATGTTCAAAGTATTGAAGTTGTTGATCAAGGACCAGTAAGAAGCACTTTAAGAATAGAAAGAAAATTCTTAGAATCAACAATAGTTCAAAATATTCATATTTACAATGATATAGAAAGAGTAGATTTTGAAACAGTTATAGATTGGAAAGAAAGAGATGTTCTTGTTAAGACAGCATTCCCAGTTGAAATAAATGCAAGTGAAGCAACTTATGAAATTCAATATGGTAATGTTACAAGACCAACTCACAATAATACATCTTGGGATGTTGCTGCATTCGAAGTTTGTGGACATAAGTGGGCTGACCTTTCAGAAGGAGACTTCGGGGTTTCATTATTAAATAACTGTAAGTATGGACATGACATCAAAGATGGAAACATGAGATTAACATTATTAAAATCAAGCTGTGATCCAAATCCAGATGCAGACAAAGAAGTTCATCACTTAACTTATTCAATCTACAGCCATAATGGAGATTGGAAGGAAGGACAAACTTCACAAAAAGCTTATGAATTAAACACTCCATTTATCACAACTGTTGAAGAAGCTCATAAAGGTGAATTACCATCTACATTAAGCTTAGCAAAAGTTGATAAAGATAATGTAATGATAGAAGTAATTAAAAAAGCTGAAGATTCAGATGATTTAATTTTAAGAATGTATGAATTCCACAATAAGAGAAGTGATGTTACATTAGAATTCTTTAAGGATGTAAAAGAAATTAAAGAGTGTAACCTTCTAGAAAAAGATTTAGAGGAATTATCTCCAGTAGGAAATAAGGTTAACTTTACTATTAAACCATATGAAATTAAGACATTTAAATTTAAATTAAGATAAAATAATCTAAGGAACACCTCAAAAGAACTAATTATAACAAAATATAATTATTTAAATTTTGAGGTGTTCCTTAAATATTTTATTTATAATAAAAACTTAGTAGTCATTAGTTAGTATAGAAAAATTAAGTACTACAAGGATAGTTAAATGTTATGCTAGCTATAGATTATTTTATAAAAAGAAAAGGGGTTTAAGAATGATAAGAAGAAAGAGATACTTAAGTAAAAGGATAGTTATATTACCAACAGCAGTAGCATTCACTTTAGCAGTGGTATTTACTGGATGTTCTAATATAACTAATGGGGGAAGTAAGCAAGTATACAAAATAACAGAAGAGGGTCTTAATTTTAAGATGCAAAACACTCCAATATCATCTTATTGGTTACCAGAAGATTTATTAGAATGGAAAGCTTCAGAGGATGAAGATGCTCCTTATAATGTAAGTTCTATAGAGCTACAAAAAAGAGTAGATAAAGAAAAATTACAAACAGTAAATAATACCCAAAATAAGGATACAAAAGTAGTAGCATTATCAATTATGAATTCAAACACTAGTGGAAATCCTACACAAGGTTCAAATACTTTTGATTCAAATACATTTTCATATTGGCAATATATAGATACACTTGTTTATTGGGGGGGATCAGCTGGAGAAGGTATAATTGTTCCACCAAGTGCTGATGTTACAGATTCTGCACATAAAAATGGAGTAGAGGTATTGGGAACAGTATTCTTCCCACCAATGGAGTATTCAGGTAGATTAGAATGGTTAGATACATTCTTTACAAAGGATGATGAAGGAAACTTCATTATGGTAGATAAGCTTATTGAAGTTGCAAAAACATATAAATTTGAAGGGTGGTTTATAAACCAAGAAACTCAAGGAACTGAAGAAAATCCATTAACGGTAGAACACGTAGCACTTATGCAAGAATTTATAAAACAGTATAAAGAAAAGGCTGGAGATTCTCAACAATTAATGTGGTATGATTCTATGACAAAAGATGGAGAAATAGATTGGCAAAATACACTTAATGATAAAAATGACATTTTCTTAATAGATGGTGAAGGTAATAAAGTCGCAGATAGTATGTTTTTAAATTTCTGGTGGACAGAAGATAAATATGCATCAGATGAATTGTTAAAAAAATCAGAAGAACATGCAGAAAAAATAGGTGTAGATTCAAAAGAAATATATGCTGGTATAGATGTACAAGCTGATGGTACAGCAACACCAATTAGATGGGATCTATTTGAGAAAGCATCAAATGAAACATATACTTCATTAGGATTATACTGTCCAAGCTGGACATACTTTTCTTCAGATACAGTAGATTCATTCCAAGAAAAAGAAGCTAAGTTATGGGTTAATGAATTTAATAATCCAACTAAAGCTACAGAAGCTACTGGTACTACATGGAGAGGAATTTCAACATATGTAGTTGAAAAATCAGCAGTTACATCATTACCATTCAAGACAAATTTCAGCATGGGTAATGGGTATAATTTCTTTATTGATGGAGAAAAAGTATCATCTTTAGATTGGAATAATAGAAGTTTAGCTGATGTTATGCCAACATATAGATGGATAGTTGAAAGTGAAGGAGATAGTCAATTAACACCAAGTATAGACTATTCAACTGCATATTATGGAGGAAATTCAATAAAGCTATTAGGAAAATTAGGAGCTAATAAGCCTTCTACTATTAAATTATTTAGTGCAGATTTAAAGCTTGAAAAAGGTGTAGAATTTACAACTATGGCAAAGGCTGATTCAGAAGTTGCATTAGATTTAGTATTAGAATTTGATGATGGTACTGTAGAAACAATATCAGGGGATAAAAAGCTTGAAAAAGATTGGACAAAAGTAACTTATGACGTTGAAAAATTTATAGATAAATCAATAAGAACAATTTCTTATAAAATGACAGCGAATGAAGATTTAAATAATGTGGCAATCAATTTAGGAAATTTATCAATAGATGATGGAAAAACTGATAAGGCTGTTGATGTTTCTAATCTAGAGGTTGAAAGTACTAGTTTTGAAGAAGATAGCACTTTAGCAGGTATAAGACTTACTTGGGATGCTACTGAAGGTGAAGGGGTACATCATTATGAAATATATAAGGTAAATAGTGATAAGAGTAAGTCGTATTTAGGAGCAACTTATAATACTAGATATTTTATAAATTCCCTAGAAAGAGAAGCTGATGAAATGGAAAGCACTTTTGAAGTAGTTTCAGTTAATAATGATAATGTAAGAGGAAAAACAGCAAAAGTTAAAGTAGAATGGCCAGATAATACACTTCCAAAAGCTAATTTTAGAGCAAAAAGCACTGTAGTAGCACCGGGTGAAGCAGTTACATTTGAAAATTTAAGTAACTTAGTTGCTGATAGTTATGAATGGACATTTAAAGGCGCAGATGTTGAAAAAAGTACTGAGCAAAATCCAACAGTAACTTATTCAAAGGAAGGCACTTACGATGTTGTATTAAAAGCTAAGAATAAAAAAGGTAATGATGAAATAGTTATGGAAGGTTTAATAACTGTTACAAAAGCAGCAGAATCAGGATTAACTAACTTTTCATTAAATAAAAATGTAGAAGCTTCAAGCTTTGTAAATGATGCAGAAGCACCTAAATATGCATTAGATGGGGATTCATCTACTAAGTGGTGTGCAGTAGGACCAGATAAACATAATATCACTATTGATTTAGGGGAAGTTAAATCAATAAATGAAGTTCGTATTCAACATGCTGAATTAGGTGGGGAAAATCCAGATATGAATACTGAAGAATACAAGATAGAAGTAAGTGAAGATGGAGAAAACTTTACTACTGTATTTTTAAGAGAGGGAAATACTTTAGGAGAAACTATTGATGCATTTAAACAAGTTGATGCTAGATATGTAAAATTAACAATATTAAAAGCAGCTCAAGGTTCAGACTCTGCAGCTAGAATTTATGGTATAGATGTATTTGGATTAGAGTAGATAGAGAAAAATATGAATATTTAAAAATTATTAGCTAGGTATTTTTAATACTTAGCTAATAATTTATTATAGTAAAAAAGAGAGAAAATTAATATTAATATACAAATATGAAAATAATAGTAGACAAATATGAAATTTTTATATTAAATATGAAATATGTACACTATAAAGTATAAGAAAAATGCTATAAAATAATATATGTAAACGATACAAAAATAAAGGGAGATGAAATTTATGAAAATTAAAAAGCTTATTGCTCTAGCAACAACTGCTCTTGTAGGTGCATCAATATTTGCTGGATGTTCTAATACAGCAACAAGTAAAGAAAGTGATGTAGTAACATTGAAATGGTATACGATTGGTGCTGAACCAAAAGATTTACAGCTTGTTGAAGATGAAGCTAATAAATATCTAGAAGAAAAAATAGGTGTAAATATAGATATGAATTTTATTGATTATGGTGAATATAGTCAAAAGTTAGGAGTAATAATTAACTCAGGAGAAGCTTACGATTTAGCGTTTACTTGTTCGTGGGCAGGAGATTATTTAGGAAATGCAAGAAAAGGGGCATTCTTAGATTTAACATCTTATCTTGATACTACAGGTAGTGAAATGAAAGAAGCTATAGATCAAAGATTCTGGGATGGTGCAGAAGTTGATGGTGGTATTTACGCAGTACCGAATCAAAAAGAAATTAGTACAGCACCAATGTGGGTATTTACTAAGGAATATGTAGACAAGTATAACATTCCATATACTGAAATACACTCATTAGAAGATTTAGAACCATGGTTAAAACTTATAAAAGAAAATGAGCCGGGTGTAACACCATTATATATTACAAAAGGATTCTCAGCTCCACAATACTTTGAACAATTAGTAGATCCAATTGGAATTGAGTATGAAGATGAAAATCTTGTAGTAAAAAATATGTTTGAAACAGACAAAATGAAGTCTACATTAGAAACATTAAGAAAGTACTATCAAGCTGGATATATAAATGCTGACTCTGCAACAGCTCAAGATGATAAGTCAGTTAAGAGATTTGTTACAAAGGGTGATGGACAACCTTATGCAGAAGTTTTATGGTCAAAAGACTTAAAATATGATGTAGTAGCAAGTCAAATAACAGATTCTTATATCACTAATGCTTCAACAACTGGTTCTATGATTGCAGTATCTAAGAATAGTAAAAACCCAGATAAAGCAGTTGAATTCTTAAATCTTTTAAATACTGATGAATATATAAGAAACCTTTTAAACTACGGTATAGAAGGAACTCACTATGAAAGTGTTAATGACAAACAAATTAAATTAACAGATAAAGCTTCAGATTACTCTGTTGGTTACTATACTTTAGGTAACTTATTCATAACTAAAGTTTTAGATAATGAACCAGAGACTAAGTGGGATGAATTCAAAGAGTTTAATAATGCAGCTAAGAAGTCTCCAGTACTTGGATTTAAATTTGATACTTCAAAAGTAACAAATGAAATTGCAGCTATAAACAATGTACTTGAAGAGTTTAAAGCTACTTTATACAGTGGATCAGTAGATGTTAATGAATACTTAGATAAGTTAAATAAAAAATTAAAAGACCAAGGTATTGATAGAGTTATTGAAGAAATGCAAACTCAACTTGATGCATGGTTAGCTGAACAATAATAAATGAAGGAGGAGAAATCCTCCTTTAATCATATTAGTAGTAAGGGAGAAGAAAATGAGTAAATTATTTATAGGCGTAGATTTAGGTGGAACAAAGATATATACAGCTTTAGCAGATGAAAGTGGGAATATACTAAAAGAAATTATAAAACCAACTGAAGCAAGTAAGGGGTATGAACAAATTGTAGAAAAAATAAAAGACAGTATAAGATATGTAAGTAAAGACCTTAAAGATGAGAAAGTAGTTTCAATAGGAATAGGATCACCAGGACCTTTAGATATTAAAAATGGATTAATAGTAGATCCTCCAAACTTACCTTTTAATAATTTCAATATAGTTAAGGCTTTAGAAGATGAATTTAAATTACCTGTATTTTTAGATAATGATGCAAATGCAGCAACATTAGCAGAATATAAATTTGGTGCAGGAGTGGGAACTACTAATATGATTTTTATAACTGCTAGTACTGGAGTTGGAGCAGGAGCAGTTTTAAATAAGAGTATATATAGAGGAAGCACATCAAATGCTTTAGAGCTTGGGCACACTACGGTTCATTACTCAGGAAACAGATGCGGTTGCGGAAATAGAGGTTGTGTAGAGTCTATGTCATCAGGAACTGCTATAAAAAAGCAAGCAGATGAAGCATTAAAATCAAATATTGAAACAAGCTTAAGAAAATATGAAGTTGTTACTGCAAAAGAGGTATTTACTGAAGCAAGTAATGGGGATAAATTATCAAATGAAATATTAAGAGAATCCCTAGGTTATTTAGGTGTAGCAGTTTCAAATGCGGCTAATGCATTTGATCCAGATATGATTGTTATAGGTGGAGGCGTTAGTGAAGGTGGCCAAGTAGTTTTCGATATAATTAATGAGGAAATGAAAAGTAGATGTTTAAAGTCAATATTAAATAATTGTATTGTAAAAAAGGCACAACTTGGAGGTAAGGCTGGAGTTTTAGGTGCAGTAGCATTAGCCATAGTTGAAAGCGACAATTAGAATAGAAAATTAGCTATAAAATAACAATTAGAGATAAATATAAGCAAAGTAAGACGAGAAGTAAAGGGGAATAGTAGTTATGGAAGAGTTTTATGAACAATATAATGGAAAAGACTATGGACATTTTCAAAGTATAATGAATTCTATAGAATATGCATCATTAATATTAGTAGCAGTTTATATATTAGGTTTTAGAACATTACTTATTGGAAGCTTTGTTTTTTTAATATATGTAGGAATAGTTTATTTTAATAGAAAGAAATTTGTCGCTTATGAGTATGAATTAACATTAGATAGTTTAGTTATTTCAAAAGTAATGACTGAAAAGAGAAGAAAGAAGCTATTAGAGTTTAACTTATCAGATGTTGAGAGTGTAAGTACAACTAAGATAAGTGAAAAAAAGTGTCCAGTAATAAATGCGTATATAAAAGAAAAAGAAAATAATAATCAATATTTATATGTAAAAACTCCTGAAGGATTAAAGTGCTTAGTTTTGAATATGGACGAAAAGTTAATATCTATGTGTTATAAGATTAAGCCATCAGTATTTAGAGAATTAATGTATCAATAATTAAGAGTTATTAACTGATAAAGTAGTTACTTTATTTGTGTTAGGGGGAATAAAGTTGTATATATGTATTGATATAGGGGGAACAGCTATTAAAGTTGCAATAGCTGATATTGAAGGAAACTTATTTGAAAATGATACATTACCTGTTTATCATGAAAAAGAAAAGTTAATGGATACAATAGTTAATTATATAGAAAATATGAAGCTTAATTATGATGTAAAAGGAGTTTGTATAAGTGCTCCGGGAGCTGTAGATTCAAAGAGTGGAATAATATATGGAACTAGTGCTATTCAGTGTATACATGGATTTAGTTGGAAGGAAGAGCTTGGACAGAGAGTTAATTTAAGAGTAAGCATAGAAAATGATGCAAATTGTGCAGCACTTGCAGAAACTTTTAATGGAAAAGCTAAGGGACTAAAAGATGTATTATTTTTAGTGTGTGGTACAGGTATTGGTGGAAGTATAGTTAAAGATGGGAAAATACATAATGGAAAAAATCTTCATGGTGGAGAATTTGGGTTTATGATAATGGAAGAGAAGGACGGCAAGTTTATAAACTTTAGTAGATATGCTTCTACAATGTCTTTTGTAAGAAAGGCAATAGAACATTATAATGATGATACTTGGAATGGTGAGAGAGTATTTGAAGCTGCAAGCAAGGGGGATAAATTTTGCATAGATATAATAGATAGATTTTATTTAAATTTAGCAAAGGGAATATATAACCTTCAATATGTCTATGATCCAGAAATAATACTTATTGGTGGTGGAATAAGTAAAAGAGATGATTTCATTTATAATATAAATAAAAAGTTAGATTATCTAATGGAAGCAATTGAAGATTCAACTATAAGACCTGTAATAAATGCATGTCATTATAAAAATGATGCTAATTTAGTAGGAGCTTTAGTAAATCATATTAATTGCTAAAATATGTAACAGCCTCCGGGGTCAATCCAAATAATGGATTGACCCCGGAGGCTGTTACAATATTTGGGTTCTCGTAATAAAGGCGTTGCCAATATAATAAACTAATATTAGAAGTAATAGTATTATTGGAGGATATATGAATAGAATCTTCAATTATGATTTTTTAAAGCTAGAATTTAGAGATATATATGAAGATATAGAAGAGTTAAAGAAAAAGATAACTCATGATGATATAGAGAAAAATATTAATGCTGTAATTGATGATATTATTTATTATATATATAAGAAAAATAGTATATTATATGATGAAAAATTTGAGTGGCATAAAAGATTAGATATGTTAAAAGAGATAAATATAATACCCAGTGAAATAGTAGATAAGATTCTTCTTTGGACAAAGAAAGTTAAAGTGAATTATTGTAATGCTACAACCACTGAAGATGAACTTTCGGAGATGAAAATATTATATGAAGTTTTAGTTTGGTTTGTTGTTAACTATGGAGAAGAGAATTACTTCTTAATATTGAACAACTTAATGGAGTCAGAGAAAGAAATATTTAAAAAATATTTATCAATTAATAAAAGTAGTGAAGAAAAAAATATATCTAATATTTTTGGAAATAAAGATGAATATGTAGGAGAAAAAGAGGAAATTATACGTCAACTACTTGAAAATGGTGAAAACTACTATTTTGGTAGGGGAGTCAAAAAAGATACTAAAAAGGCTTATAAATATTTTTTAGATGCAGCAAAATATAAAGATGAATATGCAGAAACTTATCTTGGATTATTTTATGATAAAGGAATAGCCGTACAGAAAAACTATGAAATTGCATATCAATGGTATTACAAAGCTGCAATAAAGGGAAATGCATTTGCTCAATACTCTTTAGGAATTTTATATTCTGAAGGTAATGGAGTTATTAAGGATTATAATAAAGCCTTTATATGGTTTCAAAAGAGTGCAGAAAATGATTATGTAGGTGCATATTATCAATTAGGACGAGCATATTATAATGGATTAGGTGTAGATAAAGATGAAGAAAATGCATTTAAATGGCATAAAAAAGCTGCAGAAAATAATCTACCAGCATCACAATATGCTTTATCATTAATGTATAAAAATGGAGAAGGGTGTGAGGAAAACTTAGTAAGTGCTTATTATTGGGTTGAAAGAGCAGCAGAAAATGATTATGAGGATGCTTATTATGTTGTTGGTAGGTCATATTTAGAAGGAATATGCGTAGAGGTTAATTATAAAAAAGCATTTCATTATTTAAGTAAAGGATATTTAGCTTTAGATACTAACTGTATAGAATCTCTTGCAGAAATGTATTTAAAGGGGCTTAATGTAAAAAAGGATGTGTATACTGCATTAGAATTATATAATAGGGCACTGGAATTTGGAGATAGGAGCATATATTTTAAGGTTGGAAAAGTGTATGAAGATGAAGGTTTAATTAATCAGGCTATTTCAATATATAATCAAGGACATGAAGAGGGAAATTTAAAGTGTACTCAACGTCTAGGGATAATGTATTACAATGGTGAAGGTGTTGAAAAAGATTTAGAAAAGGCAATTGAGTATATGGAAATAGCAGCAGCTAAAAAGGAGCCACATGCTATGTATGTTTTAGCAGTTGCATATTATAGATTAAATAAGTTTGGTGATAAGACAAGTGATATTGCTAAAGCATTATTAAAAGAAGCATATGAGCTAGGTTCACCTTATGCAGCAGATTATTTAGCTTGTATCATGCTAAATGAATTAAAGGAAGGCAAGGATGTTAATAAAAATGAACTTGTAATTTATATAAAATTTGGTGTAGAGAATGAACTAAAAGAGTCAATATTTAAGTATGGATATATATATGAAAAAGGAATCGGAATAGAGCAAAATTATGAGAAGGCTTATTACTATTATACTTTAGCTGCAGAAACTAAATATATTAAAGCTATGATTAAGTTAGGAGATTGGTATAAGATAGGTATTTTCTTAAATAGAAATATAGACTTAGCAATTAAATGGTATGAAAAAGCAGCAAAAGAAGATGATATTGAAGCGATAGAAAAATTAATAGAGATATATGAGAGAGGAATTGGTGGTAGAAGAAGTGATATAAAAGCTATTTATTATGTGTTTAAACTTATTGATTTAGATGCAATAAAAGGAAAAGAAAAATTAGTATATTATTGCTTTAAAGGAATAGGCATTGAGGAAAATAAGGAAAAAGGATATGAATTGCTTGAAGAAATAAAAGAGATAGATTTAGGAACAGCAAAATATATTAATGGATATTTAGGTGAAGAAGGGTTAATAGATATTGATAATGATGAAATTATAAGACTATATATGGAAGGAATAGAACTTGGAAATTTAGAGTGCTATGGACAACTAGCTAGTTATTTATATAATAATAATTTAAACAAAAATGATAAGTATAAAGAAGCATTTGAAATTGCAATGGAAGGGAAAAGTTTAGGAATAAACAAATGCAAGTATATATTTTTGAAGGATAAACTAAATGAGATTGAAAATAGTAGTATAGTTACTATTGAGGAGTTAATAATTATTAAGAAGCTTAGTCAGATTATAAATAATGGATTTTATGAGGCAATTAATGATTTAATTGAATGGTATAATAATAGGAAACCACAGGATAAAAGAATATATTATGAATTAAAAGAAGAGGCAATATATTATAACATTGTTAAAGATGAGTAGCATCTTAAATAGAATAAACGACGAAGCTTAAATTTAAGTCTCGTCGTTTATTTTGTTTAAAGGGCTAAGTCAACAGTAATAACACATCTATATTCAGGAGATTTTTCTTTAATATCTTTTTCTATATTATCCAATAATTTAGCTGAAGCAATTTCATTAGCTAAACAGGTAGGAGAAACTTCTATATCAAAAATTAAGTTTTTATTATTATTTTCCCCAACCACTCTAAAATCATGAAAAGATTTAACATCCTCATATTTACTAAGAACGTCTTTCACTATGTTTCTAGCTTCGATTATTTCATCAGTATCAACACAAATAGGATCCATATGAATAACTAAATATATATTTAACTTTTTAGAAATTTCTCTTTCAGCAGTATCGATAATATGATGTATCTCCATAATATCAATATTACTAGGAATTTCAGCATGGATAGAAGCCATAATTCTACCAGGACCATAATTATGAACAATTAAATCATGGATTCCAGTTATATTATCATAAGACATAACCATGTCAGTAATATCACTAACTAAAACAGGATCAGGTGGTTCTCCAAGTAAAGGACTCAAGGTTTCTTTAATAAGAGAAAAACCAGAATAAACAATAGCTAAAGCTACAACAATACCAATATAACCATCAATAGGCAAGGTTGTAAATTTAGATATTAAGAAAGAAATAACAACAGTAGTTGAAGTAAAAACATCACCCATGGCATCAGTTGCTGTTGCCTTTAAAGTAGATGAATTAATTTTATTTCCAATAGACTTATTAAATTTAGATAACCAAAATTTAAAGCCAATGGAAATAAGTAATAAGATAAATGGCCATAATTCAAAAGTTACTAAGGTTGGATTAATAATCTTTTGAAAAGATGTTTTAACAAATTGAAGACCAACAAGCATAACCATGAAAGAAACAATCATTGCAGTTATATACTCAATACGTCCATGTCCAAAGGGGTGTTCTGCATCAGCAGGTTTATTTGCCATCTTAAAACCAATTATAGTTATAATTGAAGAGGCAGCATCAGATAAATTATTAAATGCATCTGCTAAAATTGAAATAGAGTTAGAAAATAAACCAACAGATAACTTTATTATAAACAACACTAAGTTAGTAACTATTCCAACTATTCCAGCAAGATTAGCATAAGCACCTCTAACTTTTATGTCAGATACATTGTCATAATTTTTGACAAATCTTTTAACTAAAAAATTTGAAAACATAAAATCCTCCCATTTTTATTTATAATCTATATAATTGCTTATACTACTATAGTATGTTATTTTTTTTAACAATTACGCTTATTACAATATGCTAATTTAATCCAATATAAAAGTCAATTATATATTAATTAATAATGAATACTAAATATAAATGATGCTAATTATATATCTATATTTTATATACATCTGTGACAAAAAAATAATTAGTTGTGAAAAAATAGTAAATGAAGTATATTAGAAATATATGAAATTTAAAGGAGTAATTGACTATGGAAAAGAAGTTAGCATTAGAATTAATAGATTTTTTATATGACAGTCCAAGTGCTTGTCATGGAGTAAAAGAAACACAAAAAATATTAGATGAAAATGGATTTATTGAAATAAAAGAGGCTGACAAGTGGGATTTACAAGCAAAAGGTAAATATTATGTTATAAAAAATGATTCAGCATTAATTGCGTTTGAAGTTGGTACTGGAGATATAGAAGAAACAGGATTTAGACTTATAGGAGCTCATACTGATGTTCCAGGATTTAGAATTAAACCAAATCCTCAAATGATTTCAGAAGGAAAATACGTTAAGCTAAACACAGAAGTTTATGGTGGTCCAATACTTCATACGTGGTTTGATAGACCATTATCAATAGATGGTAAGGTATCATTAAAAGGTGCATCTCCATTAAAACCAGAAACAAGATTAGTTAATATAAATAAACCATTATTAATAATTCCAAGCTTAGCAATTCATATGAATAGAGAAGTTAATGAAGGATTTAAGATAAATAGACAAGTAGACACACTTCCTTTATTAGGACTTATAAATGATAAATTAGAAAAAGAAGATTATTTAATGAACATATTAGCAGAAGAGCTTCAAGTTAATAAAGAAGACATATTAAACTTTGAGTTAGGCTTATATGAATATGAAAAAGGTATGTTAATAGGAATGAATGAAGAACTTATTTCTTCAGGAAGATTTGATGATTTATGGATGGTTTATGCAGGAATTAGAGCTTTAGTTGATAGTAGAGAAAATGAAGCAACTAAGGTTATGATTTGCATAGATAATGAGGAAATTGGAAGTTTAACAGCTGAAGGTGCTGACTCTACATTATTAAATAATATATTAGAAAGAATTACTTTAGGTTTAGGTAAAGATAGAGAAGGATATTATAGAACATTAGCTAATTCTATAATGATTTCTGCTGATTTAGCTCATGCTGTTCATCCAAATTTAGGTGATAAGCATGATCCGACTAATAGACCTGTACTTGAAGGTGGACCAGTATTAAAGATTGCTGCTTCTGGAAGCTATAGTACTGATAGTTTTAATGGTGCTGTATTTGCTGGTGTATGTGAAGCTGCAGGGGTACCATTCCAAAAGTTTGTTAACAGATCTGATGTTAGGGGTGGAACTACAATAGGGCCTGTAACTGCTGCAAATTTAACTATTCCTGTTATTGATATGGGAGCTCCTGTTCTTGGAATGCACTCTATAAGGGAATTAGCAAGTGTTAAGGATAATTATTATACAGTTAAGGCATTTACTGAGTTCTTCAGTCTTTAATTTTAAAATTGATTATTAATAGTGTTACATAAAAATAAATGTAACTATGGGAGTATTTTAAAATAATAAGTTTATATAATGATGATATATTTAGTTAATAATATAATTAAATATATCATCATTTTCTTTGTAAGAAATTTTTGAAATTTATAAATAAGTTTTTAGTTTAATCTATAGAAGAATCTGTAGTACTATTTTTTGTTGGTTTAATATTAATGGCATGGCCAGAAGTAGAATCTATATCGAAAGTATAGTTTTCAGTATCCATTAATTGCTTGCATTGTTCAACAGAAAAATCAGTATCGATTTTCTTTATAGAATCAGAATCTAGATATTTTTTATCTATTAAATCTTTAATTTTAGTATTAGTTTCATTACTACTAATTCTAACTTTTGAACTTTCATAAGCAGCAACAACAGTTTTAGCTTCATTTAAAACAGCAACTTTTTTAGCTTCAGTAATATGCTTACCAAATTTAGGAATAAATGCAGTAGATAGAATTGCAATAATAGCTAATACAGCAACCAGTTCGATTAAAGTGAATCCTTTTTTCTTCTTTTTAAATTTCACATTTTTAATTTTAAATTTTATAGTTTGCCTTTCAAATTTCAATATATTTTCAGCTCCTTTATTAATTAATAAGAATATGGAGTTATTTAACAGTATAATTTATAAATAAGTATGGACTATAAATTCATCAAATATTCAAAAGAGCCGAAAAAATCTATAAAATTCGTATTTTTGTAAAAAGTTATAAAAAATATGAATAAATTAGGCACAAAAAGGATAAAAAAATAATAGAGATAACAAATGATAAATAAATTTATTATTATAAGTTTTAAATAAAATTTAAATATAAATGTTTGTTAGATTTAATGTTAGGTTTAAAATTTATAAGGTTATCTCTTTAAGGATTTTGATCTATTTCTTTCAAAATACATAGTATGCATAGTTATTTTTATGAAATAACAGAGGTATTAATTTTTGAAAGGCTACTTAATTATGTATATAAGAAAAGCTTTATAAGGGCACATGATGGTTCGAGATAGTATTTTAATATTAATTAAGATTAATATTAAGCATAACTTCGGATATTTTCTATTTAGACATACTGCAATAAGAATGATAAAGAAATTTATCAGAAGATGACTAAAGTTATGTATGATACGCTTGTCAACAAGTCATAGAGGGTAAGGGACTATCTTTATATATAATATAGTAGTTTAAGTTTATAGTTTTAATGATATTTGTGTTATTAAAAAATAAAACCTAAATAAAATAGAGTCAAAATCCTTTTAATAATATGGAATAATCTTTATTATCTGAAATACTACGTCAATTTTTTATAAAATAAGTAATAAGTGTATTAAATTTTTAGTCTGTAAGAATCATTTCATAAATTGGCAATCCTAATTTTGAATCATACATTATTAAATTTTTATATAAAAAATAGAAAAAAGTTGAAATGACAAGTGTTAAACCAAATTATTTTATTGGCATAAATTACTATATAGAAATTTATTTCATTTAAGCCATAAGCTATGGTAATATTATTTGGTCATTAATTTTAATAAATAAAAATATAGAATTAATATAAGAAAACTATAAGATAATAAGTGTTAATTTCTATATAGTTTTTGAGGTGAAAAATTGATATTTACAAGAAAGATGAATATTAAATTAGTTTCAATGGGGGCAATTTTTATATTCTTATTACTAGTAACTAATGGGATATTAATGAAATATGGACTTCAAAAGGGTGCTGAGTTTACTTACAAATCTTATTACAAGGAAAGAAAGAGTGATCTTCAAGCAGATATGGGGTTAATAAAAGGCATTATTCAAGATTTGGCTCAAAATAGGATAATAGTTCAGATACTTGAAGAAAAGAGGAGTTTTAATGATTTAAGTGTAAGTGAAAAAAATGAAATTATCTTTGAGGAAGAAAAGATTGGAAACTATTTAAAGAGTTTAATATTTATAAATACAATAGATATTATTAATGAAAGAGGCCAATATTTATTTTCAGAAGATGAAATAAAAACTAATTTTGATTTGATGTCTATGCCTTGGATTAAAGATGAATATTTTAATATGAAAGATGAGAGTATAGTAACAGAAGTATATAAAGATGTTAATACTGATAAATATAAAATATCAATAGTGAGATTTATTTATTCTGACAACAATGAGGAATTATTAGGTGCTGCTATTTTTGATATTTATATAGAGGATTTAATTAAATTTTATAATGCAAATTTCTATACGGGGGATCTAGAGACATATATAAAAATTAATGATCATGAGTATTTTTGTAGCAAAGGAATAGTAAATGAAATTGAGAGAAATAATGATAATTATGTAATTTCTTTAGATGATGTTCTTAATAATGGGACAGAAATTATCCTAGAGTTCGATAAGGGTTCAATTGTTTATTTAAGAGAAATGAAAAAAGTTAATGTAATTAGGATTATTATATTTTCTATTGCTGGAATAATATATGTATTATTATTAAATAAATTAATTAAAGTAACATTTAAACCAATAATGAAATCATTGGATAAGTTAAAAGTTTTACTAGATAATTTAGAAAAAAATAATTTTGATTTTGAAAGTAATGATGAATTTAAGCAATTAGAGTTTATTTCTGATTCATTGACAAAGTCGTTTGATAAAAAGATTCAATCATTAATTTATTATGATGAATTAACTAAGCTACCTAATAGAAAAATGCTTGTTAAGATATGTAATGATTTTATTGATTCAAATATTGAATTTGCTTTAATATTTATCGATTTAAATAAATTTAAGTACATTAATGATGTTTTTGGACATAGTATTGGTGATAAGTTATTAGTTAATTTTAGTAGAAAGATGGAAAAGTGTTTAGGTAATAAAGGAATTGCTACTAGATATTCTGGAGATGAATTTATAATTATATATAATAGATATAAGGATAATGAAGAATTAAAAGAATTTTATAAAAATGTCATATTAAAAGAATTCAAAGAGCCAATTCTTCTGAATAATAATCAAAAAATAAAGATAAAGTTTTCAGGTGGAGTTGCGGTATATCCTAGAGATGGTAGGAATTTTAATGAATTAATTGATAAAAGTGATTTTACTATGTATTCTAGTAAAAAGGCTTCTGAAGAAGATCAACTTTTATTCTTTAATGATGATATTTATAATAAAATAATTAAAATTGAGAATATAAAGAATGAATTAAAAAATGCAGTTCATAATAATGAGTTTATTTTATATTATCAGCCAATAGTTAATAGAAGAAGAGAAATTAAAAAGGTTGAGGTATTAATTAGATGGAAGAATGATAAGCTAGGATTTGTGTCTCCTAATAACTTTATTCTATATGCTGAAGAAAATAGGGAGATTATAAATATAGGATATTGGGCAATTGAAGAAGTTTGTAAGAACTTTAATAAATTAATTAATAATAGTAAAATAGAGCAAGTAAGTATTAATGTTTCTCCTATTCAGCTTATGGAAATTAACTTTGTTGATAGAGTTATTGAAATTACAAAAAAATATAATGTTGATTTGTGTAATCTTTGTTTTGAAATAACAGAATCTGTAGTTCTTGATGAGAATATAATAGTTTATGATAATATTTATTTACTCTATAAAGCAGGTGCTAAGATTGCGCTTGATGACTTTGGAACTGGATATGCATCGTTTAGTTATTTAAAGAAGTTTAAGTTAGATATTTTAAAAATTGATAAGATATTTATTGATAATTGTTCTGAAATAGATTATAAGATTGTTAATAATGTTAAGAATATTGCTCATTTATTAAATATGAAAACTGTAGTAGAAGGTGTTGAAACTGAAAAGCAGTTTAATATTTTAAAAGAGATTGGATGTGATTACTTCCAAGGTTATTATTTTGCAAAACCAATGGAGTTGGATGAATTAGTAAAATTTATTAAAAGCGAATAATTTAATATAAAAGGAGAACAGATATTTTTTAGTATATCTGTTCTTCTTTTCATTTACTTTTAGGTACTAACTAAAATAATGTATTCTTTTTACTTTCTTTTTGGATAGTTTCTTTATTTTTATTATTTAAACTACCAAGAGGACTGTTAAAACTATTAAGAGGATTTGGAAGCTCTGTATTACTAGAAGGCATAACACCTCTAGTTCTGTGTTGTTTGTCATTAGATTTAGCCATAATACTATTTCTCCTTTAATATAAGATTTTTATTCTATTAATATTAAAGTTATTTAGCTTTGTTGTATTAATCTAAATATCGTCACCATCATCTATGTAGCTAAATTCATAACAAGCAATATTGTTAGCTACAATAGGATCTTCAACAGTATTTGCTAAAGGTGTGTCAACTCCCTCTGGAGATTTACTTACTAAAAACTCCTTACTTGGTTTATAATAACTTCTTACGTGTGGCAAATAAACATTAGATTTATCCTTCAAGATAATCCCTCCTTGCAACATAAAATGTTGTTGTAAAATACTGCTATACATAAAATTAATTATTGATTTAACTTTAGGAATAATTAAATGTAAGCCAATTAGTTTTATAATAGTTTATTCCTAAGCATATATAGTGTTTGAAGGTTGTACAAAAAATATACATGATTCAAATAAAATATTAATTTATAAATAAAAAATCTGAAAAAAAGACAATAAATATTAAATTAGATACATTGTTTTTAAAAATATAATAATATAAAATTAATGTGAAACTATATATAAAATTATAGATTTAGAGTTTAATAAAAAAATTATAAAAGCTAAGTATAAAAGTTAAGTGTAAGATGAGAGAAGGAGAAATTATTATGTATCCAATAAGATTTGAAAACCTTTATTATGATAAAATTTGGGGTGGAAGAGATTTAGAAGCTTTTAGAAATAACCTACCATCTGGAGATATTGGTGAGTCTTGGGATGTTGCATGCCATCCAAATGGAACTGGAGTAGTTGCAAATGGTGAGTTAAAAGGTAAAAGCTTTGATGAAATAATAGCTGAATTTGGACATGATTTAGTTGGTTCAAAAGTAAGCACAGAAAAGTTCCCATTATTAGTTAAGTTAATAAATTCAAGAGAAAAGCTATCTGTTCAAGTTCATCCAGGAGATGAATATGCTCAAAGAGTTGAAAATCAATTTGGTAAAACAGAAGCTTGGTATGTTGTAGATGCAAAGCCAGGAGCAAAATTAATTGTTGGAACAAAGAATTGTGATAAGGAAGTATTTGCTAAGGCTATAGAAGAAGGAAGATCTGAAGAGTATTTAAATGTTGTAGATGTTAAAAAAGGAGATTGCTTCTTAATTAATAGTGGACTAGTTCATGCTATTTGTGAAGGATTGATAATAGCTGAAATACAACAAAATTCTGATGTTACTTATAGAGTTTATGATTATGGAAGACCAAGAGAAATTCATGTTGAGAAATCTTTAGATGTAATCAACTTTGATTTAGAAGCAGAAAATCTATCTAATAAAGAAGTTGTGAAGTTTGATGGATTTTCTAAAGTAGATTTTTGTGAAAATGAGTATTTTGGTATGCAAAAAGTTAATATTGAAACTCAATGGAACGATTGCAGTAATGAAGACAAGTTCTTTATTTTAACTTGTGTAGATGGTAATGGAACTATTGAAGGAAATGATTTCTCAGAAGAAATCAAAATGGGAGATAGCTATTTAATACCTGCAACATTAGGAAAGTATGCTGTTAAAGGTAATTTATCAGTAATAAAAAGCTACCCGATGTAAATTTATGTATGTGCCTCCGGGGTCAATCCAAATATTGGATTGACCCCGGAGGTGTATTATTTTTATTAGGTGTGTCAATAATTATGATAAAACTTTTATAAGTTACATCATACAAGGAGGAGATTATCAATGGCATCACCTAAAAGACCATGGGTATCTGGAGCAATTTATCATATAACTAATAGAGGAAATCGTCAGGAAATAATATTTAAAGAAAGTATTGATTATATTGTTTATTTAGGGATTTTAAAAGAAACTTTAAAGTTTTATAGGGAGGATAATTATAAATTAATTAGTTATTGTCTTATGAGTAATCATGTTCATTTACTTTTAAAGACTGGAACTAAGGATCCAAGTTTTTTTATGAGAAGAGTTAATAGTATATATGCAAGATATTTTAATGATAAATATCAATATATTGGTCATTTATTCCAAGGAAGATATTTTAGTAATTTAATAAATAATGTTATAGAACTACTTGAGGTTAGTAGATATATACATTTAAATCCGGTTAGGGCAAAAATAGTTGATAGTCCTGAAAAATATATATGGTCGAGCTATAATAAGATTGTATTAGATAAAAATGAGTTTGAAGATTTAAATTTAAATAGTAGAAAGGTTATGTTGGATATGTGTATAGATGAAAATGAAATATTAGATTTATTTAATATATATTCAATAATCGAAGAAAATAATAAAAAGAATTTAGAGTATAAGGTAAAGAATATTATGGAAGAAAGCAAAATTAAATATAAGAAGTATGTTGAAAGTAAAGTTTTGGAGGAAAAAAAGCAATAAATATATGTAAGAAAATGTATGTGCCTCCGGGGAACACCCATTTATTGGGTGTTCCCCGGAGGCACATCAAAATATAGTAAAAATTGTCGTTGAAAAATATTTAGGTTATTGGTATAATTATATTTCTCAAAGGGACGAACAAAAAAATGAAATCTTATATAAATATTTGGAGGAGTTACCAATGCCAGTAAGAATTGCTATACTAGGTGGACCAAGATGTGGTAAAACAACATTAATTCAACAATTATACGTAGATTTAAAAATTAGAGATATAAATGTAGGAGTTGCTACAGAATATAGTACTGATTATTTAAGAGATAAGGGAATGATCGAATCTATTTCAGAGCAATATGGAATATATTTAGGTCAATTACATTTAGAAAAGAGTTTAGATGGACATGATTATGCTATAACAGACTATGCTACTTTTGTACCTTACATATATGGAAGATTAATGCTTGGAGATAAGAAGAGAACTAAGAAGGAAATCGAAATATTAAATGATTTATATAGCTTAGCAATCAGAGATCTACCACAATATGATCATATTTTCTTTGTACCAAGAGAATTTGGTTATAAGAAAGATGGAGTTAGATGGCAAGATGAAGAAGTTGCTCAAATGGTGGACAAGGCTATTTTAGGATTCTTAGATGCTGAAAATGTTAAGTATTCAGTAATTACTGGATCAACTAAGGAAAGATCTGAGCAAATAATGAAGATAGTTGGAATAAATAAAGCAATTGTACAACCTGTTAAAGCTAAAGAGGTTGAAGGGAAATAAATTTGTTAAAATAATATTAGTTAATTTTAAAGCTCTACATTTGTAGGGCTTTTTATGTTTTTAAAGGGTATGATTAGATAATTTGAATTATGATATAATAATTAATAATATGAGTGAAATGGTAACTGATTAAATTAGTAATATTTATAAGAAGGAAGGTGTAATAGTGAAGAAGATAGCTTTAGGTAATAGTGATTTCAAAACATTAATTGAAGACGATAGGTATTTTGTTGATAAAACTCTTTTAATAAAAGAGTTACTAGAAGATTCAGCACAAATAATATTAATTCCAAGACCAAGACGTTTTGGAAAGACTCTTAATTTATCAATGATAAGATATTTTGTAGAAAGATCTGATGAAGATAGAAGACATCTTTTTAATAATCTTCTAATAGAAAAAGAAGATATAATAGCAAAACAAGGAATATATCCTACTATATATTTAACATTTAAAGATGAAAAACACGATAACTTTGAAGATTTTCAAATGAAATTAGCCTTTTTTGTTTCAGAAATATATAAAAAACATTACTATTTATATGAAAGTTTAACTTTTCAAGATGATAAAAATTATTTTGATAAAATTATTAATAGAGCAAGTACAAAGGCTGAGTTAGAGATGGCTTTAAAAAATATGAGTAAATATCTTTATGATTATCATGAAGAGAAAGTTATCATTCTAATAGATGAATATGATACACCTATTCAACACAGTTACTTTTCAGGAATTTATGATGAGACAATAGCATTTATGAGAAACTTTCTTTCAAATACATTAAAAGATAATATATATTTAGAAAAGGCAGTTTTAACTGGAATACTTAGAATGGCAAGGGAAAGTATATTTTCAGGATTAAATAATCTAAATGTATATTCTATATTAAAAGATAGATATAGTGATAAGTTCGGCTTTACAGAATATGAAATAGAAAAAATGTTAAATTATTTTGGTGTAGTAGAAGAAAAGGAAGAGTTTAAAAGGTGGTATAACGGATATGTTTTTGGTGATACAGTAATTTATAATCCTTGGTCAGTATTATGCTATTTAGATGATAAAAATAATGGATTTATGCCTTATTGGGTAAATACATCAGAAAATAAAATAATAAAAACTATATTATCTAAAGGAAGTGAAGGGTTGAAAAAATCCTTTGAGGAGATTCTTAGGGGAAATACTATAGAAACTAATATAGATGAAAATGTAATTATGGCAGATATTGAAGCTAATGAAAATAATATTTGGAGTTTCTTACTATTATCAGGATATTTAAAGGTTGTTGGAAAAAGAAGAGAAAATAATAAGGTTTATTATACTTTAGCAATACCAAATATAGAAGTAAAATTTATGTATCAAAAAATGATTGAAGAATGGCAAGGTGAAAGCTATATATCATCAGAATATAATGAAATGTTAAAAGCTTTAGTAAACTTTGATTATGAAGTTTTTGAAGAAATATTTATAGATTATGTAGAAAAATCATTAAGTTATTTTGATGTATCAGGTGAAGAACCGGAAAGGGTATATCATAGTTTTGTTTTGGGGATGTTAGTATCTTTAAATAATACACATTATGTTTTATCTAATAGGGAATCTGGGTATGGAAGATATGATGTAATGGTAATTCCAAAAGATATAGGTAAGCCTGGTATTATAATAGAGTTTAAGAGAGCAAGAAAAACTAATAAAAAGACAATAGAACAGTTAATAGAAGAAGCAAAGACACAAATAGAAGAGAAGAAATATAAGACAGAGCTTTTAAATAGGGGAATAACAAATATTAAAAAATTAGTTATAGTATTTAAAGGCAAAGAAGTTTGTGTTAAAGATGTAACTTAACTAAATTGTTCGTTACAGCTTTAATTGCCGTGATGACGAAAATTAATGATATTATCTCCATGAATTGTGTAATTTGCGTTAAGAATTTATATCTTTCTTTCCATAAAAACTGCTAAAGCTTCGAAAGTCGCTTCGCTTCCTCAGCTTCTTAACGCAGTTTTTATTCTAAGAAAGATTAAATTCTAAAACTTAATTACAATATTCCTTCCAATAATATCATTAATTTTTCTTTATCACTGGCCTTTAAGCTT
>URGW01000004.1 GCA_900547475.1 uncultured Clostridium sp. | reverse complement strand
AACTAAAATTATAAATTTACAAATTAAATATAATATCAGAAAAATTTGTAGCAGAAAACATTAACTATAAAGGTGGTGTTACAAGCAAACACATGGAAAAAAGAAAAAATGAAATATTAATTTGGAGGGAACATTGAAATTGAGCCGTAGAATTTAATAATTGATGGAGTAAAATTGGCGTAAAGAAGTTTTTACTGTTTAAGCTAACAGCGAGTTTAAAAACTTTAGCCAATTTTACGGAATCAATTATATAAATTCTAGGTGAAAATTTCACAGTTTCCGGAAAATAAATATTTCATTTTTCGCTTCCACGTGGTGTGTTATATCATTAATTTTTCGGCTCCACGTGACGAACAATATTATTCAATTACATTAGTAATTAACAGTATAATTTACCGATAATTAGATATTTTATATATTGACTTATAAAAAATTCAATGCTAGAATACATAGTGTGCTATGTAATGAGGAGGATGAAAAATGAGAAACTTTGATCCAAAAGAACATGTAGGTCTGTTAGTAAAATTTATAAATGGAAGAGTTAACACTAAAATTAATAAAAACCTTGCAGAATTTAATCTAACAGGTGTACAACATGAGATTTTATGCTTCATAAATAGAAATGAGCATGAAAGAGATGTGTTTCAAAAGGATATAGAGAAATGTTTAAAATTGACTAATCCTACTGTAACAGGCATAGTAAAAAGATTAGAAGAAAAAGAAATGATAGTTAGATGTCCAAGTAGCGATGATGCTAGATATAAATGCCTTCATGTAACAGAAAAAGGAAAAGAGGTTATATGCAAAAGCTTTAAATTTGGAGCAGAGAATATAGAAAAGCAATTAGTTAAAGGCATGAGCGATGAAGAAGTAAAAATGTTAAAAGACTTATTATATAGAGCGCTAAGAAATATGGAGGAGTAATCCTCTTATTTTTAATTTAAATACATAGTTACCTATGTATTGTTAAAATTTAATTAAATTTGTTAAGGAGCATAAAATTTGATGTACAAAATATAGATTTGTAACATCAAAAAGTGTTTATATAAAAATAAAAAAATCGATGTACAAGAAAGTATATTGAATGAAAAGGAGAGGTGAATTATGATAAAAAAATTAGCTCCATATATGAAAAAATATAAAACTCCACTAATTTTAGGTGTTTTATGTGCAGCATTAGAGTCTATTTTTGAATTATTAATACCATTAGTAATGGCACAAATAGTTGACGTTGGTATTTCCACAGGAGATACAGGCTATACAATAAAAATGGGATTATTAATGGTTGTTATGGCAGCTATATCATTAAGCTTTGGTATGGGGTTATCAAAATTTTCAGCTATAGCAGGTCAAGGCTTTGGTACAGAACTTAGACAAGCAGAATATGAAAAAATTCAAACTTATTCTTTCAAGAATATTGAAAAGTTTAGTACTGCATCATTAATTACAAGATTAACTACAGATATTACAATGATACAAAACTCATTAACAATGGGAATAAAGCTTTTAGTTAGGGCACCTATGATGCTTATAGTGGCTTGTAGTATTTCAGTTACAATTAGTTCTAAATTAGCGATGATATTCTTAGTATCTATGCCAGTTCTTACTATCGCAATTGGTCTTATAATAAAGAATGTTAAGCCAAAATTTGAAGCAATGCAAAAGAAGATTGATAACTTAAATACTACAGTACAAGAAAACTTAATTGGTATAAGAGTTGTTAAATCTTTTGTTAGACGTAGTAAGGAAAGAGAAAAATTTAAAGCAAGTAATGATGATTTATTACAAGCTTCAGAAGGTGCATTTGGTATAGTTGTTTTAAACATGCCAGTTATGCAAGTTGTTATTTTTTCTAGTGTTATAGGTATTCTTTGGTTTGGTGGTAACATGGTTAATGCAGGTACATTAACAGTTGGTAAGCTTACAAGCTTTATGACTTATTCTTTCCAAATTTTAATGTCTCTTATGATGCTTTCAATGGTTCTTATGATGATGTCAAGAGCAGTTGCATCAGCACAACGTATAATTGAAGTTTTAGAAGAAGAACCAGATATTAAAGATCCAGTTAATCCAGTAACAGAAGTTAGAGATGGAGAAATTGAATTCAGAAATGTTAACTTCAAGTATGAAGATGATAGTGATGAAAATAATTTAGAAGGAATCAATATCAAAATAAAAGCTGGTGAAACTATTGGTATAATTGGTAGCACAGGTTCAGGTAAGTCAAGCTTGGTTCAACTTATACCAAGACTTTATGATGCAACTGAAGGTGAAGTTTTTGTTGGTGGAGTTAATGTTAAGAATTATCACATAGAAACTTTAAGAAATGAAGTTGCTATGGTACTTCAAAAGAATACATTATTCTCAGGAACTATTAAGGAAAACCTTATGTGGGGTAATGAAAATGCCACTGATGCAGAAATTGAAGCAGCAGCAGCCTCAGCATGTGTTGATGAATTTATTGACAGGCTTCCAGGAAGATATGATATGCACTTAGAACAAGGTGGAGTTAACGTATCTGGTGGACAAAAACAAAGACTTTGTATAGCAAGAGCTATATTAAAGCAACCTAAGGTATTAATCTTAGATGACAGTACAAGTGCTGTTGATACAGCAACTGATGCTAAGATTAGAAAAGCATTTGCAGAAGATTTAAAAGATACTACTAAGATAATAATTGCACAAAGAGTTAATTCTGTAGCTACTGCAGATAAGATTATCGTTATGGATGATGGTAAGATAAGTGCAATGGGAACTCATGATGAGTTAATGGAAAGTAGTGAAATTTATAAAGATGTATACAAATCTCAACAGGAAGGGGTGGGTTTACGTGAATAAGGATAAGAATAATATGCCTCAAGGACAAGCTGAGCCAGGTAAAGGTGGTAAAAAGCCAGGGCCTCCAAAACCTAAAAATATGAAAAAGACATTAAGAACATTAATGAGTTACTTAGGTAAGTATAAATTACAACTAGCTATAGTAATGGTATTAATAATTGTAAATTCATTTGCAATGATAGCAGGGTCATATTTCTTAAAACCATTAGTAAATAATTATATATTACCAGGTGACTTTGCAGGACTTGCTAAGATGTTAGTATTATTAGGAACAATCTTTGGATTAGGTGCAATTGCTGCTTATGGATATGCAAGATTAATGGTTCATGTTGCACAAAATACTATTAGTAATATAAGAACAGATTTATTTAATAAAATGCAAGAACTTCCTATTAAGTACTTTGATAGAAATACTCATGGGGACTTAATGAGTTTATATACTAATGATATAGATAATATCAGTGAAGCTTTAAATAACAGTTTTACAAATATATTAGCTTCAGGACTTACATTTGTGGGAATGATAATAATGATGGCTGTTTTAAGTCCAATGCTAATTATAATAACAATAACATTCTTAGCAATAATGATATTTGTTATAAGTAAAGTTGGTGCTAAGAGTAAGTATTACTTTGGAATGCAACAAAAGCAAATTGGTAAGTTAAATGGTTATGTTGAAGAAATGATAGAAGGACAAAAGGTAATTAAAGTATTCTGTCATGAAGATGAGGCAATTGAAGACTTTAGAAAGCATAATGAAGAGTTAAGAAAAGCTTCAACAGGAGCACAAACATTTGGTGGATATATGATGCCAATGCTTGGTAACCTTTCTCATATGAATTATGCAGTAACATGTTGTGTTGGTGGATTGCTTACAATTTCAGGGATATTTGACCTTGGTTCATTAGTTTCATATTTACAATATACTAAGCAAGTAGCTAACCCAATTGCTCAAGTTTCTCAACAAGTAAATGTTATTTTAGCAGCATTAGCAGGGGCTGAAAGAATATTTACAGCTTTAGATGAAGAAGTTGAGGTTGATGAAGGTAAAGTTACTTTAACAAGAGTTGAAGTTAAAGAAGATGGTAAATTAGTTGAAACTGATAAGTATACAGGTCACTGGGCTTGGAAGGTGCCGGCATCAGTAGTAAGAAAAATGAGAGATGCAGAAAATTATGATTTGATTTCAGAAATGGCAGCAACGTCTATAAAATCAGGAGATTCTCAATTAGAGTCAGCAACTACATTAACTGATGAACAAGTATTAGTAGAGCTTACTGGAGATGTTAGATTCAAGAATGTTGTCTTTGGATACAATGAAGAAAAGACAGTATTAAAGGATATTAGTTTATTTGCAAAACCAGGACAAAAAATTGCTTTTGTTGGATCAACAGGAGCTGGTAAAACTACAATTACTAACTTAATAAATAGATTCTATGAAATCAATTCAGGTACAATTACTTATGATGGAATAGATGTTAAGGATATTAAGAAGGATGATTTAAGAAGGTCACTTGGAATAGTTCTTCAAGATACTCACTTATTTACTGGTACAATAGCTGATAATATTAGATACGGTAACTTACATGCAACTGATGAAGAAGTTAAAGCAGCAGCTAAGCTTGCAAATGCTCATACATTTATTAAGCATTTACCACATGGATATGACACAGTTATTACTGGTGATGGTGAAGGATTATCTCAAGGACAAAGACAATTACTTGCAATTGCAAGAGCTGCAATTGCTAATCCACCAGTTTTAATAATGGATGAAGCAACAAGTTCAATTGATACAAGAACTGAAAAACTTATTGCAGAAGGTATGGATAAGCTTATGGAAGGAAGAACTGTTTTTGTAATTGCGCATAGACTTTCTACTATTAAGAACTCTCATGCAATAATGGTTCTTGAGCAAGGTGAAATAATTGAAAGAGGAAATCATGATTCTTTATTAGAAGAAAAGGGAAGATACTATCAATTATATACTGGTAAAGCAGAATTAGATTAGACAAAATTCGGGCTGCCTCCGGGGAAAAACCATATAATGGTTGTTCCCCGGAGGCAGCCCCATATTTTGTAAAAAGTTCTTAAGAGAAAAGGAAGAATAAGCCTTTCTCTTAGGAACTTTTTTAATTTTACTAATTACCACTAGAATTAGGGGCTTAATAAGTTTCAGATTCAGAGTTGGAATCACCACCAGATCCAGAACCACTGCCAGAACCAGAACCATTGCTAGATCCAGAGTCACCGCCAGAACCAGAACCACTGCCAGAACCAGAACCATTGCTAGATCCAGAGTCACCGCCAGAACCAGAACCACTGCCAGAACCAGAACCATTGCCAGATCCAGAGTCACCGCCAGATCCAGAACCACTGCCAGAACCAGAGTCACCGCCAGAACCAGAACCACTGCCAGAACCAGAGTCACCGCCAGATCCAGAGTCACCGCCAGAACCAGAACCATTGCCAGAACCAGAGTCACCGCCAGAACCAGAACCACCGCCAGAGTTAGAGTCACCACCAGAGCCAGAACCACTGCCAGAGCCAGAGTCACCACCAGAACCAGAACCACTGCCAGAACCAGAACCACTGCCAGAACCAGAACCACTGCCAGAACCAGAACCATTGCCAGAGCCAGAGTCATCGCCAGAACCAGAACCACTACCAGAACCAGAATCACTACCAGAACCAGAACCACTACCAGATCCAGAACCACTACCAGAGCTAGAATCACCGCCAGAGTTAGAGCTACCACTAGAAGTAGAACCACTACCAGGTTTAGAATTAGGTTTACTTTGGGTTGAGCTATTTACATCATCATCATCATCATCATAACTATTATATTGTGAATCAGTATCAGTATCAAAATCAGTATCAGTATATTCATCTTCATAATCAGCACTATTAATATTTTCGATTTTTGGTACATCTTCAACTATAACTTCCTCATCTGGAATATATGCTTCAATTTCTTCATCCAATATAGGGGACTTTTCTTTAAGAGAAAGAGAATTGTTAGTAGCTGAATTTGCTTGGATAACATTAATTGCAAAAATTAAAATAATAGCAACTAACAAAAAAACAATATAAATGTTTTGAAACTTTTTCGACTTAAAATTCATAATTTGACTTCTCCTCGTATGATAAATAATTACTTTACATTAAATAATATTCTATAAATTGAAAAAAAATCCTTTAAAAATTTAAAAATGATTACTTGTTTTCATTATAAATAAACCTTTCTATGAAAATAAAGTAAAAAATGGTATAATTATATGGGAGAATGTAGTTTTGTGGAGGGAAAATTATGGGGATAAAAATAAATGGGAAAAAAAGAATAATAATTGGAGTAACCATAGGTATTGCTTTAACTATAATTGCCACACTTGGAATTGGTATAATTAAAGTAGTGAATGCTAATAAAATAACTACTTCAATAGAATTAGGAAAAAAATATCTAAAAGAACAAGAGTATGATAAAGCACAAGAAGAACTTTTAAAGGTAACACTAATAGAAAGTGATAATGAAGAAGCGTTAGATTTAATAGAATTAACAAAATGCTATATAGAATTAGAAAATCTATATCAAAACAAAGAATATATTTTAGCATCGGAATTAATTGCTAAAATTAAAGGAAATAAATATTTAGAATATATTGAGCAAAAAGTAAATGAATTTTCAAGTGTAGTTGAAGAAAAGATATCTATAATAAATGAAATAAATAATATAGATGGTCAGATTGATACATTAATAAGTGAGAATAAATATGAAGAAGCTATTAGTTTAATTAATAATTATTTAGGACAAGATATAACAGAAGAATATTTTAATAAATTAAACACTTTAATGAGTAAAGTTAATAATTCTAAAAGCTCTTATGAGGAAGAAGTAAAAAGAATAGCAGCAGAGGAAGAAGAGAAAAGGTTAGAAGAAGAAAGAAAAAAGCAAGAAGAACTTGCTAATCAACAAGAGATGAATAAGCAAGAAGAAAGTATTACTAATAGTGAAAGTGTAAATACAGGTTCTAATACAGTCAATAAAGAGATATATCAATTAGAGGCTGTGGATATGGCATTAGAAGTAGTTAGAAAGAATCACCCTGGATATGGGCCACATTATTTTGAGAGAGGACTTGTTAGTGAAGGAGAAATGAGATGGGCATTTATATTTCTTAAGCTTGAAGATCCAAATGCCACAAGTGTAGAAGATAGTAATATAATTGGAAAAGTTGGATATACGGTAAATGTTAAGACTGGTGAAGTAAAGCAAGAAGATTGGTTAGTAAATTAGAATTTGATTGGGGCTGCCTCCGGGGAAGATCCATTATATGGATCTTCCCCGGAGGCAGTCCCATATTTTGGTTAATCAATATTTCGCATTCCTAAGCAGAATTCTTGTATTATTAAATGAAAAAGTATATAATAAGTAAGTTAAGTGAGACTCCAAATTTTAATTTGGTTAGTCGAACTTACTCAGCGACTGAAAGGAGTCGAGTTTCCTTTAAATTAAGATTCTAAATTTTAATTTAGCAAATCGAAGTTACTCAACGACTGAAAGGTAGTTGAGTTACATTTAATAAAGAAGTAAATTTAATTTATATATAAATAATTTTTTAGGAGGACATAACATTGGCTGATTACATAAATGAGATAAAAAAGAGAAGAACCTTTGCAATTATTTCTCACCCTGATGCTGGTAAAACAACATTAACAGAAAAGTTCCTATTATACGGAGGAGCAATAAGACTTGCAGGTTCAGTAAAAGCAAGAAAAGCATCAACACATGCTGTTTCAGACTGGATGGAAATAGAAAAGCAAAGAGGTATTTCTGTTACTTCATCTGTTATGCAATTTAACTATGGAGGACACTGCATAAACATTCTAGATACTCCAGGACACCAAGACTTCTCAGAAGATACATATAGAACACTTATGGCTGCTGACTCTGCTGTAATGGTAGTTGACGCTGCTAAAGGGGTGGAAGATCAAACAAGAAAGCTATTCCATGTTTGTTCATTAAGAGAAATGCCAATATTCACATTCATCAATAAGATGGATAGAGAAGCTCAAGATCCATTTGGGTTATTAGAAGATATTGAAGCAGAACTTGGAATCAAAACATATCCAATGAATTGGCCAATAGGTTCTGGTAAAGACTTCAAAGGTGTTTATGATAGACAAAATCAAAGAATTATAGCATTTAACGGTGGAAATCATGGTTCTACAGAGGTTGAAGCTATTGAAGGTTCAGTTGATGATGAAAAGTTCAGAGAAATATTAGGTGAAGCACTACATGAAAAGTTAATGGAAGATATTGAACTTCTTGATATTGCTGGTGATGAACTTGATATGGAAAAGGTTAGACTAGGAGAATTAACTCCAGTATTCTTTGGATCAGCTTTAACAAACTTTGGTGTTGAGCCATTCCTAGAACATTTCTTACAAATGACTACATCACCACTTGCTAGAAACTCAAATATTGGAGAAATTGATCCATTTGATGATAAATTCTCTGCATTTGTATTTAAGATTCAAGCAAATATGAACAAAGCTCATAGAGATAGAATTGCTTTCATGAGAATTTGTTCAGGTAAGTTTACTAAAGGTGAAGAAGTATTCCACATGCAAGGTGGAAAGAAACTTAAGCTAGCTCAACCTCAACAATTCATGGCTGAAAACAGAGAAATTGTTGAAGAAGCATATGCAGGAGATATTATTGGGGTATTCGATCCAGGTATATTCTCAATAGGAGACACTTTATGTTCACCATCTAAAAAGTTTAGATTTGAGGGAATTCCAACATTTGCTCCTGAACATTTTGCAAGAGTTAGACCAGTTGACACTATGAAGAGAAAACAATTCGTTAAAGGTGTTACTCAAATAGCTCAAGAAGGTGCTATCCAAGTATTCAAAGAAAACCATGTTGGTATGGAAGAAATAATTGTAGGTGTTGTAGGGGTACTTCAATTTGAAGTTCTTGAATACAGACTTAAGAATGAATACAATGTTGATATCAAGATGGATAGACTTGCATTTAGATATGTAAGATGGATTGAAAGCTATGATGGAGATATTGAAAGATTAAACTTAACATCTGATGCTAAGAAAGTTAAAGACTTTAAAGATAGAGACTTAATAATATTCCAAAATGACTGGGGAATTAACTGGGCACTTGACCATAACAAAGGGTTAGTTCTTTCTGGTGTAGGTAAAGACGAAGAGTAATTAACTAAAATAATAGTTAACTAATAAAATAACATAAGAAAATTAAGACTTAATTATATAAGTTAAAATAAAAGGCATGTAGTAAAATTAAAGTTAATGTAATCTATTTATATAGTATTGTTGAAATAATAAAATTAATAGATATAGATAGGATATATTAAATTTATTACTACATGCTTTTTTATATTATGAAATAATTTATTTTTACTTAAATAAACAAATAAAACCATAATTATATTACAAAGCAATATAATATAATACAAAATAAGTAAAAACATGGTATAATAACTGTTGGAAAAAATTAATTTAATTGTATTATATATGTTTGGGAGGTTATTAATGTATAAACAAATCTTAGAAGAAGATATAATAAAAAAACAAACCAGGAAAATATTAAAATATATTTTTACCATTGGGGTAGTGGTAATGAGTATTTTTATAGTAAGGATATTTTGGGTTTATGACGATAAAGAATATATCAATTCTTCTGTAATATTTGTTAGACAAGTAAATGCTTTAATATCTGTTACTGCAATAGCTAGTTGTTTAATACTATACAAAAAAACAAAAGATTCTATAGTATTTACATTACTATTAGTGTATGTTGGACTTTCAATAGCATCTATTACAGGACAGCTTGACTATTACACATTTTTAGATAATGAATTTAGAGTTAGTAATTATTTAAGTATAACAACATCTTTTTTAAGAGCAATTTTACTTTTTACTGCAGTTAGACCAAATTCGAAATTACATAAGTTATTAAATAGATATAAAGCACAATCGTTTATATTTGTAGTTATTTACTCTATTATTAGTTGGGAAATAGAAAAGAGAAAATTTATAGGTGGGATTTTTAGTAGTGAAGCAATATTTGTTTCATATAATTTACTTATATCTACTGTATATGTAATAGTAGCATTAAAATTATTATTAATTGGTATAAAAGAAGCAAAAATTTTATTAGGCACTTTTAGTATAAGCTTATTTTTAATTGCTATTAAGGTTTTTTATATTATATATGGAGTGACATATAATTCAATAAATATGAAGTTAACATCATCTTTATTAACATATCTATCATTTATTATAGTTATTATTGGTTCTATAATAGAGTTATATTTACTATATAAAGAAGCTGATTATTTAAATAGGGAATTAAGAAAGTTTTATAATTTAGCTAACAATAATAAACACTCATATATATTTATTTGTGATAAAAATTATAATGTATCATTTATGAATGAAAAAATAAGAGAAGATTATGGTTATAAAATGGATAATGAGGAATTTAAAGAGCAATTATTAAAAATTAACCTGCCAGAAGAAATTAAAGAGATAATTAGTAAAGAACTTGTTGATAAATCAAATTGGAGAGGGATACTAAAAACTTTAAAGAAAGACTCAATTGTAGATTGTTCTATTCAGTTATTAAAATCTGAAGAAGAAGAAAGTCAAATATTAGTTAGCTATATTGATATGTCAGAAACTATTAAATTACAGTCAGAAATTGAAGCTCATAAAATTAATGATGTAAAAAGATCAGAATTTATATCAACACTTTCTCATGAATTAAAAACACCTTTAAATATTTTTTATTCAATAATACAGTTATTAGATAAAACTGAAGCTATTGGAATAAAAGAATTTAAAGAAGCTTATGATAAGTATAGCGCTTCATTAAAATTAAATAGTAAGAGAATGTTAAGACTTATAAATAATATAGTAGATTCAACAAGAATAGATACAGGGGATCTTAACGCAGAGTTTGGAAATTATGAAGTGGTTTCAATTGTTGAAGATATAGTAATGTCAATAGTACCATTTGCTCAATCAAAGAATATAAATGTAGAGTTTGATACAAATATTGAGGAACATTTTATAAAGTGTGATCCTGTTATGATTGAAAAAATAGTATTAAATTTAGTGTCAAATTCAATTAAATACACTGAGGGTGAAGGAATCATTAAAGTAGATTTAATGTTAAAAGATGATATATTAGAAATGCAGTTTAAAGATACAGGGATAGGAATTCCAAGTGAGTTAAAAGATAAAATATTCCATAGATTTTCAAGAGTTGATAGTTCATTAAAGAGAGCAAATGAAGGAAGTGGAATTGGTTTAAATATAGTTAAGTCTATGATAGAGGTTCATAATGGAAGTATATCAGTAGATAGTATATTAAATGAGGGTAGTACTTTTAAGGTTAAACTACCAAATGTATTAATAGAAGATTCACCAATGATAATTTATGAATTTAATAAGGCAAACACAGAGTTAGAATTATCAGATATATATAATTAATCAAAAATTTCCTTTTCCTACATAGAGGTTGTACTATATAATAATAGATAAATATAAACAAGAAAGGGGATAAAGGAATGATTGATATACACTCACATATAGTAGCTGGGATAGACGATGGTTCAAAAGATATAGAAATGACAATTAATATGCTAAAAAAAGCAGAAAAGTCAGGAACAACAGATATAGTTGCAACACCACATTTTATGCGAGGAAGATTTGAAGTTGAGTATAATGAAGTACTTAAAAAAGTGGAAGAATTAAAAGAAATATCAAGAGAAAATAATATAGATATTAATATATATGCAGGTCAAGAAGTTTATTATAGTAAAAACATATTAGAATATTATAATGATAAAATGATAGGAACAATTAATAACACAAAATATATGTTAATAGAACTTCCTATGTTAGAATTTAATATAGATGAAGTAATAAATACAATATATGAGCTACAAATAAGAGGAATTGTTCCAATAATAGCTCACCCAGAAAGATATAAACCATTTATTAAAAAGCCTTCAATGATTAATAGTCTTATAAAAGAAGGGATGTTATTTCAATTAAATGCAGGAAGTCTAACTGGTTCTTTTGGAAAAGAAGTTAAGAAAACTGCAACTAAATATTTAGAAAATAATATATATAGTTTTATTGGATCTGATGCCCATAGAGATAGAGGTAGAGATACTGATATTAAAGAAGCATTAGGTATTTTAGAAAGAAATCAAAGAAAAGCATTTATTAATAATGGAAGATTAATGCTTGAAAATGAAGATGTAAATTTTAGAGGAACTCTAGTTAAGGAAAAGAAGTTCTTAGGAATTTTCTAAAAAAGAATTACTTAATAAAGGTTCACTTTCCTTATATTAAGTAATTCTTTTTTGCTTTAATTTTCAATAACTTTTTGAAGTTTAGTTAGTAGGGAAATTAATTCACGTCTTTTCTTTGGATAATTTAAATTATTATTAATGCAGTATCTATATAAAGTAGTATTAGGAGTTAGGTAAGCGATTTTAATTAACTTATACTCATTAGGAGACAGGGTTTTAAGAAGGTTTTTTAATAAATCATTTATACTAGAATTAACAATATATTCTTCTAAATTGAAAGAATCACTAATTAAATCTTCAATTTCAATATCCTCATCTATGGGAATATTAAGACTAGATTCATCATTATATTTAATTTGATTACGAGCTAAGTTTCTAAAACAATTTTTAATAGAATTAATAATATAAGAATCAATAGACTTACTTCCTTTAGAAAGATCATATTTATTAATAGCCATAATAACAGAAATATTTCCAGTTTGAATTAAGTCATCTTTATCAAAGTTTTTTAACTTATATTTAAAAGCATACTTTTTTATAAGTGGTTGATATTTTTCAATGAAAAAAAGAATAGCATCTTTATTATTATTTTTGGCTTTACATAGATTGTGAAATAAAAAGTTAGAATCATAGGTTGTGGAAACCATTTTTTCTTTTGAGTTAGTATTTTTTTTAATTTCTAAATATAAAGACTTCAAAATAAGGCCTCCTTTTTAAAAAAAGATTTATCTAAAATAGAAAAATAAGAGTTAAATAAAATGAGGTGAACATATATTCTAGAACGCATGTTTATTATAACATATATTCAAAAAAATGGAATATGGAAACTCAAAAAAATATAATATTTTTTTATAAGTGAAAGAATAATAAAAAAATAGTAAAAAATATATAACAACTTTCGACAATAGAAATTAAATAATTAAAATATCAATAATGTAGATTAAATAAAAATTATAATATATTAAAAAATATTATTTAAAAAGGAAATTAAAATGTAGTTTTTTACAAAATAAAACAAACGATGAAAATGAAACGTTTACTTGACAGAAGATTTGTACAATAGTGACCTTTTACGTATTTTTTTTTTGTGATATAATAATTTTCGGATAAAATTAAGATAAATTTAAGAAGTTAAAAACATAGAAAAAATATGTAATTTATAGATGGAAATTTATATAGAAGTTAAAAGAAAAATTTTAATATTATTTTTTTATAAAATTTTTTATATACATCTAATAATTATTAAGAAAATAGCGTAAAATGGATTATAGGGGGATAAATGATAAATATTTTAGAGTATCTGAGCGAAATTAAGAAAAATTGTAGAAATATAGTTATAATAACCTTAAGCTTCGTTCTTATAGCAAGTATATATACAACCTTTTTTATGAAGCAAGATTATGAAGCTACAGTAAAAGTATTTATAGGAAAACAAAAATTCAAAAATACAATGGAAAGCTATAATAATGAAGAGGTTACTTTATATCAACGTTTAATTACTACATATTCAGAGGTTATTAAAAGTAAAAAGCTTATTAATAAATCAATTAATGAATCTAAAATAAACTCATTAAAAGAAGTAGAAGAAAAAATTGAATATGGATCAGTTATTGGAAATTTAACAGTAAATCCAATAACTAATACTCAAATAATTGAATTGAAATATACTAGTAAAAATCCACAACAAAGCTATAACCTAATTTATTCAATGACTGAAAATCTTATAGCATATTCAAAAGAGTTGTATCCAACAGTTAATATAAAAGTTTTGGAGCAAGTTAATGTAAGTAGTGGCAATTTAATTAGTAAAAAGATAATGGTTATGGGGATAGGGTTTATAGCTGGATTAATAGTTAGTATAGGGGGAGTAGTTATGATGATGTATTTTAATAATACATTTAAGAGTAAAGAAACTCTTGAAAAAGAATTAGGATTAATAGTTCTTGGAACTATTCCAGATATACAAGGAATTAATGTTTAATAGTTATAATAGGAAGTGCTATGCAATTCCTTAATAAATAAAACAAGAAGATTAAAAATATGTGATAAGTATAAATAGTAAAAGAGAAATTAGGTATATTAATAATTTACTGCTTTTAACTGAATAATTATCACTATTAAAAGGAGTGTTTAAATAATGAATGAAATGGAAGAACAAGTAATAAGTCTGTCGGAAATTTTTGAAGCTTTAAAGAAGCGTTGGATTATGATAGTTACAATTACAGTAGCAGCTACATTAATATCAGGGGTTTTAAGCTTTTTTGTAATTGATCCTGTATATGAGACAAGCACTAAACTATTTATAGGTAAAGAAGAAAGTGATGAAGCTGCATATAACACTAATGATATTCAAATGTATCAAAAATTATTACAGACATATGCACAAGCTATAAAAACAAAAGATTTAGTTGGAAGAGCAATTAATGAATTAGATTATGATTTAGAAGCAGCTAGTGTTGTTTCAGCATTAACAGTAACGCCAGTAACTGATACTCAAATTCTTCAAATTAAATATCAGAGTAAAGATCCAGAGGAAGCTGTAGATGTATTGAAAAATATAACTGCAGAATTTATTGTTACTTCAAAGGAGCTTGTTTCTAATGGTAATGTTAGAGTAATTGAAGAAGTGGAACTTCCAGAAAGTCCAGTAAGTCCTAATAAGACTATGAATATTGCTATAGCATTTTTATTAGGTCTTATGGTAAGTGTAGGATTAGTTTTCTTAATTGAATATTTAGATAACACTTATAAGAATAAAGAACAACTTGAAAAGGAATTAGATATACCAGTACTTGGAACAATTCCAGATGTTGATATGGTATAGGAGGTAAAAAGATGTTTGTAGTTGAAAAAAATCCAAAGTCAATAGCAGCAGAAGCTTATAGAAGCTTAAGAACTAATATTCAATATTCTTCTTTTGATAAAGAGTATAAAACTATTGTAGTAACTAGTGCAAACCCAGGAGAAGGGAAATCTACTACTTCAGGGAATTTAGCTTTAACTTTAGCAGAAGGTGAAGCAAGGGTACTTCTTGTAGATTGTGATATGAGAAAACCATCTGTACATAAAAATTTTAGAGTAACTAATACTTATGGTCTTTCTGATGTATTACTTCAAAAGCAAAAGGTTATGGATGTTGCACATAATTATAAGAAAAATTTATATATTATAACTGTTGGTAAAATACCACCAAATCCAGCTGAAATGCTAGCATCTAAGTCTATGACTTTATTCTTAGAAGAAATGAAAGAACATTTTGATTATATAGTTTTAGATGCACCTCCAGTACAAGCTGTTGCAGACCCACAAATTCTATCTACTAAGGTTGATGGAACTTTAGTTGTTGTTAGAGCGGGAGTTACTAAGAAAGATGATGTTCAAAATTCTATTGCTTCTTTAAAGAAGGTTAATGCAAATATTATTGGAACAGTACTTCATGCTGTTGATAATACCAGAAATAAATATTATTACTATTATGGAGATGAAAAATAAAATTTTTTAAATAGATTTAGAATTACTTTGTATTTTTGAAGTTTATAAATCATAACTATATAAATAGATTTTAAGTAAGTTTATGTAGTTTAAAAGGGGGGACGAAAATGGAGGAAAAACAGTTAGAGATTGAAAGTGAATCTTCTATGGAATTTAGCTTTTATGAGGTTGTTAAAAGGTTAATTGATGTTGTTTGTTCTTTTATAGGAGTAATAGTACTTAGTCCTTTATTTATTATTATTGCAATTATTATTAAGACTACTTCTAAAGGACCAGTATTTTTCTCTCAAAAGAGGGTTGGAAAAAATGGCAAAGAGTTTGATATGTATAAGTTCAGATCAATGGTAGTTAATGCTGAAGAGCTTAAGGAAAAGTTAGCGGCTCAAAATGAAATGTCTGGACCTATGTTTAAAATGAAGGATGATCCTAGAGTTACTAAGGTTGGTAAATTTATTAGGAAAACTTCTATTGATGAACTTCCTCAGCTTTGGAATGTGCTTAAGGGTGACATGAGCTTAGTTGGACCTAGGCCAAGCTTACCTAAGGAAGTTGCTCAATTTGAGGATTGGATGTATAGAAGATTAGAAGTTAAACCAGGTCTTACTTGTTACTGGCAGGTTAGTGGGAGAAATAATATTGATTTTGAGGATTGGATGAAGCTTGATATTAAGTATGTTGATGAGAGAAGCACCTGGATTGATATTAAGCTTATTTTTAAGACGGTAGGAGTGCTTTTTGGAGATAAAAATGCTCATTAATTAATGAAAAGTGTATTGAAAAATATAAAGCAATTGTAAAGACTAAGATAATTTATTATAAAACAATATTTTCTAAAGAATACCAGTGGAATTTGTAGTTGAAGATTTATTTAAATATATATTGAATAATAGATATATTATTCATATTTGTAAGAGAAAATGACATAATATTTTAGGAATCAAAAATATAAAAAAATAATAACAATTAAGAAAATATGAAGAAATAAAGACAATACGAGTTCCAATAATTATAGAAAAGAAATAGAATTGGAGCAACTGAGGAAAAGCTTGATAAATTTAAGTAGTTGGTAGTTTGAATTTAGTTTTTAAATATATTTCTAAATAAGCGAAAATAAAATAGTTAAGAGAGAGTATCCGATGATAAGTTTGTTTTTTGCTTTTTAATATTGAAGAAAAGTATGGAGCAATTATAAATGTATATACTATAGGAGTAAATTGAAAAATAATAACTAAATAGAAAAAATTGGGTTAAGATCTAATGTAGTATAGGATACTTTTTTAATGTTATTACCATAATAATATGAAATAAGTTATTAAATAAAGAGGGGAATTAATAATATGAAGGATACAAATCATATTAAAATATTACATATCGCTCAAGCAGCAGGTGGTGTTGAGCGATATTTGCAAATGTTATTAGATTCGATAGATACAAACAAATATCAGAATATTGTGATTTGTTCATCTGATTATGATAAAAATTATTTAAAAAAAAATAAAATTAAATATTATGAAATTAATTTAAAACGCTCAATAGGTATATCTGATTTTGTTGCAGCTATAGAAGTAAGAAAGTTAATAAAAAAAATTTCTCCAGATATCATCTATTGTCATTCTAGTAAAGGTGGGGCAATTGGTAGATTGGCTAATATAGGTCTTCATTATAAATGTATATATAATCCACATGGTTGGGCTTTTAATATGAATTGTAATAAAATAAAAAAAAGTTTATATTCCATTATAGAAAAAATATTAGCTAGTTTTTGTGATTCTATAGTTTGTATTTCAGGGGCAGAGAAAAAATCTGCTTTGGATAATAAAATTAGTCCTGAAGAAAAATTAATTGTTATAGAGAATGGAATTGATATAGACAAATATCAACTTGATACTATGATATATCGTAAAGAACTTAACATACCTGAAGATGCTTATGTAGTTGGGACAGTAGCTAGATTATCAGAGCAAAAAGCTCCAGATATTTTTATTAAAATGGCAGAAAAAGTTAAAGATAAAATTCCAAATGCCTTCTTTATTATGGTAGGTGATGGAGAGGAAAGAGAGAAGATAGAATCTTTTATTGAAAATAGTAATTTAAAAAATTCGGTTATTATTACGGGATGGATAAATAATCCATTTTCATATATGAAAATATTTGATGTAGGTTTGTTATTATCAAGATGGGAAGGTTTTGGACTTGTATTGGCCGAGTATATGTTAGCAAAAATACCCATTGTAGTTACAGAAATAGATGCAATACCATATATTATAGAGAATGAAAAGAATGGTTTACTGGTAAAAGTTGATGATATTCTTGAAGCTACTAAAGCGGTAATACGGCTTCATGATGATATTGATTTATGCAATAAGATGATAGTAAATGGTTTTAAAATAGTAAAGGAAAAATATGATATAAAGCGTGTCGCCAGCGAACATGAGGAATTAATAGAAAGAATACTTTTATAATGAGGAATAGTATTATGAACAAAATAGATAATAAAATTACAATTATAACCAGTGGATATTTTCCTGTTCCAGCAGCAATGGGAGGAGCTGTAGAAGCATTAGATGAAAATATTATGAAACAAAATGAGTTAAGTAATAAGTTAGATTTAACAATATTTAGTTGTTTCAATCATGATGCAAAAATTCAAGCAGAAAAATATAAGAATACAAGAGTTGAATTTATACAAATCCCACTTATTATTCAACAAGTCGATAAGTTATTATATTTATTTGCAAAAAATATTTTAAAAAAAGAGAAGAGTATGTCGTATAGATATATATTGCAAAGATTATACTATATAAGAAAGGTAGCAAAAAAAATAAATAAGGATGACTATGGAAAGTTAGTAATAGAAAATCATTCAACATTATTTATGATATTAAAAAAGTACAATAACTATAAAAAATATGAAGGAAGATATTATTATCACTTGCACAATGTAGTTGTAAATGATTATGGTTGTAAAAATATAATTGCAAACTGTAAATCTGTATTAGGAGTAAGTAATTATATTAATAGAACTTTAAAAGAGTTTTTAGGAAAAGAAGATAATAATAATTATTTTGTTTTAAAAAATAAAATTGACCAGAGAAAATTCAGAATTAATATTAAGCAAGAAAGAAAAGATGAGTTAAGAAGAAGATTTAATTTGGATTCATCAGATAAAATTGTGTTATTTACAGGAAGATTCACTCATGAAAAGGGGATTAAAGAACTGTTATTGGCCTTTAAAAAGATTAACCATGAAAATGTTAAATTATTAATAGTAGGTGGATATTATTTTGGAAGTGGAATGGTTAGTAAATTTGAAAGCGAAATGAGAGAATTAGCACTAAGTATGGAGGATAAAATTATTTTTACAGGATTCATAGAGTATAATATGATTCCAGAGTTATATGCATTGGCAGATATAGTTGTTATACCATCTATATGGGATGATCCAGCTCCACTTACAGTAGTGGAATCATTAACAGCTGGTAAGGCACTAATTACTACATACTCTGGTGGGATTCCAGAATACACCAATGAGAATAGTAGTATACTGCTAAAAAGGGATGAAAATTTAATTTCTTTATTATCAGAGAAGATAGATTATTTGCTAGATAATCCAGATGTAGTTGATAATATGGAGGAGGCAGTACTGGGGATGACAGAGAGTTGGAATTTAGAGAAGTTCTATACTGATTTTTGTGATTTACTAGAAGTTGGACAAGTAAGATAGAATGAATCAATATAATTTAGAGAAGTATTAGGAAAGGATAGAATTATGGATTTAATATCAGTTATAATACCGATGTATAATGCTTCAAAGTATATAGAGCGATGTCTTAAAAGTATAATTGAACAGACCTATAAAACATTAGAGATTATTGTGATTGATGATGGTTCTACAGATAATTCTACAGATATTATCAAAGAATTTTTGAAAATTGATAAGAGAATTAAAATTATACAAAAGAAAAATTCTGGTGTTTCTGATAGCAGAAATTTTGGTATAGATAATGCACAGGGAGAATGGATTTGTTTTGTAGATAGTGATGATTATATCGAAAAAGATTATATTGAAACCTTATATAATTATTCAATTAAGAATGAAGTCGATATTATCTACTCAGGTATAAGAATGATAAATGGGACTGAGGTTACATTAAAAACTAATAATTGTGGAAAGAAAATATTAGAAAAACATGATATAAAAGATTTAATGTGTTCATTAATAGATAATTGCACTTTAGAAGAGAGTAATATAGATTTACAAGTTTTGGGTTATCCATTTGCTAAATTATTAAAAAAATCAATAGTTAAAGATATAAGATTTGAAAGAGAAATTTCTATACGAGAAGATGCATTGTTTAATATGGATGTGTTAGATAATGCACATAGAATATTATTAGTAGAATATGCTGGATATAATTATATTATACATCCTAATTCAGCAATGGAAAAATTCCATAGTAACTATGATAAAGAAGTATTCATTTACTTAGAAAAGTGTAAGATTCGATGTGAAAGATATAATTTAGGAAATGAACCTTATAATATTGCTGTTTTATATGCATATATGATGTGGATTAAATTATTTTTAATGCATAAAAAGTCATACATAGATAAAATCAAGAAAATAGAAATATTAAAAAAATCTTTCAGTAATCAAGTTTGGTATGACGCATTTTATAATGTTAATGAGAATAAATTAAAATTTCAATATAAGTTATTACGAAAATTCTATATAAATAAATCTTATCGAGGAATTAAAATTCTCTATACTTTATCAAGATTAAGAAAATGAGGTAGTGACTATGAAATTTACAAATAATTTTAAGATTAGTAAAGATTCTGTTTTTATATTTTTGTGTATGCTGGCCTTTATAAGGCCAGAATTCTTATTAAGATTTTCATACATAAATAAGTTTTATGATATTTATAGAGTTTTAATATCTTTGATATTAGTTAGTAAACTAATATTTAGAGCACATTTTAGTAAATTCAATTTAATATGGATTGCATTTGAAACATGGATAGTATTGGTAACAATTATTAGAGGGGGGAGTGCACCTTATTCGATAAAAATGGCAGTTATTATAATTTCAATTGCTGCTATATTTGAAATTTACTCTAATAATCCAATGAAATTATATAAAAATATGTATTATGTTTTTGAAATTTTTATTTATATTAATTTTATTACTTTATTATTATTTCCTAATGGTATGTATAGTACAGGAGTTATAGGGGAAACAACAGAAAATTGGTTTTTGGGATTTAAAAATAAACATTTAATATATTTTCTTCCATCTACAGGAATTACTTTGATTTTGTGTAAGTTTGATAAAGTTAATTTTAGAAGAGTATTGTTGTTAATTATTACCATTATTAGTGCAATATATGTAAAATCAGGAACAGGTATTTTGTGTCTTGGTGTATTATTTATTATAGTTTTAATACCATTTATCAGAAAAAAATATAAAATATTTAATATGCGTACATATTTATTTGTGATAATTATAATGTTCTTTGCTATACCTATATTTAGATTACAATATTTATTTTCATATATAATTGTTGTTATACTAAAAAAAGATATAAATCTAACATATAGAACAGGTTTATGGGATAGAGCATTAAATGCAATATCGCAGCATCCTATAATGGGGTGGGGAGAACAGAGTTATGATGTAAAGCATCAATTGTATTCTTCTAATTCAATCATATCAGCACACAATCAAATATTAGAATATTTATATATTGGTGGTATAATATTGATAATATTATACTTGATAATAAATATTATGTTAGTAAAAAAAACAATGAGGTACTCTAGATTTGAAGTTACACAAATTGTTTCAGCATTATATTTGGCACTACAGATTGCATTAATTGTAGAAGTATATGTTGATCCTTCTATGTATATGATTTATTTTATGGTTTGGCATATAGATTCAATTTGTAAAAAAAACCAAAATGTAAATATAATGAACTTTCTAGAAGGGTAGGGAAAAAATGGGTAATAAAACTTTAACAGTAATAATTCCAATTTATAATTCAGAAAAATTTTTACCAGTAGTATTTAAGTGTATTGAAAAAAGAAATGAAGATATAGAGGTTATTCTTGTTAATGATGGTTCAACTGATTCAAGTGAAAAATTGTGTAATGAATTTATGAAAAATTCTAATAATGTGAAATATATATATCAGGAGAATGCAGGTGTAAGTGCGGCTAGGAATAGAGGACTTGAAAACGCAAAAAGCGATTGGATTGTTTTCTTGGATTCAGATGATTTCATGATTGAAAACTGGGATGATATACTAATGGAATCAATTCAAAAAAATAATTCTGCTGATGTTATTCTTTTAAGTAATAAAATTTCTGAACAAGAATATGATAGGTTTGAATGTGCAAAGGCTGCAATTGGTTCTAATGCTTTGAAGGAAGCAGGGAGCTCATTATGCTGGGTTTTTTCAAAAATATATTCAAGAAAATTTTTGATTAGTAATAATATATTTTTTAATACGGGAATGATTAATGGAGAGGATATGTTATTTAATTGTGAAGTCTTTATAAAAGCACACAAAATAGTAGGTGTAAATAAATCATATTATTGTTTTTTTAAAAATATGCAATCATCAACAAATAAGTTTAACTTGAAAATAGTTGACACAGAAGAATATTTCCATAAAATTTTTTGGGAATTATTATGTAATAATAATTTAAACGAAAATAAAGATTGGGTTTATATTTATAAAAAGTCATTATTAACTGGATTATATTCAATCATGTATAGAGTTGCATTAGCAGAAGGGAAAATAATTAAAGATCCTATACTATATTTTAAAGAAAAGAATGAATATAAATTGGTATTAAAAGATTTAAAAAGTTATATGCAGGATTTATCAAGTATACAAAGAATTGTATTAGGATGTTTAAAAAGTGAAATGATAGTTTTACCAATATTTATAATGAAAATTTTTTGTAGAGTAAAGGCTGTCTATTATATAAAAAATAAAAATGGAATAAGAGTAAAGATTTAGGTGAAGGAGAAATAAAATGAAAATTGGAATAATAACTTTTCACAATTCGTATAATTGTGGTTCTATGTTAGAATCGTATGCAATACAAACAGCTGTACATAAATTAGGGTATCAGGCGGAAATAGTTGATTTTTCTTCTGAAGGACAAAAAGAACTTTATGCTACTAGATTTAAGAACGATTCAATAAAAAATATTATAAAAAATATACTTACTATGCCGGTAATAAATAAGATTGAACGTAATAATCAAAAATATGAAGAGTTTAAGAAAAAAAATTTCGTTTTAAGTAAAGAATATACAAAAGGGTCTGAAATATCTGAAGAGGGATATAAAGCGGTAATTGCAGGTAGTGATCAAATTTGGAATATTACAATAAAAGATTATGATGATGCATATTTTTTACCATGGGTTAAAGAGGCAAAGAAAATAGCATATACGCCAAGTTTTGGTGCAAAAAAAATATCTGATTATACAGATGATAAAGAAAAATATTGTAATTATTTAAAGGGGTTTGACTGTCTATCTATTAGAGAAAATAATGGACAAAAGTGGATTAAGGAAATGATTGGAATTGATGTTCCAGTGCTTTTAGATCCAACATTATTATTAACTGCAGAGGATTATAAAAAAATCGAGGATAATTCTCTTCAAGATAAGGATAAATATATATTTTTTTATTCTCCATCATTTGATAGGGAAATGTGTAAATTTGTTAAAAAAATAGCGGATAAATATAATTTGAAAGTAATTACTTGGAGTACAAAATCATATTACTTTAAGCTTATTAAAAGTTTTGGATTTATTTTACCAGAATATGAAAGTCCTTCTATATATTTAAATTTAATTAAAAATGCAGAACTTGTATTAACAACATCTTATCATGGAACTATTTTTTCAACGATATACCGAAAAAAGTTTATTACAATTAAAAATGGTGAAATGTATGGAAATGATGATAGAGTAATAACATTACTAAAACAGTTAAATATGGAGAATAGGCTTATTCCATATGATTTTGATGATAATTTCAACTATCTAGGAGATGTTGATTATACTGATTACGAAAAAAATATTCATATTTTAAAAAAGAAATCTATTGATTATCTTAGAGAAAGTTTGAGGAATATTGAATAAAATGAAAAGTACAAATAAAAACTTTATATATAATGTAATTTATCAGGTATTTACTTTTATAATTCCATTAGTTTCAACTCCATATATTTCTAGGGTTTTAGGTGTAGATAATATTGGAATATATTCATATACATATTCTTTAGTATATTATTTTATGCTTGCATCAATGTTAGGTATAAATAATTATGGTGCTCGAGAGATAGCGAAATGTAGTTCTGATAGAAAGAAATTATCACAAAAGTTTTTTTCTATTTACTTTTTGCAATTAATTTGTAATATTCTAATGATTATAATATTTTATAATTTTATAATATTTTATAATTATGATCATAAAGGAATTTTGGTAATTCAATCTATATTTTTAATATCTAGTGCATTTGATATTAATTGGTTCTTTTTTGGGATGGAAGAGTTTAAAATTACAATATCAAGAAATGTTATAATAAAGATATTATCGTTAGTATTAATTTTTGCTTTAGTTAAAAGCAGCAATGACTTATGGTTATATACTTTAATTATGAGCATTAGCACATTGATTAGTCAAGTATATTTATGGATATTTATTAGAAAAAGAGTTTCCTTTTGCAAGGTGTCTTTAAAAGAAATATTTTCTCACTTACCTCAGTGTTTAATGCTTTTTATACCAGTAATATCATATAGTGTATATAGAGTTATGGATAAAACTATGATAGGTTTTTTTGCCAATACAACAGAGCTTGGATATTATGAGAGTGCAGAAAAAATTATTAATATACCTATTAGTTTTGTTAGTGCATTAGGAACTGTGATGATGCCCCATATAGCAAAATCTAGTGATAAAGAATTAGATAATAAATTTTCATCAACATTCTATTTATGTTATTTTTTTATAATACCTATGGTATTGGGGTTATTTGTGATTTCTAAAGATTTTACAATAATGTTTTTTGGAGAAGAATTTTTAAAAACAGCAAATATAATAATACTTTTATTACCAACAATAGTGTTTGGATCGATGACAAATATTATAAGAAGTAATTATTTAATACCTAAATCAAAAAATAAAATATATGTTATGTCAACAGTGATTGGAGCAATAATTAATTTGATGTTTAATATTATTCTTATAAAAAATTATGGAGCATATGGAGCTTGTATTGGAACGATTGCTGCAGAATTTTCAGTTTTGTTGTATCAAGTTATATATACTAAAAAACAAATTAACTATTTAAGAAATTTAAAAAAAATAATTCCAATAATATTAAAATCATTTATTATTATGATTTATTTGATTGTAATAGGTAGCTTAATAGAAAATATTTATGTGAAAATAATAGTACAAGTATTTAATGCAATAGTTATTTATTTTATTATTAACTATAAATATATCTTAAATGACTTTTTAGGTATAAACAAAAAAAATAAATAAGAATGTATTTATTTAAATTGTTAGAGATTATTTAAATATTTTTCTGTTTGAATTTGAATTAATGACTAAAGTAATTAATTTAGAAAAATTAGTATTGAAGATTATACCTAATTAGTAATGTATAAATATTTTATCAATAATAAGAATTAAATTATTAATTATGATAAAAATTATCTACTATACTAATATAAATAATAATCACAATAATTATTAAATTAAAAGGTAAAAGTACAATTAGAGAAATGTTGTTTTTAAGAATAACTATCAATTTGGTAAGCAAAGAAAATTCGAATATATATGTTCCAATAATTTAATACACCAATATTAACATTTAGGATTAATTCTAAGATGTTTTTTGAATTTCCAGTAATCCTTTTTTAATTGTAGCAAGTTTAGGTATTGGAAATTAACTTAAAACTAACTACAAAAAACATTATACTAGGAGAAATAAAATGAAAATTGGAATAATAACTTTTCACAATTCGTATAATTGTGGTTCTATGTTAGAATCGTATGCAATACAAACAGCTGTACATAAATTAGGGTATCAGGCGGAAATAGTTGATTTTTCTTCTGAAGGACAAAAAGAACTTTATGCTACTAGATTTAAGAACGATTCAATAAAAAATATTATAAAAAATATACTTACTATGCCGGTAATAAATAAGATTGAACGTAATAATCAAAAATATGAAGAGTTTAAGAAAAAAAATTTCGTTTTAAGTAAAGAATATACAAAAGGGTCTGAAATATCTGAAGAGGGATATAAAGCGGTAATTGCAGGTAGTGATCAAATTTGGAATATTACAATAAAAGATTATGATGATGCATATTTTTTACCATGGGTTAAAGAGGCAAAGAAAATAGCATATACGCCAAGTTTTGGTGCAAAAAAAATATCTGATTATACAGATGATAAAGAAAAATATTGTAATTATTTAAAGGGGTTTGACTGTCTATCTATTAGAGAAAATAATGGACAAAAGTGGATTAAGGAAATGATTGGAATTGATGTTCCAGTGCTTTTAGATCCAACATTATTATTAACTGCAGAGGATTATAAAAAAATCGAGGATAATTCTCTTCAAGATAAGGATAAATATATATTTTTTTATTCTCCATCATTTGATAGGGAAATGTGTAAATTTGTTAAAAAAATAGCGGATAAATATAATTTGAAAGTAATTACTTGGAGTACAAAATCATATTACTTTAAGCTTATTAAAAGTTTTGGATTTATTTTACCAGAATATGAAAGTCCTTCTATATATTTAAATTTAATTAAAAATGCAGAACTTGTATTAACAACATCTTATCATGGAACTATTTTTTCAACGATATACCGAAAAAAGTTTATTACAATTAAAAATGGTGAAATGTATGGAAATGATGATAGAGTAATAACATTACTAAAACAGTTAAATATGGAGAATAGGCTTATTCCATATGATTTTGATGATAATTTCAACTATCTAGGAGATGTTGATTATACTGATTACGAAAAAAATATTCATATTTTAAAAAAGAAATCTATTGATTATCTTAGAGAAAGTTTGAGGAATATTGAATAAAATGAAAAGTACAAATAAAAACTTTATATATAATGTAATTTATCAGGTATTTACTTTTATAATTCCATTAGTTTCAACTCCATATATTTCTAGGGTTTTAGGTGTAGATAATATTGGAATATATTCATATACATATTCTTTAGAAATAAGAGGATAGTTTCATTATTTTCGATGAATATCTAAAGTAGTAAAATTTTTTAGCGATAATTTGTAAAAACATAAAAAATATATATTTTTACAGTACCTTTAAGAAATTAGATATGGAAATATAATTGAATAAATAATATAAAATTTAATTAAAAAGGGTAAAAAAATATGGAAAAGAAAATAAGAAAAGCAATAATACCAGCAGCAGGTCTGGGAACAAGATTCTTACCTGCAACAAAAGCACAACCAAAGGAAATGTTACCAATAGTTGATAAGCCAACTTTACAATACATAATAGAAGAGTGTGTTGCATCAGGTATAGAAGAGATTCTTATAATAACAGGAAGAAATAAAAAGAGTATAGAAGACCATTTTGATAGAAGTGTTGAGCTAGAAATAGAGCTTGAAAAAGCAGGAAAAAAACAAATGCTTGAAATGGTTAGAGAAATATCAGATATGGTTAACGTTCATTTCATAAGACAAAAACAACCAAGAGGATTAGGACATGCTATCCTTTGTGCAAAGACTTTCGTTGGAGATGAACCTTTTGCAGTACTTCTTGGTGATGATGTTGTTTATAATGATCAAAAACCATGTTTAAAGCAACTTATTGATTGCTATGGTGAGTATAAAACTTCAGTTTTAGGAGTACAAACAGTAGCACCACAAGATGTTAATAAGTATGGTATAGTTGGTGGATTACATATTGAAGATAGAGTATACAAGGTTAAAGACCTAGTAGAAAAACCATCAGTAGAAGAATCACCATCTAATGTTGCAATATTAGGTAGATATATAATTACACCAAAAATATTTGAAATATTAGAAAATACTAAACCTGGTAAAGGAAATGAAATTCAACTTACAGATGCATTACTTAAGCTTATTGAACATGAAGCAATGTATGCATATGATTTTGAAGGAAGAAGATATGATGTAGGGGATAAGCTTGGCTTCCTTCAAGCTACAGTTGAATATGCTCTTAGAAAAGAAGAGTTAAGAGAGGGATTTATTGAATATTTAACAGGGATTTTAAAATAAAAATATTTAAGTCATTATAATAAGTCATACTTTTGTATGGCTTATTTCTTTAGTGTATAATATATTTATTAGTATAAGCTAAGAATTTAAAGGGGGTAAAATAAATGCAAAACTCAAACATAGAAAAATTAGTTATAGATTATTTAGAAAACAATGTAGTAGAAAGTATAAAAGAAGAATTTCTAAATGCAGCAATACACTTTATTATTAATGAAGAGATATGTAGTAAAGAAGACATCCTAAGAATTAAATATAGGTTTAAAAAAATTAAATCTAATGAAGTTATTGATTATATAAAATTGAGTGTAACTTATGGATATATTCTTTATAGAGCATTAGTATTTAACTTAGTTGATGAAAATAGCAAATCTAGTTGTTGTGAAGCTTTTCTTAATATAAGTAATGAAATTACTAAGTTTATAACTATGGAAATTGATGAAGAGGATTTATATAGAAATATAAAATTAGCAATAAGCAGTTTATATATTGGTGATGATTGTAATAATAAGGTTTTAGAAAAGTTTAGGGGATGTAGTATAGTATTTTAAGTGTTAATAATAATTTTATAAAAAAATAATTATGTGATTAACTATTCATAAAAGTACTGTAGGAGGGCTATTTGTGAAGAAGATATTTATAATATTTTGTATATTTTGGATGGGATTTATTGCTTATAACACAAGTCAAACAGGAGAGTCATCCAATAATACAAGTGTTTTTATAACAGAAGGGATAATTAATAAAACTCAATCTGTTATTAATAATAACGTTAATAATAGTGATAATTCAATTATAACTAGAAATGATGATGAGTTTATCAAAAAGCTTAATAAATATATTAGAAAATTTGCACATGGGTTTGAGTTTTTAGTATTAGCTTTAATAGTATTTTTAACTTTAAAATCTTTTAATATAAAAAGTAGGGAATGTATAATTTATACATTATTTATTGTGCTTTTATATGCTGTTATAGATGAGTATAGACAATTATACATACCTGGAAGAAATAGTAGTGTTAGAGATATAGTTATAGATTTTATTGGTGGAATTGTTGGAGTGATAATTTTACAATTTATCATTAGTTTTAAAAAAATAATTTATAAGATTAACATGACTAATATATCAAATTGTAAAATAAATTAAATGAATGTAAATAAATTTACAAAACCAGTTGAAATAAGTAAGTAGCTTTAGAAAATAGTCAAAAAAATGAAGTAAAATTCTTGAATAAATCATATTTAATATGGTAAAATATAGTTAAATAATAAATAAGTGTAAAAACTTATATTAATTATTTTAATAAATATTATTTATTTTATAAAAAAATAAAAAGAGCAAAAGTAGCGGGAACTACATTTACTCTAAAATGTTATTGAATACCAAAAGTATACAATTAACCATAATAATTACATTGTAGTACATTTTGTAAACATCTTCAATAACTTTTCTAAATACAATTAGGAGGTTAAAAATAATAAGCATAGAAATATTTTATTTTTTAATTAAGAATAAATAGTATTTTACTTTATTATAGAGTTTTGAAAGGATTTTTTAATAGAGATATATTATTAGATTCTTTTAAAAACGTTAATGGATGTTGATTGTAAGATAATAGGGGGTATTATTGATATGGGAAATAATAATGGCTACAATAATGTGGACAAGTACAGTAAATATATTAAGATTTTTAATTCATTATTTATTAAAAGTGATGATGAAGGAAATGATATTAATAATGAAGAGGAATATACTGAAAGCGAGTTATTTGAAATTTATGAAAAAAAGTTTATGGAAGAGTTCCTTACTACTGCATTTCAACTTGGAGTAAATGCAATGAGAAATAGTAATTTTATTAATGAAATTAATAATAAGCATTCTTATAGTAATGTTAAGAATGAACAAGTAGTAACAAAAATTGATTTTATGGATTATCAACAAAACAAATGTAAAGGTTTAAATAAAGGGGATAAGTGTTATAAAAAATGTAGTAATTGTATTTTAAATAATAAGAAACCAGTAATTAATATGAAGAAAGTTGATAATATATGGACTTATAATAATATTGAAGTGGATTTTATAAATTTTACTGCAAAAGTAAATGGAGAATATGTAAAGTTGGGAATGATGCCAATTAAGATATTAAAGCTTTTGTTAGAATATGAAGGACAGGTTTTGAGTAGAAGTCAGATTTTAGATAATATATGGGGAACTGGTATATCATTATGTGATAGAACTATAGATGTTCATATTAGTAATTTGAAGAAAACTTTAATGTTAAGTGGGTATATTAAAAGCATTAGATCCATAGGATATAAAATTAATTAATTTATAGTATTTTTTTAACTCAGAGGTGAAATAATTTCATTTCTGAGTTTTTTGTATGGAAATATATCTATTTTACAATTTTAATAAAAAAACTTTCTTCAATTTATATTCCTTTAATATTTCAGGAGTAAACTTTAATTATTAAATGGAAGTGGGGGTATGAATCATGAAAAATATTAAGAATATTATTAATCAAAGAGAGGAACTTATAAAGTCTTTAGCTATTTTAAAAGTAAAAAAGTATCTTTCAATTATTGATGAAAAAGAGTTTACAGAAGAGGTAGTAGATATTTATTCTAATGAATATTATTGTGGGGTTATAGAAAATCTTTCACATATTTCTTTTAATGAAGTTGTTCGAAGAATTGAGGAAATAAAAGAGAGTGATGTGGAGCTTAAGGTTTTGTTTAATGAAAAAGTGATGATTCAGCTTAAGGGATATTTTACTACTAAAGTTTGTGATGTAATTTTATTAACTAAAAATAGTATTGAAGTAATTAAAATAATATCTAGGGAAGAGGATGTTATTAATATTTATGAGTCACCAGAAATGAAGATAATTGGACTTGGAGTTATAGATAAGTTCTTGACTCAGACAAGTAGTGAAGTAATTAATTTAACAGTAATTCAACCTAATATATTATTAGTATCAATATTTCAAGTAGGAGTGGAAGCTCTTTTACATCAGTGTGAATATACATTAATTTAGTAAAACTATATCCTGGGGATGTTGGAAAAAATAACATCTCTAGGGTATATAGAAAGGTGGGTTTAAGTTATGGGGAAGCATTTAGATATATTACATAAGCTTGTACTAGATAAGGAAATTAACAGAAGAGAAAGAGATATGCTTATTGCATTAAAGTCATTTGATTTTGAAGATAGTAATGTTATTTCTATAGGATTGAAGTCTTTATTGGATTATTTTTGTATTAAGAATAAGGAATGTATTTATAGTATATTAAGGAAATTGCAAGCTAAGAATTATATAAGAATTGAAAAGAAATGTGGAAAGAAAAATGTATATGTGATAATAAAGGATTATTTGTCGGGTAAGGATGTTGAAGATAATGGATACAATCATGTATCTAGTAATGCACAAAGTGGTTACACTGATGTATCTATAAGAGAAAAAGGTAGATATGCTGATGTACCTAGTAATGTACAAGGTAGATACACTGATGAAACTAGTGGAACAAGTGGACATGCTGATGTATCTAGTTGTGAGAAAGATAGATACAAGGATATACCTAGTACTGGATACGCTGATGTAACTGGTAATGGAGAAGGTGGTTACACTGAGGTATCTAGTCATGAAGAAAGTAGATACATTGATGAAACTAGTGATGTAAGTAGACATGCTGATGTATCTAGTTGTGATGAAGGTAGATACAAGGATGTACCTAGTACTAGATATGCTGATGTATCTAGTGATGACCAAGGGGGATACGATAATGTATCTACTCCACGTAATAATATATATATAAATAATAATAATAATAAAATATTTATAAATAATAAAATATATATAAATATAATTAATCATTGGAATAGTAAGAAAATAGGTAAATCTGTTAGTTTAAATATTAAAGTTATAGACAGTATAAATAAAGCTATGTCGAAATATAGTTTTGCTGAAATTAAAAAAGCAATTGATAATTATGCCAAGGTTTATATCAGTGATTATTTTTATGATTTTCAGTGGCATTTATCATACTTTTTAACTAGAAATAATGCCATAGGAAAGTTTGTTGATGATGGAGAGATATGGCTTAGATACAAGAAAAAATATTATACTCTTAGGGATGAATATGAGGAGTGGGGAATAAACACAGAGGATTATATAAATAGCATATAAGATTATAAGGGGTGAGTATTATGTTAGAGAGTGGTCAAGTACAATTAGAGCAAGAAATATTAAGTTCAATTCTTAAAAATAGTGAGCTTATAATAACAGCAAAGGAAGTTATAAAGCCGTATATGTTTTTGTATGAGCCTCATGTAAATATTTATTTAGGCATTATGGAAATGGTTAATAAAAAAATGTCTATTGATTTGGTTAACTTTTTAGAATATCAAAGAGAAAATATTACTTCTATGGATGGGGTTTCTTATGTTACAGAAATATATACTTGTAATCCAAGTGATCATGGCTTTAATACAAAGCTGGAGTTACTTATTAGGGGCTATAAAAAGCATCTGTATGTTGAAATGTGTAAGAATATTTCAAGAGGTATGTCTGTTGAGGAAATTGAAGCTGAGGTTGAAAATACTAAGATTAATATTCATAAGTGCCAAATTAAGAAGGAGTTAGATATAACACAAGAATATGATGAGTATTTAAAGTGGCTTTATAATGAGAATAGGGATCAAGGAATAAAAAGTGGATTTTATTATATTGATAAATATTTAGGGAATTTTCAAAAGGGAAGGCTTATTACTGTTTTTGCTAGAAGTGGTGTTGGAAAAAGTACATTTTCTATTCAGGCAGCAGCTAATATGGTTTTTAGTGGAGCTAAGGTTTTTTATGGTAGTGCAGAAATGAGTACTAATCAAATATTTAATAAGATGGCAGCAAGTGCATTATCACTATCTAGTAATTCTATTGATGAGGATAGTATTTTGGTTGAGCAAAAGGATAGTATATCTAAGCTTATGGCTAAGTTAATGAGTAGTAGTTTTTATGTTTCTACTGAAACTGATCTTGATAAGTTTATTCATGAGATAAAAGTGTATAAGCTTCAAAATAATTTAGATGTTGTTTTTGTTGATTATATTAATAAGTATGTTGATTTTGGTGAAAAGGATATTATGACAAATAAGCTTGGGAAGATTAGTGGGAAGCTTAAGACTTTAGCTATGAATGAGGGTATATGTGTAGTTTTAGTGGCTCAGGCTAATAGGGTGGTTGATAGGAGAACTGGTGATATTGCTGTTGAAAAGATTGATTCTAGTGATATTCAAGATAGTGCTAGGATTGAACAGGATAGTGATCAGGTTATTGCTCTTTATAGGAATATTAAGCTTGATGATAGGCAGTATAGGGACATGCTATTTAAGCAGGGGAAGCTTAATTATAATTCTAAGGAAGCGGATAGGAATCCTGAATGTATGAATGCTGTTATTATTAAGAATAGGCATGGGCAGCGTGGGACTTGTGCATTGAGGTGGAATGGGAGGTATTCACGAGTTAGTGATTTATTATAATATATAAGAATCAAAACTGCGTAGATAATGAAGCTGAGCAGTTTTTGTTTGTAAAGTAAAATTTGTAGTATATAATAAAAATATGTAATGATATATGTAAAAAGGGAGTGAATATCAGCAGTGTTAATAATTGAGAATTTAAGAATAAAAGATGATATGTCTAATTCAGAAAAATGCATAGCTGATTTTATTTTAGAAATAGGAATAAAAATAGATAAATATTCAACAAGAAACTTAGCAGAATCTACGTATACTTCACCTGCAACAGTAATAAGATTTTGCAAAAAATTAGGGTTTAGTGGATTTGATGAATTTAAAGAAAGTTTTATTAAAGAGATAAATTACTTAAATCAACAATCGGGAAAGATAGATGTCAATTTCCCATTTTCAAAAGATGATACATTAATGAAAGCAGCAAATAATATTTCACATTTATATATGGATACTATTCAAGATACAATGAGTTTAGTAGATTATGATTCTTTACAGAAAGCTATTACTATAATAAAGTACAGTGATTGTATTTCAATATTTTCTGCTGGTACTTTATTAAATCAAGCAGAATCTTTTAAAGAAAAGATGATGAAAATAGGTAAGCGTGTATCTATTTCGAATAATTTAAACTATCAATTATATGAAGTAGAATGTTTAACTTCCAGAGATATAGCTATAATAATTTCATACTCTGGAGAAACAGAGAAAATAATTGAAATAGCAAGGGAGTGTAAAAAAAGATCTATACAGATTATTACAATTACATCTTTTGGAGAAAATACTTTATCTCAATATGCATCATGTAAGTTAGTCTTATCAACGAAGGAGAGCTTATTTCAAAACTTAGGTGATTTTAGCACACATATATCTTTAAATTTAATTTTAGATATTTTATATTCATCTTATTTTTTATTAAATTATGATGAAAATTATAATAAGAAGTTAGAAAAAACAAAAAAATTAGAGTATAAAAGATATTCAAAAAATACATTATTAATGAATAGAGATGTAGAATGAAACAGTGTTTTATAAAAAACTATTATTTAAAGCGTTTTCATAAAACACTGTAACCATCAGTTTCATATGCCTTTTTTTAGAATCTCCTGCGATATATACTAAGTGTATCCAGGAGATTTTTTTATAAGGGAGGATATTTATTTTGAATATGAAAAAAGATTTTTTATGGGGAGGAGCAACAGCTGCAAACCAATATGAAGGTGCTTATCTTGAAGGAGGTAAGGGATTAAGTATAGCCGATGTAGAGATGGGTTCTAGACATGGAGTTCCTAGAGAAGTACATGATTATGTTAAAGAGGGAAAATATTATCCAAGTCATGAAGCTGTTGATTTTTATCATAGATACAGTGAAGATATAGAATTATTTTCAGAAATAGGTTTTAATTGTTTTAGAATGTCAATTAATTGGCCAAGGATTTTTCCAAATGGTGATGATACTGAACCTAACGAAGAAGGATTAAAGTTTTATGATAAAGTTTTTGATGAACTTTTAAGTAAAGGAATACAACCAGTTGTTACTTTATCGCATTATGAAACACCATTGAATTTAGTACAAAAGTATGGTTCGTGGAGAAATAGAAAGCTTATAGGATTTTTTGAACGTTTTTGTGAAGTTGTTTTTGATAGATATAAAGATAAGGTTAAATACTGGATGACTTTTAATGAAATTAATGAAACGATGAATCAAAAAGAGCCATATCATCAAGCTGGTATTTTATATAAAGAAGGAGAAAATCATAATGAGATTAAGGTTATAGCAAGCCATAATATGTTTTTAGCTAGTGCAAGAGCAGTTGTAATTGGACATAAAATTAATCCTGATTTTAAGATTGGTTGTATGTTACAGTATCCTACAACTTATCCTAAAACATGTAATCCAAATGATGTATTAGCTCAAAGATTTCATATGATGCCTAATTATTATTATACAGATGTAATGTGTAAAGGATATTATACAGCTTTATGTAAAGCTCAACTTAAAAGATTGAATGTCTCTTTAGAAATGGAAGATGGAGATGCAGAAATTCTTAAGGAAGGTAAAGTTGATTATATAGCTTTTAGTTATTATTTCTCTTCTATTGCATCTAGTGAAGATGGTAATAACATAGTAGTCGATAGGTCAAATACTTATTTAGAAAGAAATGATTGGGACTGGCCTATAGATCCAACTGGATTAAGAATTGCTTTAAATGAGTTATATGATAGATATGAATTGCCATTATTTATTGTTGAAAATGGATTAGGTGCTATTGATAAAGTAGAAGAAGACGGAAGTATAAAGGATACTTATAGAATTGACTTTTTATCAAGACATATTGATGAAATGAAAAAAGCAATTGAGTTAGATTTCGTTGATGTTATTGGATATACATGCTGGGGACCTATTGATATAGTATCAGTTGGAACTGGTGAAATGAGAAAGAGATATGGATTTATTTATGTTGATAAAGATGATGAAGGCAATGGAACTTTAAAGAGATTGAAGAAAGATTCTTTTAAGTGGTATAAAAAAGTGATTGCTACTAATGGAGAAGATACATCCTACTAGGAAAAATTTAATTATCAGGTATAAATAGATTTAATAACGGGGGGATAAGAATGAATGTTAAAGCTGTTGCAGAACAGGTTCTAAAGGAAATTGGTGGTTTAGATAATATAAAGCATCTTACACACTGTGTTACAAGATTAAGATTTACATTAAATTCAATAGAAAATGTAAATGAGGAAAATATCAAGAATATTACTGGAGTTTTAGGAGTTGTAAACAAAGGTGGACAATATCAGGTTGTTATTGGATCTGAAGTAGCTAGAGTTTATTCTGAAATAATGAAGCTTGGAAATTTTGAAAGTAAAAAAACTCAAAGTAAAGAAGATGAGAAAAATGAAGATAAAAAAGGAAGGCTTAATACATTATTAGACACTATTGCAGGGATATTTGCACCTATAATGCCTATTATAGCTGGAGCAGGGATGATAAAGGCCCTGCTTTCAATCCTTACTTTATTTAATCTTATAGATAAATCAGGTAATGTTTATTATTTTTTAAATTTTATAGCTGATTCATCATATTACTTTTTACCAATATTTTTAGCTGCTACTGCTGCAAAGAAATTTAATTGTAATATGCATATGGCTATGTTGATGGGTGCTATATTGTTACATCCTAATTTTATAGCTTTAAAAGAAACAGGTGATTTTGTTAAGGTTTTAGGTATACCAATTAAGATGGTAACTTATTCATCATCAGTTATTCCAATAATTTTAATTGTTTTTGTATTATCATATATTGAGAAGTTTGTTGAGAAAATTACTCCATCAATGATTAAGTTTATAGCTAAACCATTACTTACAATATTAATAATGGTTCCTATTTCAATGGTAGCCTTAGGACCTTTAGGTGGGTTTATAGGCGATGCTCTTGTAAACGTATTGTTATCTATAGAAAGTATAGCACCTTGGATATTACCAACAGTAATTGGAGCATTTATGCCGTTCTTAGTTATGACAGGAATGCATTATAGCCTATTGCCGGCATATGTAAATTCACTTTCTACTTTAGGTTATGAATCAATTATTGGACCAGGTAATCTTCCATCTAATATTGCTCAAGGGGCAGCTGCATTATGTGTTGCCGTAAAGACAAAGGATAAGGATTTAAAACAATTATCTATTTCTACTGGTGTAACAGCATTATTAGGAGTTACTGAACCAGCATTATTTGGTGTTAACTTAAGGCTGAAAAAACCTCTAATTGCAACAACAATTGGTGGTGGATTAGGTGGACTATATGCTGGACTTACAGGTGTATTAAGATTTGGAGGCGGAGGAGCAGGTCTTGCTGCCATTGGTCTTTACGTAGGTGAAGACCCTATGAATGTTATTAATGCATTAATTTCTGCTGCAATTACTTTTGTTGTCACTTTTGCAATACTATGGTATATAGGTTTTGAAGATGTTGTAGATGAAGATGAATCTGGTAACAAAAATAATGAAAAAGTAAATGAGTCAATTTATAGTCCAATAAAAGGTGAACTTATTAAATTAGAAGAAGTAAATGATCCAGTATTTTCAGGTGGAATGATGGGGAAAGGAATGGCTATAATTCCATCAGAGGGAAAGGTATATGCTCCAGTTAACGGAAGAATTGCTTCGATTTTTGAGAGTAAACATGCTATTGGAATTGTAAGTGAAGATGGTACTGAAATATTGATACATGTAGGACTTGATACAGTACAGCTTGGAGGAAAATTCTTTAAGGAGCATGTTAATGTTGATGATAGAATTAAAGTTGGGGATTTATTATTGGAGTTTGATTGTAAGGAAATAGAGAAGTGCGGGTATGATATTGTAACCCCAGTAATAATAACTAATTTAAATGAGGAACAAGAGGTTGTAGCTACTAAAGAAGGAAATGTAGATGTAGGAGAAGTAGTATTGACATTTGCATAGAATAATATGGAAATATAAAGGATAAAAAATGGAGGACGAACTTTATGTATACGAATAAAGTTCCTCCTCTTTTTATGAAGTAGTTAAAACTAGAACAATAGCAGTAGTTGATATGAATGACTTGACTTATTTTTCTTTCTCATATGTATAGATTTATTATTAATGTGTTGACACCGTTTTCTATACGTGATATTATGTAGACAGATAAATAATGTTGATTAAGTAGGATTGTTACTGGAACGCAGGCAAGACCTAATGTATATGTAGATGTTTTTTATATAATTTATCTATATATACATTAGGTTTTTTTTCGTTCAATTAGAAATCACAATCTTTAATTTAATAATATTTTAGGGAGAGGTGTGTATGAGGATTACACGCATAATAAATAACAATGTAGTTTGTGCAGTGAATGAAAGAAATCAAGAGCGAATTCTTTTAGGATCAGGAATTGGTTTTCAAAAGAAAAAAGGAGATGAAATAGAAAAAGGAAAAATAGAAAAAGAATTTTTCTTAAAGTCTAGATCAGTATCAGGAAAACTTTTTTCATTATTAACTCAAATACCTATGGAGTATATGAGAGTTACAGATAATATAATAAAATATGCAAAAGAATCTTTAAATGAAGAGTTAAGTGAAAATATATATTTGACATTAACAGATCACATTAGTTTCTCAATAGCAAGGCAAGAAAATGGGCTACCTTTTAGTAATGCATTGTTATGGGAAATAAAAAGATTTTATCCTAAGGAGTTTAATATTGGCCTACATGCAGTAGACTTATTAAATGAAGAGTTTAATATAAGCTTACCTGAGGATGAAGCTGCATCTATAGCTATGCATATTGTAAATGCAGAATTAGGCAGTGGGGCAGTAAGAGATACTATACAAGTTACAGAAGTTATTCAAAATATTTTAAATTTAATAAGATATCACTTTAAAACTGATTTAAATGAAGAATCCCTATATTATAGTAGATTTTTAACACATTTAAAGTTCTTCGCTTATAGGATATTAAATGATAATATTAACGGAGTTGGGGATGAAGACTTTGAAGAAGTTGTTAAGCTTAGATATCCAGAATCATACGAATGTGCTTCAAAAATTGCTAATTTAATTAAAGATAAATACAATAAGAGTTTATCATCAGATGAGTTAGTTTATTTGACAGTACATATTAAAAGAATTACAACAAATTAAAACTTAAGGAGACTTGGTTTAATAGGATTGTTACTGGTAGTGCAGGCAAGACCTAGGGTGTTATTAATTAGTTTATATATACTTGAAGTTAAAATTGTATATATAAACTAATTAATAATTGCTCTAGGTCTTTTTTTATACAAATTTTTCATATAAGGAGAGATTTTTATGGATTTTAAACAAATGGCAACCACTATATTAAAGCTAGTTGGTGGTGAAAAAAATGTAGCAAGTGTTACAAATTGTATGACTCGTTTAAGATTTAACTTAAATGATGTAAGTAAAGCTCAGGTTGATGAGATAAAGAAACTTAAGGGAGTTCAAGGTGTTGTAAATAAAAATGGGCAATTCCAAATAATAATTGGGACTCATGTAAGTAAAGTATGTGATGAAATACATAAGTTAGGCAGCTTTGGTGAAAATTCATCTTCTGATGCTGAAGATAAGGAAACAGGAGTTATAAATAAGATTTTAGGTACTATTACTGCAATATTTACACCTGTTATTCCAGCTCTTGCAGGATCAGGGATGATAAAGGCGTTATTAGCAATATTAAACCTTTTTGGAATAGTAAGTGTTAATTCACAAACTTATACTTATTTAAGCTTTTTAAGTGATACAGTATTCTATTTCTTACCAGTTATATTAGCTTATTCTGCTGCAAAGAGATTTAAATGTAGTCCTTATTTAGCGGCAGTACTTGGTGCATCTTTATTACATCCAAGTTTTTCAGCGTTAAATACTGGTGATCCAGTTGCATTCTTTGGTATTCCAATAAGAATGATTTCTTATGGAGCAAGTGTTGTTCCTATACTTTTAATAGTATTTGCACAATCTTATATTGAAAGGTTTGCTAAAAAGATATCTCCAAATGCTGTTAAAGTATTTTTAGTTCCTTTAATAACTTTAGTGCTAACTTCATTACTTGCCTTTAGTGCCTTAGGCCCTTTAGGAAACTATGTTGGTGAAGTTATTGCTGTTGGTATGAACTTTGTTAATGATAAAGCTGGATGGCTTATTCCAGTAATTATGGGTGCTTTATGTCCATTCTTTATAATGACAGGTATGCATTACTGTTTTGCTCCAATTCAACAAATTCAATATTCAACTTTAGGATATGGTACAATTTTAGGTCCTGGTATGCTTTCATCTAATATAGCTCAAGCTACTTCAAGTTTAATAGTTGGATTAAAGAGTAAAAATAAAGACTTAAAACAATTAGCTTTATCAAGTAGTGCTACTGCATTTATGGGAATTACTGAACCTGCTTTATATGGTGTTAACTTTAAGCTAAAAAAACCACTTTATGCTTCAATGATAGGTGGAGGAGTTGCTGGTCTTTATGCTGGTATTACTGGAATAAGAACTTATGCTTCTGCAACTGCAGGTCTTGCTGCAATTCCAGTTTATATAAGTGATGATATGTCAAATGTTATAAATGCTTGTATTACAATTGTTATTTCTATAGTTGTTACTGCTATTGTTACATTAATATTAGGTTTTGATGATATTAAAGATGAAGATACAGTAGAAGAAGCTACTAATGATTCTGAAAAAAATGCTGTTAAAACATCAATAGTAGGTGAAATATCTATGCCATCTCCAGTAGAAGGTGAAGCTATTCCATTATCACAAGTTAATGATGATGTATTTGCACAAGAGCTTATGGGTAAAGGTATGGCTGTTATACCATCAGAAGGAAAAGTATATTCACCAATTAATGGAACAGTAGAATCTTTATTTAAAACAAATCATGCTATTGGGTTAAGAGCTGAAAATGGATTAGAATTATTAATACACATAGGTTTAGATACTGTAAAATTAGGTGGAAAACATTTTACACCACATATAAAACAAGGTGATAAAATAAATGTTGGAGATTTATTAATAGAATTTGATAAGGATGCAATAAAAGAAGCCGGATACGAATTAGATACTGCTGTTATAGTTACAAATAGCACAGAGTATTTAGATGTACTTGGAACTGAAAAAACTTATGTTACTAAAAATGATACTTTAATAAGGGCAATTAATTAAGAAGGGAGAAGTTTAATGGCTATAAAATTTAATGATGACTTCTTATGGGGAGGTGCAATTGCAGCAAACCAATGTGAAGGTGCTTATTTAGAAGATGGAAAGGGCTTATCTATTCAAGATATTATGCCAAATGGTGTAGTAGGTGATATTTCAGATGAACCATTAGAGGAAAATTTAAAGTTAATAGGAATAGATTTTTATCATAGATATAAGGAAGATATAAAGCTTTTTGCAGAAATGGGCTTTAAGACATTAAGATTTTCAATAGCTTGGTCAAGAATTTTTCCAAAAGGTGATGAACAAGAGCCTAATGAATTAGGATTACAGTTTTATGATGATGTTATTGATGAATGTTTAAAATATGGAATTGAGCCTTTAGTAACATTATCTCATTATGAAACTCCTCTGCATCTTGCTAAAACTTATGATGGATGGAGAAGTAGAAAGCTTATAGGTTTCTTTGAAAATTACTGTAGGGTTGTTTTTGAAAGATATAAGGATAAGGTAAAGTATTGGCTAACATTTAATGAAATAAATGCAGTAATTCATTTTCCATTAATGGGAGCTGGAGTATATACTCCTAAGTCGGAATTAACTAAACAAGATGTATATCAAGCTGCACATCATGAATTAGTAGCAAGCGCTCTAGCAGTAAAAATTGCACATGAAATTATGCCAGAGGCAAAGGTTGGTTGTATGGTACTTGGAGTTGTAAATTATCCAATGACTCCAAATCCTGACGATATGATTGCTTCAATGGAGCGTGATAGGGATCTTATGTTCTTTACTGATGTTCAGGTAAGAGGTAAATATCCACGTTATACAAAGAAATTATTTAGAGACTTAGGCGTTGAAATACAAATGGAACCTGGGGATGAAGAACTATTAAAGAATACAGTAGATTTTATTTCATTTAGTTATTATATGAGTAAATGTACTGCTAAGGATGTATCTAAATATGAAAAGGGTAGGGGGAATTTAACATCTGGTGTTAAAAATCCTTATTTAAAAGAATCTGAGTGGGGATGGCAAATAGATCCTCAAGGATTAAGATATATATGTAATTATTTTTATGACCGTTATGAAAAGCCACTATTTATTGTTGAAAATGGTTTAGGTGCTATAGATGAATTAGTAGAAGTAAATGGTGAGAAGACTGTTATTGATGATTATCGTATTAAATATTTAAATGATCATTTGGTTGAGTTAGGTAAGGCTATTGATGATGGTGTTGAGGTAATGGGATATACAAGCTGGGGTTGTATTGACTTAGTAAGCGCTTCAACTGCGGAATTAAAGAAGCGATATGGATTCATATATGTAGATCGTAATAATGATGGAACTGGATCTTTAGAGCGTTATAAGAAGAAAAGTTTTCATTGGTATAAAGAAGTTATAAGAACTAATGGGAAATCATTAAAGGAAGAATAAATTTTTTAGGGTAAAGAAATCTCGAAATAATTAAAATAAAATGTATTTAAAAGTAAATTAGGTGTTAAAAGCTAGACCGTTGGGGTCTGGTAGGTTTTAATGGCAAGCTTAGGCTTGCCATTTTAATTTTCTTTAGAAAATTATATTATATAATAAAAAGTCATTTTGATATATGAACCCAATAGAAATAAAGTACACAGAAAAATATTACAAATATCATTGTTATAAATGTAAATATAGTGAATATGCTCCCGTCGATATCGTAGATGAGTTTATAGATATGGATAAATATTGTGATGGCGAATAAATAAAAAAACTTATAATAAAAAATGAATGCAATAATTTATACATTAAATATTTCATAAATTGTGAAATACTCAATTTTGGGTAGTATACTAACAAGCATATGTATATGATATTTGCATGCATTTGCTTCTATTATTATTCTAAATACAAAAGGAGCTACGAACTAACTATTTAGTGCATAGCTCCATGCTTTTCATGGGGAGAGTAGATAGATTTGTTTTTTACACAAATCTATCTACTCTCCCTTATTTTAATTCAGGCCATAATCCCTTATTAGTTGCAGATATTTATAATAATTTTTCTATATCACTTTTTTTAATCCAGTACTTTTTATAATAATATTTATATCAATTCCAGCTTCAAGTAAATTTTTAGCTACTTCTATAGCTTTATTATTTCGTCCCTTTTCCTCAGTATTTTCAAGAGCACTTACTTTATCTAATAACGCAGCTCTTCTATCTTCTATCTTCATATTTCATATGTTCCTTATCACTAGCACTTAACCTTAATAATTTACTTTTTGCTTCTCTGATTTCTTGTATAGTCATTATTATTAAGAATAGGCATGGGCAGCGTGGAACTTGTGCATTGAGGTGGAATGGAAGGTATTCACGAGTTAGTGATTTTTAGGGAATAGTAAGAAGGAGCATCGTATAAATTAGATTTTGTGTTTATAAATGAATATTTAGGTTATATAATATAAATAGGTTTATAAAAAGCTTATATAGGATACAATCTGGAGGAATTAACTATGGTAAAGAGTTCAGAAATTATATATCTTGCAAGTTATATGGAGATAGAATTTCCTGAAATTCGAAAACATAGATTTACAAAAGATTTTTCTTGGGGGTTTTATTGCACTAAAATAAAGGAACAAGCAGAAAGATGGGCAGAAAAGTTTAATACTTCAATAGTAAATGTTTATGAAGTTAAGGATATTGATTCTTTAAATATTAAAAGATTTGAAGATTATACTGATGAATGGCTTGAGTTTGTAGTTAAATGTCGTAGTGGAAGTACTCATGAATATGATGTAGTTATAGGGCCTATGGCAGATGATACTATTTATGACTATATTGAAGCATATACACATGGGCAAATGAATAAGGAGAAGTTTTTTGAGTTAATGAAATTTAAATATCCTACTCATCAAATAAGTTTTCATACAATTAAAGCTTTGGATTGTATAAATTTTAGAGAAAGTTATGAAGTTCATTAAAAAAGAAAATAGGTAACTTAGTAGCAAATGAAAAATTTAAAAAAGTTTAAGTATTATTCTAAATATAAAAGGAGTTACAAACTAACTATTTAGTGCGTAGCTCCATGCTTTTCATGGGGATAGTAGATAGATTTGTTTTTTACACAAATCTATCTACTATCCCTTATTTTAATTCAGACCATAACCCCTTATTAGCTGCATATATTTATAATAATTTTTCTATCTCACTTTTTTTTAATCCTGTAATACTGCTAATAGTATCTATATCAAGTCCCGCTTTCAAAGAATTTTTAGCTATTTCTATAGTTCCCTCTTTTTTCCCAATTTCTTTTCCAATTTCTTTTCCGATTTTGATTCCTTTTTCTTCAGCATTTTCAAGAGCACTTACTTTATCTAATAATGCAGCCCTTCTATCTTCATATTTCATTCTTTCCTTATCACTAGCACTTAATCTTAATAATTCACTTTTTGCCTCCCTGATTTCTTGTATAGTCATTTCAGCCTTTTCAAGTTTATTACTTATAGGATTTTCTATAAATTCCATCCAGGCATCAAATACATCTTTTATTTCTTCATTCTTAGGAAGTTTAGGTAATTCTATAAAGTGTATTTCCTGAATATCTGTTAACTCTTCATTTGTGTTAACTTCTTTTAATCTATATATTGAATGAGCTTCTTTTGTATTTAAGCACTTAAAGTTTAATATATTTATACAAATAGTTTTTGCCAATTTATCATAATTTTGTCCTTCTGTAAGTTGTCCTTCAAACATTTTACTCCAATAATATAAGCTTCTCTTAACCATATTATGTTCATCTTTAATTTGAATCTCAATATTAATTAATTCATTTTTATTAGTTTTTGCTTTAATATCTAATCTACTAAATTTATCTTCTATAGATTCTTTATCTATATCGTTATTCATTATTTGTACTGTTTCTATTAAATCTTTTGGCTTTATTACTGCATTTAAGAATGAAATTAATATTCTTGGATTATTTTCATTACCAAAAATTCTTTTAAATACAAAATCTATTTTTGGACTTAATATTTCTAATCTAGTCATTATAAATCAACTCCTTATCAAGGGTAATATCTTATCTATATTATACTATTGTGTTCATATAAAGTAACTTTAATTTATTTAAAAAACTTTAATTTTTGATACTTATAATAATATATCCTTTATTTTTTTAATAAAATTATATTTAATTAGTTATTGCATAATTAAAATAAGTATGATATATTAGTGTTAACCAATACAGTAAACAATTACATAGAGCTTTGATTTAATTTTTATTAAGGCATGTTACTGATAATGCAGGCAAGACTAAGATAAAAATGATTTATTTTTTATGGATTAAATTCTGTTAAAAGAGTCATTTTATTTTAGTCTTTTTTTGTATTCAAATAACAATAATATGTGGTTAAAAGTATTGTATAGCTAGCTAAAAATTATAATTTAAAACAATAAGAATAACTTTATAATATTAATTATAAAAATGGAGGGGTAAAAAATGGACTATAAAAAAGTTGGATTAGATGTTCTTGAATTAGTAGGAGGACCATCTAACGTAAGTAAGTTAACACATTGTGCTACTAGATTAAGATTTGAATTAAAAGATATGTCTAAGGTACAAGTTAAGAAAATTGAAAGCTTATCTGGAGTAATTTCAGTAGTAAATAAGGGAGGACAATTCCAAGTAGTTATAGGGAATGAGGTCCAAACAGCTTATAGAGCTATACTAAATAAGTTAGGAAATAAAGGATCAAGCAATAAATCTTCAGATAAAAAGAAGGAAAAGCAAGGGATAGTTTCAGAGCTTATTAGTGTTATTTCAACTACATTCACACCAATGATTCCAGCTATTACGGGAGCTGGGATGATAAAAGCTTTACTTGCAATATTAACACTTACAGGTGTTTTAAGTAGTGATAGTCATACTTATGCTTTATTAAATACAATATCAGATGCAGCGTTTTACTTTATGCCAATATTATTAGCATATGGTGCAGCAATTAAGTTTGAATGTAATCCAATTTTAGCTATTACTGTAGCAGGAGTTTTATTACATCCTAATATAGGGGGACTTTTAGCATCAGGAGAAGCTATAAGTTTTATGGGAGTACCTGTTAGATTAACTGATTATGCAGGTTCTGTATTACCGATAATTATTACTGTTTGGGCAATGTCTTATATTGAACATTTTGCAGAAAAGGTATCACCATCAATCATAAAATTCTTTACAAAACCATTATTAGTATTACTTTTAACAGCACCTTTAGCATTAATAGTAATAGGACCTTTTGGAACTTATTTAAATGATTTAGTAGCTGCAGGGGCAGAAATTATTAATGGAAAAGCAAGTTGGTTAATTCCTTTCTTAATGGGAGCTTTGCAACCATTCTTAGTTGTTACAGGTACAGCTTGGGCAATGACACCAATTGCTACTATGCAATTATCAAATATGGGTTCTGAAATGATTAATGGGCCAGGTATGTTAGCATCTAACATAGCTCAAGGGGGAGCAACATTAGCAGTTGCATTTAAAACAAAGAATAAATCATTAAAACAATTAGCAGCATCTTCAGGATTTACAGCAGTTTTAGGTATTACTGAACCATCTTTATATGGTGTAACATTAAAGCTTAAAAAACCACTAATTGCAGCAATGATAGGTGGAGGAATAGCTGGTATATATGCAGGGGCTGTAGGACTTGTAAGATATGCATTTGTATCACCAGGATTAGCAGCACTGCCAGCATTTATAGGTGAAAATCCAATGAATATAGTACATGCTATAGTAACTTGTTTAATAGCTTTTGGAACAACATTTGTATTAACTTTAGTTATAGGATTTGATGATCCAGTTGAAGAAGAGGATTTAAAAGAAGATAACTTAGCACAAACAGAAACAGAAGTAGCAGTAGATTATAATGATGAAATAATTATTAAAAGCCCATTAAAGGGGAAAGTAATACCTTTATCAGAGGTAAATGATGATGTTTTTTCAAATGAAATTTTAGGAAAAGGTATTGCAATAATGCCAGAAGAAGGTGTAGTTGTTTCACCAGTAGCTGGAACTGTTGAAGCTGTGTTAGAATCTAAACATGCAATTGCATTAAAAAGTAAAGAAGGCGTAGAAATTTTAATTCATGTTGGAATTGATACTGTTAATTTAGAAGGTAAATATTATAATACTTTTGTAAATGTTGGTGACAAAGTTAATGTTGGAGATAAATTATTAGAGTTCGAAAAGGATGAAATAATAAAGGCTGGGTTTGAAGTAGTAACTCCAGTATTAATTTGTAATTCAAATAACTTTAAAGATATTGAAAAATTAAATGTAGGCAAAAATACTAATTTTAGTGAAGATATTTTAAAGGTAGGAGGCAAAGCAAATGATTTATAAGAATATAAAGAATTTCCCAAAGGACTTTTTATGGGGAGCATCAACATCAGCTTATCAAGTAGAAGGAGCATGGAATGAAGATGGCAAAGGGTTATCAGTAATAGATATGTTAAACCATCCAGAAGATACTTCAGATTTTAAGGTAGCAAGTGATCATTATCATAGATATAAGGAAGATGTAAAATTATTTGCAGAGATGGGATTAAAGGCTTATAGATTTTCTATAGCTTGGACAAGAATTATACCTAATGGAGTTGGGGAAGTTAATAAAAAGGGAATTGAATTTTATAATAATCTTATTGATGAACTTAATAAATATAACATAGAACCAATTGTAACTATGTATCATTTTGACTTGCCTTATGAATTAGAGAAACAAGGTGGATGGAGCAATAGAGATACAATAGATGCATTTGTAGAATATGCAAAAGTATTATTTGAGAACTTTGGACATAAGGTAAGATATTGGCTTACTATAAATGAACAAAACACAATGATATTACATCCAGGTGCTATAGGCATACCAAAGGGTGGAAAATTACCAAGTAAGAAAGAATTATATCAGCAAAATCATAATATGTTAGTAGCTCAAGCTAAAGTTATGAATTTATGCCATGAGATGCTAACAAATGCAAAGATAGGACCAGCATTAAATATAACTACTATGTATGGAGAAACTTGCAATCCTAATGATGCTATAGCAGCTCATAACTGGGAAACTTTAAGAGGATGGAGTTTCTTAGATTTAGCGGTTTATGGAAGATATAATAGGCTTTTTTGGAGTTATTTAGAGGATAGAGAATTAACACCTGTAATTTTAGAAGGAGATATGGATATATTAAAGAGTGGAAATCCAGACTTTATTGCAATGAATTATTATTCTACAGCAACTATTGCAGAAAGTAAGGGTGATTCTTCTGATGTATCTCCAAGAGCTGGTGATCAGCAAATAATGTTAGGAGAGCCAGGGGTTTATAGAGCTGCTGAAAATCCTTATGTTGATAAATCTAAATATGGGTGGGTAGTAGATCCAGTAGGTTTAAGAATCACATTAAGAAAAGTTTCGGAAAGATATAATTTACCTATATTAATCACTGAAAATGGATATGGAGATAAGGATGTATTAGAAGAAAATGATGTAATTAATGATGATGATAGAATAGATTTTATAAGAAATCATTTAGAACAATTACAATTAGCAATAGCTGATGGAGTTGAAATGATTGGATATTGTCCATGGTCGGCAATTGACGTTGTAAGTACCCATCAAGGTTATGGAAAGAGATATGGATTTATATATGTAAATAGAGGTGAATTTGACTTAAAGGATTTAAGAAGGATAAAGAAAAAGAGCTTTTATTGGTATAAAAATGTTATTGAAAGTAATGGAAAAAACCTTTAATATATTAACATAAATGGTATATTAAAGATTAATAATACTATAAGTTATTTATTGCCTAAGGTAAGGATGAGGATAGTATGGAAATAGTAAAAGTTATGAATAATAGCCTTGTTTTTGTAAAAAACGATGATAATAATGAAATAATAGTTATGGGTAAAGGTATTGGATTTATGAAAAAGGCTGGAGAATTTATTGATTCCAGCAAGATAGAAAAAATATTTACATTAAAAGATGATGAAGCTAAAAAAAATTATTTTAGAGCTATGGAAGATGTAAGTAGTGAATATGTTGATGTTACAAATGATATAGTTAAATATGCATCAGATATATTAAACTGTAAATTAAATGATAATGTCTTTATATCTCTTATTGATCATATATCATTTGCAATAGAAAGATTTAATAAAAATATAAGTTTGCAAAATAGACTATTATGGGAAGTTAAAAAGTTCTATCCAAATGAATTTAAAGTAGGTATTTATGCAGTAAATAAAATAAATGATGTTTTAGGGGTGAAGCTTCCAGAGGAAGAGGCCGGAAATATAGCATTTCATATTGTAAATGCACAGACAGAAAATTCAGAAATGGAAAATACAATTTTAATGATTAAAATGATGAAGGATATTTTAAATATAATTAAGTATCATTTAGATGTTAAATTAGATAAGGAGTCATTGAATTATTCAAGATTCATAACTCATTTACAATTTTTCTTGCAAAGAGTAATAGAAGGAAAAGTAGCTGATAGTAAAAATAGTTTTATTTTAGCACAGGTTGAAAGTCAGTATCCTGAAAAAGTTAATTGTGCTAGAAGTATTAAAAGTTATGTTGAGAAGCTTCTAAATATAGAAGTTGGGGATGATGAAATATTATATTTAGCCATGCATATAATAAGAGTTTCTTAAAAGATAAAATATTATTTAAATATGTAAATAGTCCTCTTTATTAAGGGGAAAATTTTTAAGATCCAAGCTTTGAAGCTTGGATCTTTTAGTTAATTAAAGATTTGTAAAATTTAATTTACAGAGAAATAAGTTGGTGTTATAATTTACCTACTAATATTCATAAGAAATTCAGATAATATTCATGTTTAATGCTATATATGAATATTATATCTTGAATTTAGCACAAATAAAATAAATTAAAAGGAGGAGGCGCATGAAAAAGGTTATAGCTATTGCTCTAACATTTATGATTATTTTTTCAAATTTTACTTATAATGTTAGTGCTGCTGTTACTGAAGGTGGAAAAACAGATGTATTAAATTCAGAATATGTTGTTATAGTTAATACAAGCTCAAGTGACAGCCAATCAACTGGGAAAATTATATTTGATGAATCTAATGTTAAATATAATTCAGATTCACAAAAATCCAACTCAGAATCAGAACAATTAAATGAAAATTTAATTACTAGTCAACTAGAAGTAGAAAGCTCTGAGGCGGAAGAAGCTAAAACGCTTCAAGAAATAAAAAGTAAAACATATAATATTGGAGACCAAAAGACTATAGGAAATAAAACTTATACTGTAATAGGTATAGGTGATAAATCTTATATTTGGATGGAAAACAACTTAAAGTCTTCTTATGATAAAGTTCAGGGCAAGACAGAGTTAGCAGCTAAAGAAATGATAAGAGTATATGAAGGACGTCCTTATGAGATGTTAAATGAGTTAGCAGATAATAATATACCTTATTTAGATGGATCAGGAAAATTATCAATTTTTTTAGAAGTAGCTGATGGTAAGGCAGGATTTTATAATAATGAAAAAGATATAACAGGAATACATATTAATACTAAATCAGATCCAAATAGTTTTTATGAAGGTGGATTTGATAATACAAATGGATTATTAGTACATGAAGGACAACATGCTTTATTTAATATTTTAGCTTGTAAGGGAAATGCTGCTCAATCAACTAATTTACTTTGGTTCAACGAAGGGATGTCTGTAGCTGTTATGGATTATCTTTGGGGCTATTATGATAGTAATGAGTGGTTATCTAAAATAAATAATAGTGTAATTGTTAGAAATGGAACATCGTTAATATATGATTCATATAGAGATAGTACTGTTCAGGATTATTCTATGCAATATTTGTTTGTAAGATATCTTGCTAGTCAAGCAATTAAAAGTACAAGTCCAATGGAGTTTTTTAAACAAATTTATAAAATAGATGCAGCTGGAAAAACTGCTGAAGAATTTATAAATGAGTTAGCTTCTAAGTTTACTAATTTAAATGGAAGAACTTTTAAGGATTTACTTGGAAGTTTCTATGTAGCTGCTTTTTCACAAGAAAAAAGTGGAGAATATAGTTTCTATGGAGATCCTATAATTGAAGAAAAGGTTACTGACTATCCTATTTACGGTGGGGAAAGTGGAAAATCAGTTACTTTAGAACCAACAAGTGCAATAGTTATAAAAACAAAGGATGGAAAATTTACTGTTCCTAGTGATGCAGGAAATGATGTTAAATTCTTTGGAGTAACAAAGGCTTCAGACATATTTAAACCTGCAGAAGGTGATGGGACAAGTAGTAATCCTTACATAATAAAAAACGTACAAGAATTAAATGCTTTAAATAAATATCAAGATGCTTATTTTAAACTTGGAAATGATATAGACATAAATAAAGGAGAATACTTCAGTGCAGATAATTTTTATGGAGTACTTCAAGGAAATGGATATACTATTAGTGGTTTAGATAAGGCATTAGTTAGAAATAACTATGGAACAATTAGCAATCTTAAAATAAATGCTAATTTTAACGGTGAGTATTCAGGATATGCTGGAACAGTTTCAGAATATAATAGAGGTATTATTTCTGATGTTGAAGTATATGGTAACTTTAATGTTTCATTATATACACCGAATCCAATCTTTGCACCTGTGTTTGGTGGAGTAGTAGGTAAAAATGATCCATCTGGTGTGATAGAAAGAACAGCATTTTATGGAAATGCTACAGTATCAATGACTACTAATGATGCAATTATAGGAGGTATTGTTGCACATAATTCAGGACGTGTTAATAATTCTTACTCTAAAGGAAAGATTACAGTATCTCAAAAGAATTTAGGTACTTATAACTTAAAAATGGGAGGAATAATAGGTTATTATCAAAGTTTTGGAGTTGGTGCTAGCTTAAAGAATTCTTATTCTATGGCATCATTAACTTATAAAGATGTTAATAATACTTCAGGACAAATAGGACAACTTATAGGAGCAGCTGGATCTACTCCTTATATATCAGATTCTTATGGATTAGATGATATTGATTCTATAGGTAATGAGCCTGCAAAGACTGAATATAAGAGAACATTAACTCAATTACAAGATAAGAATAACTTCATTAATTGGGACTTTGGTGCTGTTTGGAAGATGGCATTAGATGGTGATAAAACTCCTGTATTTTTAAGTTCAAATGAAAGTAATAATGTTACTGCAAAGTTATCAAAAGATACTTATTTCATAGGAGAAGATTTATCTTTAGTAAATGCAAAAATAAATATTAATGGAACTGAAATTCCATTAGAAAAATATATGTTAAATATATCAGAATTTGATTCAACAACAGAGGGAAACTCAAAGGTTATTAATGGTACTTATAAAGGAAACAACTTTACTGTTACTTATAATGTTAAAAAGCCAACAACTGTTGAGGATTTACAAGTTGTAAATCAAGGTAAGGTAACATATTTTGAAAATGAAATGTATAGTAGTGAAGGTGTTGTTTTAAAAGCAAAGCTTGATGGACAGCAGTATTATACTTATATATATTCAGGATTTACAAGCAACTTATCAAATCCGCTTCAAAGTACAGATAAATCTGTAAAATTAACATATGTTAATAAGGATATTGATATTAATATTAATGTTGTAGGAAAGAAAATTAGTTATATTACTACCCTTAAGCAACCAGATAAGACTATGTATGCAGAAAGTCAGTTATTAGATTTATCTGGAGCTAGATTCCAAATAACATATAATGATGGAAGTAAATCAGAGATATTTGGAGCAAAGGAATTCTCAAAATATAACTTATATGTTGCTCAAGCCAATGCTAATGGATCTAATGTAGAGACTGTTGATTTAAATAAACAATTAACAGTTAAAGATAACGATGGTAAGACATTATATTTATATTATGATTCATTCTTACCAGGGCAATCAGGAGCAATTTTTACAGAGATATGTAAGATTAGTATAAATACAAAAATTGCAATGCAAGATAAAACTTTTAGAGCTGTTGTAGGTAGAGATGAGTATTTATGGTCTGAGCCATTATTATATGCAAATTATGATGTTACAACTACTATAAAATCAGGTTCATTACCAGATGGAATAAAGGCAACTTCTGTACCTGATAAGACTAGGAATAATTTATTTATATTCCAAGGTAGACCAACAAGTCTTGGAACATACGTAATAACATATACAATAACAAGAGATAATGGTGATTCAACAGATGTTACATTTACTTTTAGTGTAGAAAATATATCTAATGAGCCATTATTAGAAGCATTAACTTTAGAAAAAGTTAATAATAGTGCCTTAACTACTGATATTGAAGGGATAATAGATAATATAAATAATACTATTGTATTTACTGTTCCTTATGGAACTGATATTACTAACTTAAAACCTACCCCAACTTATTATAAAGGTTCAACATTAGAGTCAGATCGTTGGAATGGTGCAGCTTTTGACTTCTCAAAGGGATCTGTTCCTTATAAGGTTACAGCAGAGGATGGTGTCACTACAAAAACATATGAAGTTAGTGTTGTTGTATTACCAGAAACAATTGTTGTTCAAGAAGTAAAAGTATCACCTGATACAATTGAAATAGAACAAGGAAAATCACATCAATTTAAATCAACTGTAGTTGTAAATGGAGCTGAAGATGCATCTCAAACTGTTACTTGGACAGTTGAAGGAAACAACAGTATTGACACTACTATAAATAGTAATGGTGAACTTACTGTTGGAGCTAATGAAACTAGTAATATATTAACAGTAAAAGCTACTTCTAATATAGATCCAACAAAGAGTGGTATAGCAACTGTAAATGTAAAAGAAATGGCAAAACCAACACTTGATAAGGTAGAGGGATTAAAATGGGATGGTAAAGTTGCAAGATGGGATATCGTTAATAATGCAACAAGCTATGAAGTTATTATATTAAGAGATAATGTTGTAATTGCTAAAAGGGAAACAACAAATAATTGCTATGATTTATCTGAATTCCTAAATGAAGGTGGAAAATATTCATTTAGAGTTATAGCTAAGGCTGATGGATATAATAGCAGTGTAGATACAGATGTTAGTGAAGAAAATAACATTATAAAAAATTCAGCACCAGAAATAATTGCTTATGATAAGGAAGTAAAGGTTGGTCAAAAATTTGATTCTAAGCTTGATGTAACAGCTAATGATAAAGAAGATGGAGATATAACTAATAAGATATTAGTTATAGAAGATACAGTTGATGTAAATAAAATAGGTGAATATAGAGTTGTATATGAAGTAACTGATAATGGTGGTGCAACAGTTAGAAAAACAATTACTGTAAAAGTAGTAAGTAATGATAAACCAGTAATATCAGGGGCAGAAGATACAACAATAGAATTTGGAAGTGAATTTGATAAGTATGCAGGAGTAACAGCAACAGATACTGAAGATAAGAATATAACAAGTAAGATTGTAGTTACAGGAGAAGTAAATGTTAATGTTGCAGGTGTATATGAACTTAAATATTCAGTAACAGATTTAGATGGAAATACTACTACTGTAATAAGAAAAGTTACAGTTAAGGCTAAACCAGAAGAAAAGCCAGAGGTACCAGAAGAAAAACCAGAAGAAAAGCCTGAGATTATAAATTCGGTACCAGAAATAATTGCTTATGATAAGGAAGTAAAGGTTGGTCAAAAATTTGATTCTAAGCTTGATGTAACAGCTAATGATAAAGAAGATGGAGATATAACTAATAAGATATTAGTTATAGAAGATACAGTTGATGTAAATAAAATAGGTGAATATAGAGTTGTATATGAAGTAACTGATAATGGTGGTGCAACAGTTAGAAAAACAATTACTGTAAAAGTAGTAAGTAATGATAAACCAGTAATATCAGGGGCAGAAGATACAACAATAGAATTTGGAAGTGAATTTGATAAGTATGCAGGAGTAACAGCAACAGATACTGAAGATAAGAATATAACAAGTAAGATTGTAGTTACAGGAGAAGTAAATGTTAATGTTGCAGGTGTATATGAACTTAAATATTCAGTAACAGATTTAGATGGAAATACTACTACTGTAATAAGAAAAGTTACAGTTAAGGCTAAGTCAGAAGAAAAGCCAGAGGTACCAGAAGAAAAACCAGAGGTACCGGAAGAAAAGCCGCAAGTGCCAGAAGAAAAACCTGAAGTACCAGAAGAGAAGCCAGAAGTACCGGAAGAAAAACCAGAGGTACCAGAGGAAAAACCTGAAGTACCAGGTGAAACACCAGGTACACCAAATGAAAAACCACAGGTAGTTATACCTGAAGGGACAACAGGAAATAATAATCTTAGTGATAAGCTACCTCAAACTGGAGGAGGTTATTCTGTAATAGGTGCATTAATGGGAATGGTTATGACTATAGGTGGAGCATTCATATATGGTGGTAAGAAAAAGTAGAATATATTATTAAATTCTCCATTACATCAAAGATACGGCTGGTCCAGTAAATTTTCAGTGACAAGCTTTTGATAGTATCTTAAATAATAAATTTATTTTTAAAGCCAAACTTTATGTACAATCATAAAGTTTGGCTATATTTTTTGAAATAAAATTATATTCTTTTAAGTATATGTTTCTCTTAAAACATTATTTTTAAATATCACATAAACTGTGAAATACTATTTAAGTAATAGATTATTTTAATTCAGGCCATAATCCCTTATTAGCTTCATATAATTCATCTAATACCTTTTTACCAACAGTATAATTAGGAATTGTTTTATTAAGCATCACAGCTTCTAAAGCTTTTTGGTAAGAGCCAGATAATGCTGCATCAACTGTCAATTTTTCATATGCTTTTTGCATTTCCATTAAGCCCTTTTGGAAAGCTGGTATTTCACCAATATTGATAGTTTCAGCTCCCATTGAACCAATATAAGCTGGAGTTTCAACAACTGCTTCTGAATCAAAATTAGATATTGCCCCATGATTCTTTTTATTAACTATAAATCTCTCTCTAGTATTATGAATAATCGCATGAGCAATATCCACAATATAATTACCATGAACCCCTGCATGTAATGAAGAATCTTTAGCAGAGCCTTCTGCAATCACTCTACGACATTCATCATAAATACGTTTTTCCCTACCTTGCATTACATAATCTCCACGAGTAAATGAAGGATCATCATGAGCTACCATTTCATCTGGAGTTAAATAATATTGTAAGTAACAATTAGGGAAATACTCTGGAAAACGCTTAAATAAACTAATCATTTGTTTATAAGTATCAACCCAATACTGATCTCCAACAGTTTCATCATTTGACATTAAAAGTGTATCAATTTTGCCAGAAAGAACATCTTCACGTAATTGTGGCAATAAATCAACTCCTTTTTCATCATAGACATTGCTCCACCAACCAAAATGATTTAGCCCAAAGTATTTAAATGTTAAATCGTTGTGCTCCTTATTAAAGTACTTTGCAATAGCTCCTTCAATTGAAATCGGCATATCACAAATACATAAAACATTAGCTTCTGGGAACTCTCTATAAATTGCTTCTGATAAAATAGCCTCTGGATTTGTATAGTTTAAAATCCAAGCCTTAGGGCAAATTTCTTTTACCTTTTTTATGATTTCTAGAACAGCTGGTATTACCCTCATAGCAAATGAGAATCCACCTAATCCACAAGTTTCTTGACCAACAACACCATTATTTAAACAAATTTTTTCATCAATAGCTCTTTGTTTATTCAAACCTGGACGAATTTGCATAAATAAGAAGTCAGCATCTTTTAAAGCTTCATCAATATTAGTTGTATAAGTAACATTTACTTTAGAGCCTAATTCTTTATAATACATTTTTGTATATTGTCCAAGCAGATAAACTCTTTCCTCATCAATATCATATAAAACTAAATCAGTTAAGTTTAACTCTTCTGCACGCTTTCTTAAAACTTCTAAAATACCAGGTGATTGAGTAGAACCACCACCAACCATTACAAATTTATTACCCATTTTATCTTTTCCTCCAATTTATTAAAAATCATATTTTGCTTTATTTATTTTTCTTAAGATATTCTATATAAGCTTCAACTTTTTCACGTTCTTGTTCCACACCAATACCAATAATTATTTGTATGTGCTTACCTTTATCAACGATTCCAGAGGCTTTTACTTTTTCTTTTAATATTTTAATGTTAACTTTACTTTCATCTTTTACATCAACACGTAATCTTGTATAGCAATTAATTATATTTTCAATATTGTCAGCACCACCTAAGCCAGCAACGATATTTTGAATTTGTGGCTCAAACTCTGAATCAGAATCACTTACAATAGAATCAACGACTGGATCACTTGCATCTTCATCTTTTTCACGGCCTAATGTTGGAATATTTAATTTTATGATTAATTTTTTAAATACAAAATATTCTAAAGCAGCTGTTACAACAAAGATTACTGGAATCCAATATTGATGTCCTAAACGTGCTGGAAATGCAAAACTATTAATAAACATATTTATTCCTGTATCAAACTGTATATTAATACCTACTAGATTTGTAATAAATAAACTAAATCCATATACTACAGCATGTGCAAGCCATAAAAGTGGTGATAAGAACAAGAATAAAAATTCTAGTGGTTCAGTAACACCAGCCAAGAAAGCTGTAACTACAGTAGGAATTAAAATCGAAGCAACTTTTTTCCTGTTTTCTGGACGTGCTGTTTTCCAAAGTGCAAAAGCAATACCTATTGGTAAAGAAATTGAACCAAAGTTTGATAAATAACCTATAGATGGATGCATCGTTGTGATTTGACTTACATTTCCTAACTCTGCTAACCAAATATTGAATGCACCATTATATACTTGACCTGCAATTTCTGCAGTACCACCAAGTGGAGTATAAAAAATTGGCATCCATAAGAAATGGTGTAAGCCTAAAGGTAAAAGTAAACGATTTAAGAAGCCATAGAAGAAAAATCCTACTGATCCTGCTGTTGTAGTTGCTTTTACAACTGCTTCAACAACTGAATTAACTATTGGCCAAACATAAGTAAGTCCTATTGCAAATAGAATTGTTGCAAATACAATAAGTATATAAACAGACTTTGTACCAGAGTATGGAGACAAGTACCTATGTAGTTTAATATCACCGAATTTATTGACCATCCAGCCGACGAATACACCTAAAGAAATGCCTAGGAAAACTCCCATATCAGTTACTTGAACACCAAATACCATTCCTTGTCCAGTACCATAAAGTCCTTGTTCACCAGCAACAGCCAAGCGATCTGTAATTGTTAACCAAGAATTATTGGCGTATAAAAAGATTAAAAACGTAATAATTCCTAAAATTGCAGCATCTGTTTTATATTTTGGTTTTGCTAAAGCAGTAGCAATTCCTACACAAAATATAGCGCTTAGTTGACCAATCATCCCTCCAGATAAAATATTAAAGATAAAATCTCCAATCTTTTTTGTGAAGTCTGGCATTATATCTAATTTCAAAATTGCACAAACTGATAAAATTATCCCAGTCACTGCCATAAACATTACTGGCTGAATAATTGCTTTTGAAAAAACACTGGCTGATTTAATAAACTTATCTTTCATATATGTCTCTCCCTTTTAATATTTTTAATTTAATTATTACAACTTTAAAAAAGTTTTTATCCAATAAATATTTATAGATTTTTGTAATTACATGTCACAATTTGATTACATTCAAATAGTTGCTTCATTTGTGAGTCACATAAAATTGATACTTCCTTAATACGTTGAACATTGAATGAAGAATTGAAATATAGGCCTTCATCTACATAAGCAGGATGAACCATAAGTTCTGTTATTTCATTATCTTTAACTTGATCAAGTACTGCTTGAATTTCATCAAAACATTTTATTCTGTTTTCTTCAAAAGATATTGTTAAATCTCGGATAGCTGAATGATTCATCAAATCTAGAAAACCAGTAATGCCTTTTTGAGCAGGTAGTTCTACATTTTCTTCTAAGCCAAAGATATTTCGAAAACACAAATTATATTTATCTGCAATTCTTTTTGTTATCTTCAAGTTTTCAGGAAAGGCATGAACATGATGATGACTATCCAAATGGGTCAATTTAAGCCCGTGATCCATTAAATAATCGATTTGATAAGACCATTCTTGAAAAATTTCTTCATCACACATTTCATTACGATGTTTTTTATATTCAGATAAATTATAAAAATCTCCATTTTCATTTATTAGTGAAGCAGCTTTAGTTAAAGGTTTTCCACAAGTTAAAGCAAGGTGACAACCTACTCCAAGATCTGGGTTTTCCTTAGCAAGCATAATAGCTTCATCACATCCAGGCATATTAGCCATTAAAGTTGTAGAGGTTAGAATACCTTTTTTATGAGATTTGATAATTCCTAGATTGACTGCTGAAGAGTAGCCAAAATCATCGGCATTTATAATTACTTTTTTCATAATCTCCCTCCTTCATTAAATACGTTTTCTTAGTTATATGACCATTACTCTTTTTAACTCTAGTAAATACAATAAGTTTACCTAGAAATAATTATCACAATTGCAATTGCTTTCTTTATGTTAATAGTATATTATATTAAAAAGGCCTAAACAATGCATTTACACTAGTATGGTTACGTTTTCGCTTTTTGAATATACTTTCACAGGAGTGTGAGATAATGACCAAAATTTATTATTTAAATCGCTTATTTCCTAAAAATAATTTTCGAAATGAAGATGAAAAGATAATCCAGAGCATTATTGAAGCAGTTAAAAATAAATCTGTAATCGATATTCGTACTATTGCACAAATGAACTATACTTCTCAATCTTCAATTAGTCGATTAGCAAAAAGGGCAGGCTTTAATAATTTTAAAGAATTAATTTTTTTCCTTTCAAAGGAATTTTCATATAAATCTACAAATCAATTAGAAGCATTACCTTTTGTGATGGTAAATCAAGATTGGGATCAAATAGATGACTATTTTAATAATGCTTTTTCAAGTAAAAAAATATACTTGTTTGGAGAAGGTTTTTGTCAAATGTTAGTTAATTATACTTATCGTAAATTACTATTGAAAAAGATTTATGCTATTGACTTAAATGGAGTGGAAATTAGTTTGGTTTCAGATAAAACACCTTATACATTAATTACATTTTCACAATCAGGTGAAAATAAAAATGGCTTAATAAAAATGGAAGAATGTAAGCAGTATGGGGGGAATGTTATTGCTTTGACAGCTACAGAAAATAGTAGCTACACGGTGAAAAGTGACCTTGCTTTCATTGTAGAAAATGGGTCTACTGGTATAGATCACGAAAATCAGAATTTAAATTATTTTTTTGGGAATTCTTTGAATTTGATGGAGTATCTTATTAATCGTTACTCAAAAACAATATCAAATAATTGATAAAAATAAATGTAAAGCACTAATTTTTAAAGCCAAGCTTTATATATAAATCAAGCGACAAGCTTATATGAGAATATGAGTTTGTCGCTGTTTTTTGTTAAATTAATATTTAAGAGTTATTGTATAGAAGGAGATTAGATTTTATTTATAATAATTCTTCTATCTCACTTCTTTTTAAGCCAGTACTTTTTATAATAATATTTATATCAATTCCAGATTCAAGTAAATTTTTAGCTACTTCTATAGCTTTATTTTTCTCGCCCTCTTTTTTCCCAATTTCTTTTCCAATTTCTTTTCCAATTTTGATACCTTTTTCTTCAGCATTTTCAAGAGCACTTACTTTATCTAATAAAGCAGCTCTTCTATCTTCATATTTCATGCGTTCTTTATCACTAGCACTTAATCTTAGTAATTCACTTTTTGCTTCTCTGATTTCTTGTATAGTCATTTCAGCTTTTTCAAGTTTATTACTTATAGGATTTTCTATAAATTCCATCCAGGCATCAAATACATCTTTTATTTCTTCATTTTTAGGCAGTTTAGGTAATTCTATAAAGTGTATTTCCTGAATATCTGTTAACTCTTCATTTGTATTAATTTCTTTTAATCTATATATTGAATGAGCTTCTTTTGTATTTAAACACTTGAAGTTTAATATATTTATACAAATAGTTTTTGCTAGCTTATCATAATTTTGTCCTTCTGTAAGTTGCCCTTCAAACATTTTACTCCAATAATATAAGCTTCTTTTTACCATATTATGTTCATCTTTAATTTGAATCTCAATATTAATTAATTCATTTTTATTAGTTTTTGCTTTAATATCCAATCTACTAAATTTATCTTCTATAGATTCTTTATCTATATCGTTATTCATTATCTGTACTGTTTCTATTAAATCTTTTGGCTTTATTACTGCATTTAAGAATGAAATTAATATTCTTGGATTATTTTCATTACCAAAAATTCTTTTAAATACAAAATCTACTTTGGGACTTAGTATTTCTAATCTAGTCATTATAAATCAACTCCTTATTAAGGGTAATATCTTATTTATATTATACTATGTTGATAAGATAAAGTAACTTTAATTTTCAATACCTACAATATTTTATCTTTTCTGAAATATATAAATTTTATTTATATATTAATGTAAAAAATCTATTTTCATGGATATGTATTAATTGTAAGGAAAATAAATAAAAAACTTACAATTAAAAGTGAAATGGAGGAATTTATTATGGCAAACAAGGCTTTAGAAAGCACAGTACTATCAATTGAAGTACAATCAGGAAGTGATAAGGATGGTAATCCAACCTATACTAAAAAGAAAATAGGTAACTTAGTAGCAGATGCAGAACTTGAAAAAGTTAATGTAGTAGCTTCATTAGTTGCAGATTTACTTAGTGCAAACACTAGAAATTTCTATGTAACTGAATTATCTCAAATCCAAGAATAATAAAGGCGGGGTGTGTGAATTATGGAATATACATTAACAATGACATTTTTAACTGAAACAGGGGAAAAGTCTAATATATCTATTTCAGATGTTAAAGCTGGAATAACAAATGATGAAGCTGTAGCTTTAATGGACAGTTTAATTGAAAACAACATTTTTGAAAATAGTAAGGGAAGATTAGTTTCTAAGTATTCAGCTCAAGTAACAGAAAGACAAGTTACTAAGTTTACTGTTTAGTAATTTGAATTAAATATAAAGCGGCAAGCTTATATGAAAATATGAGTTTGTCGCTATTTTTTCGTTAAATTAATATTTAATAGTTATTGATAGAAGTGAATTAGATTTTATTTATATATTTATACTAAAGATATATAATAATGGTATTAAAAAGGTGAAAAATAATGTAAAATATGATATTATTAGTATTAAATAATTAAGTTGGATAAGAGTAAAAACTAAATAATAAACTATTTTTATGAGGTGGAAAAATGACTAAGGGGAAAAAGATAACAGTTTGGATTTTAGCAATAGTATTAGTAATTATTTTAGGTGCCGTAGGAGGAGTTTATTTTTATGGTAATCACTTATTTAATAAGTTAGAAAAGGTAGAAATTGATAAAGATAATATAGGAATTACTGAAGAAGTAGAAGAAAAATTATCTCAATACAGTAATAGCATAATTAATATTGCATTATTTGGAGTTGATGCAGTTGAAGGTGGAGCCGGTAGATCAGACTCTATAATGATAGCAACCCTAGATACAGTGAATAAAAAGTTAAAATTGACATCAATAATGAGAGATTCTTATGTTGCAATTGATGGTCATGGAAATGATAAGATTAATCATGCTTATGCATTTGGAGGTCCACAACTTGCAATAAAAACTTTAAATGAAAACTTTGATTTAAATATAGAGGATTTTGCTTCTGTTAACTTTGAAACATTACCTAAAATAATAGATAAAATTGGTGGAATAGAATTAGATATAGATGAAGATGAATTAAAATATATAAATAGCTATATAGCAAATCTTAATAGCATTAATGGAACTAATGAACCATCTATAGCGTCTGCAGGTCTTCAACATGTAAGTGGTACACAAGCGTTAGCTTTTTGTAGAATTCGATATACTTCTGGTGGAGATTATAAAAGAACTGAAAGACATAGAGAAGTATTAACAAAAATACTTGAAAAGATAGAAACTTTACCAGCAACATCTTATCCTTCATTATTATCAGATATATTACCTATGGTAAATACAAGTTTAGATTATTCTGAGATATTAGAGTTAGGGACTGAGGTATTAAAGCTTGGTGATTCAAAAATGGAATTAGAAAGATTCCCTCTTGATGATTATTGCGAAGGAAAAATGATTAATGAAATATATTATTTAACTTTTGATAAGGAAACAACTGTTAATCAGTTACATAATTATATTTTTGAAGATAAAATAACATGGCAATAAAAAATACCTAGAATACCCTAAATAAATATAAAATGTCGAAATATATCGTATGAATTTATATCACAAGTTGTCCTTATAATGGTATAATTACTGTATTAATGTCTAAAAAGTGAACGAAATAAAACTATGATAAGACATATATTTGAAATAGCTGTAAAATCTTTATATACAGTTTACTAAAAAATTATAATTAGAACTATAGTAAAAGGTAAGGAGACAATAATTGTTATGGAAAAAAAAATAAGAAAAGCGATAATACCTGCTGCTGGTCTTGGAACTAGATTTTTACCAGCAACTAAGGCACAACCAAAGGAGATGCTTCCAATAGTTGATAAGCCAACTTTACAATACATAATAGAAGAATGTGTTGCATCAGGTATAGAAGAGATTCTTATAATAACAGGAAGAAATAAAAAGAGTATAGAAGACCATTTTGATAGAAGTGTTGAACTTGAAATGGAGCTTGAAAAAGCAGGAAAACAACAAATGCTTGAAATGGTTAGAGAAATATCTGATATGGTTAATATCCATTTCATAAGACAAAAAGAGCCAAGAGGATTAGGACATGCTATCCTTTGTGCAAAGACTTTCGTTGGAGATGAACCTTTTGCAGTATTACTTGGAGATGATGTTGTTTATAATGATCAAAAGCCATGTTTAAAGCAACTTATTGATTGCTATGGTGAGTATAAAACTTCAGTTTTAGGAGTACAAACAGTAGCACCACAAGATGTTAATAAGTATGGAATAGTTGGTGGAATTCATATTGAAGATAGAGTTTATAAGGTTAAAGATTTAGTTGAAAAGCCTTCAATAGAAGAAGCACCATCAAATGTTGCAATATTAGGTAGATATATAATTACACCAAAAGTATTTGAAATATTAGAAAATACAGCTCCAGGTAAAGGAAATGAAATTCAGCTTACAGATGCATTACTTAAGCTTATTGAACATGAAGCAATGTATGCTTATAATTTTGAAGGAAGAAGATATGATGTAGGGGATAAGCTTGGTTTCCTTGAAGCTACAGTTGAATATGCTCTTAGAAAAGAAGATTTAAGAGATAGTTTTATTGAATATTTAAAAACTATTATAAAATAGAATTTTGAATTTTATATTTTATAAAGTAGTACTACAGTAAGGTTATTTTATAAAATAAAGAAATTCCTCCATAGAAAATCAAATTTATGATTTTCTATGGAGGAATTATTTTTTGCAGCTTTTTATTTTTCAAATGGATACTTTGAGAATCTTATAGAAAATATATTAATAATTAATGGAATACATTAAAAATATATGGAAAGAATTATAATAAAGTTATTTATTATAAGAGGTGGTTATTTGATTAAATATATTTTAATTATTGGATTTGTATTTTTAGTATGTTTAGCTCTTTTTGCTTTATTAAAGTCAGCAAGTGATTTTGATGATGAAGCTGAAGAATTTTATAATAATTTTTATGAAGATGATGGTTTAAATGAAGAATATGATTATTATGAGGATAGATATAAGGAAATAATAGATAATCATAAGGAGATATAGTTTATATTTTATAGTAAAATTGAAATTTTTAATATTAAATTTACAAGAACTTAAATTTAGTTTAACAAAGAGAATATATTATAATTATTGAAACACTTTGATTTCTTAGGGGAATAAAAATTTCATCTGTACATTATAGAGTAGAAGTTTTTATTCCTCTAGGAGTAGAGAATAAATAGAGTAAATAATTAATAATAATAATAACCCCAGAGGTAATGGAATTCATTCCTTACTTATGGGGTTATTTATTATTAAGGTTATATTAAGATTGAGTAAATAAAACCTTTATCTTTATATCCTATAATTATCTTATAAAAGATAGAGTGTTATAAGGAGTATAAAGCATATGAAAAGAAGCAGTATAAAAAGGTTAATAATAAAGAACAAGAAGATTATAATTATAGTTAGTGCAGTATTTATCTTAGGTGGCGGATTGGTATTAATAAAAGCTAGGAAAAATGCAGAGTCTCAAATATCAAATATAGAAAGTATACAAGGAACTGTTAACCTTGAAAAGGGAGAAATAAATAAATCTATAATAGTTAATGGAAATGTAAAAAGTGGAGAGGTTTCTAATGTATCATCATATATTGCTGCAAAAGTTAAATCTGTTAATGTAAAAGTTGGAGATATAGTTAAATCTGGAGATGTTATTTGCGTTTTAGATGATAGTGATATTATTAAAGAAATTGAAAGTAAAACTAAAGCATTAGAGGAGCAAAGAAAAACCTTACAAGATAATTATAATAAGCTTGTAAGCCAATTAAATACATTAAAAAACACACAATCACAAAGCTCAAGCAGTCAAAATAAAGCTGTTGAAGCAGCTATTAATATTTTAAATAAAGCAAATGCAGAGTTAAGCAGTTATGAAGGGACTTTTAATAGTATAAAAAATACATATGACATTATGATTAGTGGTATAAAAGATAAACAAGCTAATTATGATAATGCAGAAAATTATAAGAAACAAGCTTATGAGAATTGGGTAAAGTCTGGTGGAACTACCGATTCACAAGAGTATAAAAAATATATAGAGGCTAGTGAAAATTTAGATAAAAAGCAAGAAGAGTTAAATAAAGCTAAGGAGCTTTATGATTATGATAACATAAGCAATAAGTACAATGAGACGTTAAATACATATAATGAAAAAATTGCTGCAAGGGATTCTGCTAAGTCACAATATGATGAAGCAGTATCTAATAGTAGAAGTACAGCAAATAGTAATAAAGCAGAGATAGAGACATTACAAGCTAGTATAACTGATGTTAAGAATCAAATAGAAAAGCTTAATGATAATGATGAGCTGAAGGAGCTTAAAGAAAAGCTTAATAATACAGTTTTAAAAGCTGAAACTAGTGGAAAAATAACAGAACTTAAAGTTAATGTTGGAAGTATGACAGATGGTGCAATTGCAACAATTCAATCTACAGATAATCTTATTCTTGAAGTTAATATAGCAGAATATGATATTCAAAAAGTTAATACAGGAATGAAGGCTAAAATAAGTAGTGATACATTAACTGACAAGGTTGATGGTGAGCTTGTAAGAATATCTCCAGTAGCTAGTGAAGGTGATAAAAAAGGATTTGTTGCAGAGATATCTATAGCAAATGCTTCAGGTTTATTTATTGGAACTAATGCAAAAGCAGAAATAATTATTTCTGGGAAAAGTGATGTTATATTAGCTCCTATTGATGCTATAAAAAATATAGATAATAATCCTTCGATATTTGTAAAAGAAGCAGATGGAAAGTTTAAGGAAGTTCCAGTTACTGTTGGTGAAAGGAATGATTATTATGTAGAGATTAGTGGAAGCAATATAAAAGAGGGGATGGAGATTAATGCTTATGCTTCCTATGATTCAGAATATAATAGTGAGAGTAATGAAGATATTAATGAGGGCTCTGATATAAATGAAGGGGGAGTCTATGATGAAGGAATGTAGGGATAAAAAGCTTCTTATTAATATGAACAATATAGTAAAGAGATATTATATTGGTGAACCTAATGAACTTGAAATTCTTCATGGAATTGATTTAAAGATATATCAAGGTGAATTTGTGGCTATTGTAGGTGAATCAGGATCAGGAAAGTCTACATTAATGAATATTATTGGGGTTTTAGACAAGCCAACAGAAGGAGAATATTATTTAGATGGAATTAATGTTAGAAATGCCTCAGAAAAAGATATGAATAATATAAGAAATCAAAAGATAGGTTTTGTATTTCAAAACTTCAATCTTATAGGAAGAACTTCAGCTCTAAAAAATGTAGAATTGCCAATGCTTTATGCAGGTATAAGCAGCAAAAAGCGTACAGAAAGGGCAATTGAACTTCTTAAAAAGGTAGGCATGGAGGAAAGATGCAATCATCAGCCAAATGAGCTTTCAGGAGGGCAAAAGCAAAGAGTTGCAATTGCTAGAAGTTTAGCAAATGATCCATCTATAATACTAGCAGATGAACCAACTGGTGCTCTAGATAGTGAGACAAGTCGTATTGTTATGAACATTTTTCATGAATTAAACATAAAGCAAAAAAAGACAATAATTCTTATAACTCATAGTAAAGAGTTAGCGGAAGAGTGTCCTCGTGTAATAACTATAAGGGATGGAAGAATTATAGATGATAGAAAGGGAGGGAGTCTTTAGTGGGATTACTTGAAAATATTAAGCTATCTATAAGTAATTTATTAGCAAATAAGTTACGTTCAATTTTAACTATGCTAGGGATAATAATAGGTATAGCTTCAGTAATAACAATTGTAACAATTGGAGACTCACTAGCTAGTTCTATAACTGATGAAATGTCTGGATTTGGAGCTAGAAATATAAATGTATACTTAGAACAAAAGGCTATGAATACAGAGTCAGAAGATTTTGATATACAGGGTTTTACTTATGTAGAGCCAACAGAGCAAGATAATATTACAGATGAAATGTTAGATAAATATAAAAATACATTAGGTGATAAAATAGAAGGTATATCTGTTTCAGAAAATGTAGGAAATAATAAAATTAATAATGAAAAAAATAGTGCTAATATTGATATATATGGTGTAAATAATGGTTATTTTAAAGTAGAAAACATTAAGCTTTTATCCGGAAGATTTATTTCTAATAATGATATAAGTGATTTTAGAAAAGTTGCTATAGTTAGTGATATTTTTGTAGATGATTATTTTGGAAGTCAGTATACATATGAAGAGGTATTAGGAAAGAGTTTTGAAATAACAGTTGGGAGTAATATGATTAGAGTATATATTTCTGGTGTTTATGAATTTGATAAAAGTAAAGCTTTGGGAGTAGATTCTGGAAAGGAAAAAACAAATACAAGTTTATATATTCCAATTTCAGTTGTTAAAAACATCAATGGTGGAAATAAAGGATATAATTCTTTAACAATACTTCCTAGTAATAATGTTAATGTAGAAGAGGTTTTAAATATAACTAATGAATTCTTTGCTAATGAATATAGAAAAAATAAAAATATAGTACCAGTTGGATCTAGTATGGAGTCTATGATGGAATCAACAAACAAAATGATTAATAGTGTTAAGTTAGCTATTAGTGCTGTTGCTGGAATTTCATTATTAGTAGGTGGAATTGGAGTTATGAATATAATGATGGTTTCAATAACTGAAAGAACCAAAGAAATTGGTATACGTAAAGCTTTGGGTGCTGGTAGAGGTATTATATTAATTCAATTTATTGTTGAATCTATAATTATATGTATAATTGGAGGTATAATAGGAATTATATTAGGATTTATATTGGGAGCTATAGGTGCAAAAGTAATGGGATATACAGCTAAACCTAATGTAGGTGCAATTTTAGGTGCAGTTGGATTCTGTATGGGTATTGGTGTATTCTTTGGCTATTATCCAGCAAGTAAGGCAGCTAAATTAAATCCTATTGATGCATTAAGATATGAATAGTGTATAAGGAGAAAAGATAATATGTCAAATAAAATTTTAATTGCAGAAGATGATAAAGATATTATTGAACTGTTAAGGTTATATTTAGAAAAAGATGGATATGAATTAATTTTAGCAACAAATGGAGAAGAGGCATTTCAAAAGCTTCTACAAAATAAGATCTCATTAGCTATTTTAGATATAATGATGCCTAAGATGAATGGGTATGAACTTACTAAAAAGATAAGAGAAATAAGTAAAATACCAATTTTGATTCTTTCAGCTAGAAATCAAGATAGTGAAAAGATTTTAGGACTTGATTTAGGGGCAGATGATTATCTAACTAAGCCTTTTAATCCTTTAGAGGTGCTTGCAAGGGTAAAGTCTCTTTTAAGAAGGAGTTATGAATTTAAAGTTAACGATTCAGAAGAAGATAATATTATAACTATTGGTGAAATTACTTTAAATTATGAAGATAGAATTGTAATTAAAAATGGAGTGGAAGTTCAGCTTACAGCAACTGAGTATAAGATATTAGCATTATTAATGCAAAAGCCAGGAAGAGTTTTTACTAAGGCACAAATATATAAATTTATAAATGGTGAGTATTATCAAAGTGATGATAATTCTCTTATGGTTCATATTTCTAGAATAAGAGAAAAAGTAGAACCAGATCCTAAAAATCCTATATACGTAAAAACTATTAGGGGGTTAGGTTATAAATTTGAAAAACTATAAGAAAAAACGAGGTAGTATATTTTTATTATTACTAAAAAATTATATATTTTATAGTATCGTAATTATGATAACTTGGGTAATAATAAACAGTATAGTATCAATGGTATTTGATAAAAAATATAATTTTGGATTAGGATTAAGTGTTGATGATAAAAAGTTACTTGTGGAAGAAGCCTTTGATAATTTAAATGTAAAATCTATAGCTGGTCGTAATGGAGAAATAGAAATTCTAAATGAAAATAATTATATTATTTATAGTTCATCTAATAATAAGGACAAATATACAGAAAGTGAATTAAATTTTATTCAGAATTATGAAGGAGAGTATATTTATACAGGTATTTATGATTTTAAAGGTGAAGATAATAATGATTATAAAATTATAATATCAACTCCATATGATATTAATGAGAATGGAGAATCTTATTACAATATTGATAAGGGCTGGTTTAAAGTGTTAGATAGCAATCTAAATGTGGTGTATCATTTAGGAGATAATTCTGATAATATCAATTCGTATACAGAAGAGGAGTTAGGATATATAACTGGTGATTACCCAAAGGAATATTATTTAACTAAATATACTTATGTTAATAAAAATGGAGAAAATAGAACGGCCATCATAAAGTCAAAAAAAGTTAATGAAGAAGTTTTATATGAAAGTTTTGATAAATTAAATAATATTTCTTTTGGGCTATTTTTTATTGCTTGTATAATATGTACTATTATTTTTGGATTATTTTTAAAAAAGAAGGTTCAAAAGCCTTTGAATAAGTTAAATAGAGCAATGCAAATTTTATCAGAAGGAAAGAATAATGAGGAAATAATATATTCTGGACCTAAGGAGTTTGTTGAAATTTGTGAAAGCTTTAATGTTATGGTAAACAAGTTAGAAAGTAGTGAAATGGAAAGAGATAAATTGATTAAAGATAAGCAAAGTATGTTAGCTGATATTTCTCACGATTTAAAAACTCCAATAACTACGATTCAAGGGTATTCTAAGGCATTAGCGGATGGAGTTATTTCTCCTGATGAATATGAAAAATATTTTAATATTATTTATTCTAAAGCAAATCGACTAACGGAGCTTATTAATATTTTCTATGAATATAGTAAATTAGAACATCCTAATTTTAAGTTAGTTCTTGAAGATGTAGATTTAGCTGAATATCTAAGAGAATATATAGCAATTAAGTATGAGGATATTTTAGAAAATGGATTTAGTATTGAAGTAGATATTCCTGAAAAAGTAATGGAATGTAAAATTGATAAGGTACAGTTTCAAAGGGTTTTAGATAATATTTTAGGAAATGCTATGAAACATAATCCTGTAGGAACAGAGATTTATGTTGCTTTAAGTGGTGAAAGAGGAAGTTATAAAATTATTATTGCAGACAATGGAGTAGGTATTCCGCAGGAGATAGTTAATGATATATTTTCCCCATTTACTGTTGGAGATGAATCAAGGAATACAAAGCAAGGTTCTGGATTAGGTCTTGCAATAACTAAAACTATAGTAGAAATGCATAATGGAACTATTAAGTTAAATAAATCCCTTCAAAGAAAGTATAAAACTGTGTTTGAAATAGAAATATAAAGTTATGCATCAATGTATTATTCAAATAGTGATAAATTATTATAAGTAGAAGAAAATAAATAGGTAAAAGTCTATATTAAAATGTAATGTTAAGGTAAAAGGTAATTTACTAATACTTAAATTTTTATATAGACTTTCTTTATTTAGATTAAATATTACCTATATATAATAGTTAAATTCAAAATATTTGATTAATTAGGTTTATATTTGTTATTTAATATAATAATTGAATGGATAAATAAAATGAAAACACAGTAAATAAATTTAAAAAAATGTAAAAATTAAAATTTTTAAGGAAGTGAAATAATTGACCATAGCCTTAGTTGGATATACAGGATTTGTTGGATCAAATATAGATTTAAGGGGATATATATTTATCAATATATATATTTAAAAATAAATAATTAATCAAAAAAAGTATAGTAAAATATAAAAAATATAAAAAAGTAGCTAATGTTGATGGAAAATATTGACAAAAATATAATATGAATATATAATTTAGATATAGATTTTGAGAAATATATTATGTATTTGGATACTTGGAGTATATCGATATACTAGTGTAATTGGCTATTATAATTATAGAAATAATAAGATACTATGATTATAATATTTTTTTATCAATTGTTGTAATTATTAACCATATTTAGGATTTAATGGAGCTTAAGATGTATATTCTGTATTTGGGCACTTGGAATATATTGAAGCAGTAGTGCAACCGGCCATTATATATAAAAATATTTTTATAAATACTTTTATATATAATGGCTTTTATTTTTGCTTAAAGTTATATAAAAAATATTTAAATATATATTAAGACAAATAGGTTTAGGGGGATTATAGAATGAATAAGAAAAAATTATCAATAACAATAGCAGCAGGAGTATTAGCAATAACAGTAGTAGGTGGATCATTAGCTTGGTTTACATCTACAGAGACAAAGACAAGTAATTTTACTACAGGATCAATTAGTCATGAAATAGTAGAAGATTTTGATGAAACAAGAGCTTCACAAGGTTTACTACCAGGTGATGAAGTGAATAAGGATGTATGGATAAAAAACACAGGAAATTCAGATGCATTATTAAGGGTTAAAATAACACCAGTATGGATGAATGGAGAACAAGAGGATAAAACTTTAGACACTGATTCAATACAATTAGTTTTTGATACAAATGTTCAAACTTTATTAAAGGAATCAGGAATAACTAAAGGAGCTACATGGGTATACGGAAATGATGGATATTTCTATTATACAAGTATACTACCTGTAAACTCTAAGGCTATTGAAATGAAAACAGAAAAGTTATTAGATGCAGTTAGATTAAGTGGATCAATAACAGATCAAAGTAAATATGCTAATAAAGAAATGAGTGTAAAAATTGAATCTGAAACAGTTCAAGTAAATAAAGATGCTTACAAAGAAACGTGGAAAACCACTGCAACTGTAGAAGCTAGTATTACTAATATGTTAGATAATTTAGTAGATTCTTATAAAACAGCAAATGGAAAAACTCATGTTAATAATTCATCTAGCAATAACTAATTAATAAAAAATAATGAGTAAAAAAATGAACTGGATATATAAAACATTATTTATAATTTTTATTACTATAATTATTACTCCATTTAATAATGTAAAAGCAGATACTATAAATGGAATATCAATAGATAATATAGAGTCAGAATTAATTATAGGAAATAATAATTTATTTAATAATAATGAGGAAATCTCTGTTTTTATAAGTGCAAGCAATCTTATGCCAGGAGATTATATAGAGAAAGACTTACTAATAAAAAATAAATCTAATAAAGTATTTAATATAGTAATGAATGCAGAAGAAATAACTAATAAAGAAGATGAATTTTATTTATTAGACAAATTAGAAATAACTTTAATATATGATGATAAAGTTATTTATCAAGGAAAAGCATCTGATATAGATATTCTTAATAACAACTATATAAATTTGGGAAAAATAATAAAAAGTGATGAATCTGTATTAAAGATAATTGCTGAATTAGATGGAAGTTCTGTAGGAAATGATTTTCAAAGTAAAGATGGTATTTTTAATATTAATTTCTTTATTAATGAGGAATATGAGGATTACAGTAATTACCCTAATAATGTTTCAAAACTACCCCAAACTGGTAAAGACAATATTATACATGTAGTTTTAATATCAGCATTATCAATATTAGTTGGATATAATCTAATAAAAAAATAACTTAAAGATAAAGACTAACTTGGAGTTATTACCAGTTAGTCTTTTGTAGTAAGTGAGATTTTAAGTTTTAATTTAGTTAATGAAAATTAACTGAAAGTAAGAGGTAGTTTTTTATATTATTTTAAATATCTGTTTAACAAAGGAGTAGAGTTAAATGAAAAATATAATTAAAGTTTTATATAATGTGTTTTTTTATGCTTTTATAGCTGTGATATTAGTAGTTAGTATAGTATCTTTTAGTGCTAATGAATATAAAGGTGTAAAGAAGATTGGAAATTTTGCCTTTTTTAATGTACTTACAGGAAGTATGGCTCCAACTATAAATCCAGGAAGCCTAATTATTATCAAGGATTATCAAGGAAATAAAATTGAAGTTGGTGATATTGTTACTTTTTCTGGAGATCAAACTAATAGCATTGTAACTCATAGAATTGTTGAAGAAAAAAACAATGGTGAATACTATGTAACACAAGGTGATGCTAACGATACTGTTGATTCATTTCCTGTAACTAGAGATATGATAGTAGGAAAGGTTGTTGTTACAATACCTGTATTAGGCTCAATAATGTTATTTATTCAGAATAATATATTTATAGTTTTAGGAGCTATACTGTTAATTGTTGTATTAACAGAGATATTTAAAAGTAGATATAAAAAGTTGAGGTGATAAATAAGTGTTAAAAGGTAAAGGGATTAAAATATTATTAATTATATGTATTATTTTTGGAATATTATCTTCTAGTAAGGTACTAGCTACTAATAGCAATATAAGTGCATATTCTGATTATGGAGCAGAGGTTTTAGATGTCAAATGGTTTAGAACAAAAGAACCAACTAATTCTAAAGATTATATTAATATCTTAGATAATAAGGAATTTAATAGTACTGTTATAAGTGTAGATGAATATTCTCCAAAAAGAACAGGAGATGAGAAGATATTTTCTATAGAAAACTTAGGCGAGGGAGTTCATACATTAACATTTAAACTTACTGGTAAAAAGAATGAAAGAGCTAGTAATACTGCGGCTCATATAAGTTTTTCAAAAATATACTCGACAAGTAGTGATACTAATGGAGTACAAATTAATGCTAATGAAAAATCAACTGATTCTAATGCACAAAATAAATTTATATATAGCAATGCTTGGAATGTAGAGAGAACAAGAGCTTGGACAGATGTAAAGGGAAATAGTTTTACTATAAACTTTATAGGAGAGAAAATTGAACTTTATGGAATAAAGGATCCCAATCATGGAATTAGTGAAGTAACTATTGATGGAGAAAGTTATTATACTACTGAAGTTATTGATGGAAATACATATACAGTAATTAATAATTATCCAAGTGATGGTAATCAATTAGGGAAGGTTTTATTAACTCCTAGAACAATATATTCAGGACAAACTGGTAATAGGATTTTATTTGAATATAATGCTTTAACGGCACTATTAAATCCTATTGAAGAAAGTAATGTTTGGGATGGAGCTTCTTCAGATAGATACTATAGTGGATATATAAAAGATAGTGATATAGCTAATGGGCATAAAGTTAAAGAGTTTGCAACGTGGACACACTATGGTGATGGTGATTCATGGAGATTGTTTAGGGGCGATTTTACTTTAGATTTATCATCATCAGAAATGAAAAATAAGAGAGTTTATTTAGGGGTTTTAGGTGAAAATGGACCAGAACTTATAATGCCTCTTAATGACTTTATGATTGTTTTAGTTGATGGAAAGCCAACTGATATTAATTTTACTACTCAGCAGGTAACAGATAGTAATAAAGATAATATTAAGTTTAGATTTTCTGACAATGAAATATACACACCTACTTTTAAAAGAGCTTATCATAGAACAACAGGAAATATGATATGTAATGATCCAAATCATACCTCTATAAGTAAGCATACAGATACTTGGCATGCTCATTTAAATAACCAAGCTGAATCAAGTACAGATGGATATACATTAGGAGATATAACATCTTTCTTAGATGATGGCAAAGATCATAAAATAGAAATTTTATGTGGTGATAATACTGAGGGGGGCGGTGGAACTAAGATTGATATTTTCTTAGTTGAAGACCCTAGTATTGAAGTTAGTAAAAGTGGATTTTTATTAGATGAAAATAATGAGAAAAATTATATAAGAGAAGATGGAACGTCACATGTTTATCCAGGTGAAAGGGTTTATTATAACTTTACTATTAATAATACTGGTAAGGATAGATTAACTAAAGTTGAGTTTAGTGATGCGCTTATAGATATTAAAATTGATAGTACTGGAGTTTATAAAGGTGATGGAACTAAGTTAAGTAATGAGACTTTGAGTATTACTAAGGTTTCTGCTGATGGAAATAAAACTACTGCTACTGGAGATAATGCTTTAAAACTTCTAGATGTTCTTGAAGTTGGTGAAAGTCTAACAGTTGAGGACTTAAATAATATTAAATATGATGTTACTTTAGAAGATTTAGAAAGAGAAAATAAGGTGATTACTAATACTGTTGTTGGAAGTGCTAAGTATTTAAATAATCAATTAACAGCTGAAGCTAATGCTAGTTTTAAAGTTTATGTTGCAGAATATGGGGAAGCTGTAGTTGATATTAGTAAATATGTTTATGAAGTTAAGAGAAATAATAATGTGATTTATACGCATAATAGTGAATCAACTGATTCAGATAAAGATGTACCAGGATTATATCCAGGAGATGAAGTTTCATTTATTATAAAAATAAAAAATAGAACTACTGATGGTGATAGAGTTACTAATACAGCATTACCTATTACTAATTTAAGTATTAATGATTTTTTAACAATGCCTTATGAAACACCAAATTGGATATTTACTTGTGAACAAAAAGAAAACTTTGATTATAATAATTTTGATTTAAAGGGAAATGAAAGTATATCTGTTATAGCTAAAGGATGGATTGTGCCAGAACCTTATAGTATGAATGAAGATAATAGTATAAATATATGGGATTATAATGTAGTTAATACTGTACAGCTATACAAGGAATATAGTGATGGTAAAAAGGAGTTAGGTACTTCTACTGCAAAAGTTAAAATATTACCAACTAAATTATATATTAAAAAGATTGTTATTGATGAAAATTATAATGATATAAGTAATGATGTAAGTAAAAGCTTCACTATAAATATAGAAGGTAATGATGGTACAAGCTTTGTTGTTGAAGCAATGCCAAATGAAAAATATGTAATTAACAATTTAAAATATGGAGTTACTTATAATTTTAGTGAAGTTATACCAGCTAATTATGTATTAGAGTCAATAGAACTTCAGGATAGTAAAAGTAATGTAATTTCAGAAGGAAATAATATTACTTTAACTTCAAAAAATATGGATAGTATAATTGTAGTAAAAAATAAACTAGCAAATAATAAGTATTTTTATGATGAAGATCAAGAGACTAATATATTTACTTATCCTTTAAAAGGAAATAGGTAGAAAGGTAGTTTTTATGAAAGATAATAATAGTAATTATAATGAGCATGATAATTATTTATATGGAATTAATTTAAGTAAAAGAAAAAATAAGATAAATAAAAATAACAAATTATATAATTTTTTTGAAAGAAATAAGCTATCATCAGTAAAATTTAAAATATTATTAGTATCATTAGTAGCAGTACTAGTTTCTTTATCCTCTCTTTTAAATGCTAGTTTAGCTTATTTTATGGATAATAATGAGAATGTAAATGCATTAAAGGTAGGTAGAATCGATGTAGAAATAAAAGAAGATTTTGATCCTAGTAGTGGTAAGAAAAATGTTTGGATTGTTAATCCAAGTGAATCTCCTGCATTAATAAGAGTTAGTATTAGTGGAAGATGGGTGAATCCTAATGATTTAAATGAGGTATTACCTGTAGATGATAGCTTGGTCACTTTGGTTTTTGCTGAAAACTTTCAAGATTACTGGTATTATTGCGAAGAGGATGGTTATTACTACTATAAGAAAGTATTAGAGGGCAAAGCAACAACAGAAATGTTATTAGAGAGTGTAACTTTTAGTAGTGATATTGAGAGTAATTCAATATATGAAGGTATGGAGTATAGAGTTGAAGTTAAAACTGAAGCTGTACAAGCTAATAAATATATTGATGAAAATGGTGAAGAAGTTTATCCATATAAGGAAGTATGGATGAAATAATAAGGACCCCGTGGGAAACAAATTTCTGGTTTCACGGGGTTCAATCATTTTCCAATTGTTTTCTAGGATTTAAATTATATGATATAATTATAAATGTAAGAGAAAGTAGATTTTATGACTTTAATTTAAGGAGAGATGAAATAATTATGAAGTGTTATTATCATGATAATAAAGAGGTAATAGCTGCATGCACAGAATGTGGAAGATTTATTTGTAATGAATGTAAGGTTGATATAAATGGAAAAGCAGTATGTAAAACATGCATAGAAACAGAAGTATTTAAGCCAAATAATAAATATAATAGAACAAATCAACAAGGTTATAATTATTATGCAAAAAAATCAACACAAAAGAGTTGGTTAGTAACATTATTACTATGTCTTTTTGTTGGAACTATAGGAGTACATAGATTTTATGTAGGAAAAATAGGAACAGGGATATTGCAATTACTTACTTTTGGTGGTTTTGGAATATGGACTTTAGTAGACTTTATATTAATTGCTTGTAAAAAATTCACTGATGCAAATGGTGATTTAATATTAGATTAATAATAAAAGAGGGAGTTAAAAGGTATGAACTGTTCAAATCATGAAGAAAGAGAAGCAGTAGGTATGTGCGTGAGATGTCACAAACTTATATGCAAAGAGTGTAAGGTAAAAATAAATAATAAGTATTATTGTAAAGAATGTGTATCTGAAATGTATTCAGATAATAATAGTAACAATAATTATAATAATGGAAGTACTATAAACTCAGATAAGGTTAGAGAGTATACTGATAAAGCAGTAAATGCTACAGTTGAGGCTACAAATAATACATTAAATTTAGTAAAGGATTTTTCAAAATCTGAAGACTTTAAAGAAGTTACAAATAAGGTTAGTCAAAATAAAAAAATAATTAATTATGTTCTTGGAATAATTGCTATTATATTATTGGTACCTAAGGTAATAAATAATATTAGTAGTATACCATATTTCTTTGAGGAACTTATATTTTCAGCTAGATATTATGGAAGTTTTAGAACTCTATTTTACACTATAGAATTTATTTTAGGTTTTATTGAACCAATAATAATTATTGCATTATCAACATTATTATTTAATAATTTTATTAATTTAAAGAGAGAAATTAGGATAATAGCACCTATAGTTGTTGTTATAGCATTTACATTAATTAGATTTGTTAGTGCAAATATATCATCTAGTTACTTTAGATTTCATATAGTAGCAAATATGTTTTCATATTTTATTCCAGTAATATTAATAGTAGTAGGAAGCTATTTAGATAAGGAGTAATAATATTAGAATTTACTTAGGAGGTAAAAATATTGAGTAAAATAAAAGTCTTGAGTGTATTTGGCACAAGACCAGAGGCAATAAAGATGTGTCCTTTAGTTAAAGCTTTAGAGAAGGATAATAGAATAGAATCAATTGTATGTGCTACAGCTCAGCATAGGGAAATGCTTGATACAGTACTTGATATATTTGATGTTAAACCACAGTATGATTTAAATGTAATGTCACATGGCCAAACAATAGTTGATGTATCTAATAAGGTTTTAACAGGTGTAGATAAAGTAATAAAAGAATGTAACCCTGATATAGTTTTAGTACATGGAGATACTTCAACAACATTAAATGGAGCATTAGCAGCTTTTTATAATCAAAAGCCAATAGGTCATGTTGAAGCTGGGCTTAGAACTGGAGATATTTATTCTCCATTTCCAGAGGAAGCTAATAGAAAATTAACAGGAGCAATTACTACTTTACATTTTTCAGCAACGGAAAGTAATAAGGCTAATTTAGAAAGAGAAAATATACATAATAATATATATATAACAGGTAATACTGTAATTGATGCTTTGCTTAGTGTTGTAGATAAAAATCATAAGTTTGATAATAAAAATTTAAATAATATAGATTTTGAAAATAAAAAAATAGTCTTATTAACTGCACATAGAAGAGAAAATTGGGGAGAGCCAATGAAGGATATATTTGCAGCAGTTAAAGAACTTGTTAGTAAGAATGAAGATGTAAATGTAATATTCCCAATGCATAAAAATCCTTTAATAAGAGAACTTGCAAATGAAAGTTTTAAAGGAGTAGAGGATAAAATACATTTAATTGAACCTCTTGAATATGTTGATTTTGCAAATCTTATGGCTAAGTGCTATCTTATAATGACAGATTCAGGTGGAATACAAGAAGAAGCACCAGCTCTTGGTAAGCCAGTTATTGTTTTAAGAACAGAAACTGAAAGACCAGAAGCAGTTAAGGCTGGAACTGTAAAATTAGCAGGAATTAAGAAGGAAGATATATTTAATATTGCTGATGAACTTATAAATAATGAGGAAGCTTATAATAAAATGGCTCATGCAGTAAATCCTTATGGAGATGGAAAAGCTTGTCCAAGAATTGTTGATTATATAGTAGAATACTTTAAAAATAAATAGATACAAATAAAAAATCCCGTATAACCAACTTAGGATATACGGGATCATAATTTTTAATATTAAATTGATATTTGTACTTTATTTATTCTTTTACCTGTTACAGACAAGATCTTAAACTTTACAGAATCAATAGTAATTTCTTTATTAATATACTTATTAGGTACAGTATTTATATTTTCAATTATTAACCCACCTAAAGTATCTATAGAATCTGATTTAAAATCTAAATTTAAATTCTTATTTAAATTTGAAATGCTAACTAATCCAGTAGCTATATAAGTGTTAGAATCAATTTTTTCTATATAATCAATGTTTTCATCATATTCATCTTGAATATCACCAACTACTTCCTCAAGTAAGTCTTCTAAAGTAACTATTCCTGAAAATCCACCATACTCGTCTATAAGTATAGCCATATGGTTTTTAGAATCTTGTAACTCTTTAAGAAGTATATCTATAGATTTAGTTTCTGGAACTACATATGGTTTTCTGATAATACTTTTAATATTAACATTTTCAATTCCTTTTTGTATTATCTCTGAAAATATATCCTTCATATAAATGACACCAATAATATTATCAATATCATTTTCATAAACAGGAATTCTTGAATAGTTTTCTTGCAATATTAAATTTATATTTTCTTTAATATTAGAACTAGCTTCAAGACAAAATGTTTCAATTCTTGGAGTCATTACTTCACGAGCTAAGATGTCATCAAACTTAATTATACCATCTATCATAGTCCTTTCAGTTTCATTTATGGCACCTTGTTCTTCACCAAGTTCAACTAAACTTTTGATTTCCTCTCTTGATATTTTTTCTTCACCAGATTTATCTTTTATTCCAAATAATCTTAAAATAGAATTAGTTGAAATAGATAGAAACCATACGAATGGTTTTGTAAATTTGGAAATAAATATTATAGGTTTTACACTAAACATAGCAACCTTTTCTGCATTTTGTAATGCTATTCTCTTTGGTACCAATTCACCAAGTACTAAAGTTATATAGGATATTATTAAAGTGGTTAATAATAAAGCTATATCATCACCATAAGGAACTCCTAAATTACTTAAATACAATCCAAATCCTTTGGAAATTGATGTTGCAGCTGAAGCAGATGCGAAAAATCCAGCAAAAGTAATACCAACTTGTATTGTAGCTAAAAATCCACTAGCATCCTTAAGTAAGTTTAATAATAATTTTGCTTTCTTATTATTGTCCTCAGCTAATAAATTTAATTTTGTTTTGTTAATTGATACTATAGCCATTTCAGCAGATGCAAAAAATGCGTTTACTATTACTAGTATAAGAATAAGAATAATACTACTCCCCGAGCTATCGTCCATTAAAAAAATCCCTCCTAAAAATATGATGAGAATATTATAGCATGTACAATTTTTAATAACAAACTAAGTAAATATACTTAAATTGATATAAATAAGTGATATATCATCTACAAAGTGATTAAATCTAAAAAAATAGGTATATTTAGTAAAAAACAAGGTAAAATAAAGAAATTTAGTACATAAATATTTTTATTAAGGATGTAATAATTAATATATGTATGGCAATAATTAAGATAGATTAATTTATCTATAAAGGAGTTATAAAATTAATATGAAGAAGATTTTTAGAATATTTATAGTTGCTTTTTTGGTATTAAATACACAAATTTTATACGTACATAGTGAAACATTGAACTTAATAGAAGAAAAATTAGAAAATATAGGGGTTCCTGATGAGTATAGTGATAATATTATTAATTATATTACTAATTTAAAACTTACTAATGAAGAAACAAAAGAATTATTAGAGGAAGCAAATAATATTTTTTTAAGATTAAAGGGAAAAGATGATTATAGTGATTTTACATTTACAGAATTGCTTAATATTTATGGGGAAGCTTTAAATATAGCAGATGAATTAAATATTAATTTAGATTTGGATTTATCGAGTAAGGAAGTTGTTTTAAAAGATAAAGATAGTAAGTTAACATTAATTAAATGTGATATGAATGATTTTAAAAGGTATTATGAAAATTATAAAGAATCGCCTATTACATCACAAGATTATGAGGAGTTGAAAAGTTACATAGCTGAAAATACTATTATTAATGATGAAAATAAAAATAGTAGTGAGAGTAGTAATGATTTTAATGATATTGCTAAAAGTTATGATTATAGTAATAGTGATTTAAGTGATGATGAGGTAGCTGAGGATAGTAAGAGAAGTAATAGTAGTGATTTAAACGATGAAGAAATGGAGAAAAATGGAAAGATAAGTGATAATAGTAATTCTACAGAAAATAATAGTGAGACTTTAAATACTGTTAGTGCAATAAAAAGTAAAAATATGAATAGGGTGTTGAGTATAGTATTTTTAGTTTTATTTGCTTGTGTAGTAGCTTCATTATTAATAAAGTCAATATTTTTTAATAAATAAGAAGAGTGGTAATAGTTTGTAGAGGTGATGCTAGTATATATAATTGGAGGTAAGTTATTTAAACTTATATAGTAAAATAAATGAGATGCTAGCTAATAATAGCATCTCATTTCAAAATACTATCTAATTTAAAGAGTATAAAAAGTTATGAATATCTTCAGTAGTAGATTCAATATCTATCATCATATGATACATATCGGTTAATATCATTTCAGATTTTCCATCAAGAGGGAATCTAGATTGTTCAATATCAGTAACTCCCATACTTAAAACTTCAGTAGCGATAGATAATATTTCAGTATTAGTAAGGTTTGTTGATACTAATGGCAAAATATCACTCATCATTGAAGTTAAGTCAGCAATTGATGCTGTTTTAAATTTTTTAAATAATGCTTCAAGTACATCTCTTTGTCTTTCAGTTCTTTTAAAATCCCTGCCTTCAGTATACCTTATTCTACAATAAGCAGAAGCTTGGGTACCATTTAAAGTTTGTAGACCTGAAGAGGTTATACGTTCAGTAGTTGTACCATTTTCATTATCAATATTAGAAATATATCCATTAATATAATTTAATTCATCATCAGTTATTGTAAGCTCAACTCCACCAAGTCTATCAATAATTTGAGGTAAAGTATGTAAACTGACATAAATAAACTTATCAACAGTTAAGTTAAAGTTATAATTAATAGTTTTTAGTATTAGTTCTGGGCCACCATGAGCCATTGTATAATTTAAGTTTTGTTTACCACTACCATCAGGTAAGTCTAAATACATATCTCTCATTAATGAGAAAAGTTTAAGTCTATTATTTTTTTTATCAATACCTAATATCATAGTAGAATCTGAAGCACCATATAGATTGCCATAGGCTTCATTTTGGCTAAAGTCAGCTCCAAATAATGCTATAGTAATAACGTCTTTATCTTCTTTTGCAGGTTCTTTACCAGTTTCAGTAACTACATTTCTATCAATTTCAACTCTTTCAATTTTTGACATGTAATGATTAATAGCAAAAATTAATGATACAATAAAAATAACTAGTAATAATAATAATCCAATTAGTATCTTTTTTGGTGTTATTAATTTTTTCTTCATATTTCCCCCAAAGTATTTATAAAGTTTATATTCATATAAGTTTTTAGAATAATGAACTAATTATATCATAAAAAGTTATATTTAGACAAAATATTATAAATTTAATAATTAAAATATGTAAAATAATATGAATAAAATAGAAATTATTGTTTGAAAAACTTTCGAAAAGTTATATAATAATTTAGGATAAAAATGGAAAAGAAAATAGGTTAATTTAAAGGTTATAGGGGGAATAAATTTGCGAAATTTTAAAAATATTTTTATTAATATGGTAATAAACACACTTAAAATATTGTTCTTAGTTTTATTTTGTGGAGCAGGACTATTAACAATTAGTTTTTCTAAAGGGATAAATTTAATAACATTTTTATCTATAATTATATTTGCTATAGTGATGTTTGTAATTTATAAAACAATTAAAAATAAATCATTATATTTAAGAAATAAGGTCATAATTATAATATTTATAGGAATGATTTTAAGAATATTATGGTTAGTTAATGTTAATACACAACCATATTCAGATTTTGAAACACTGTATAATGGTGCAATTGCGTTAATAAATAATGATAATACATTGTTTACTGGAGTAAATTATATTGCAAGATTTCCACATTTATCTTACATGATAGTTTATATGGCTGTAATAATGAAATTGTTTGGACAAGCTGTATTAACAATAAAAATTGGAAATTTAATTTTTTCAATAATAACTATGTATTTAATTTATAAAGTGTCTTTAGAAGTATTTGAAGAAGAAAACCTAGCATTAGTTTCTTTAGGAATTAGTGCAATATTTGCACCAATGATTACATATGTTGGGGTATTAGCAACTGAAAATATAGCAATTCCATTCTATTTAGCAAGTATTTATTTTTTCATTAGAGCTATTAAAAAGGATATGTCTTTAGGATTATTAGCCTTAAGTGGTTTATTATTGGGCATTGGTAATTTATTTAGAATGGTAGCAGTTATTATGGTAATTGCATATGTAATGTATATATTAATATTTGAAGATAAAAAAATAATATCTAAAATTAAAAGTAGTATAGTTATAGTAATAATGTTTGTTTCAGTATTAGTTTCAGGTAGTTTTTTATTAAAATCCTTAGGTATAACAGAGGTTCACTTATGGAAAGGAAAAGAACCAGCAGTAACTAATATATTAAAAGGAAGTAATATAGAAAGCTTTGGTAGATTTAATGATGAGGATGCAGCAATTCCAGAAAAATATAATTATGATTATGATAAAGTAAAAGATGCTTCCATTGAAATAATTAAAGAGCGTTTGACTACAACATCTCCAATAAGGTTAGCTATATTTTATGGTGGTAAATTTATTGGACAATGGGGACAAGGAGATATGTCAGGAATTTCATGGAGTGAATCAGGTGCAGAAAAAATAGGTGTAATTAATAGTGAAAATTCTAAAGTTGTAGTTCAATTAGCATATATATCAATTATTTCTTTATCGTTAATAAGTCTATTTAATAAAAAAAGAATTATATATGAAAATAAGATAATTAATCTTTTTTATATAATATTATGTGGATACGGTTGCTTTTATTTAATAAGTGAAATGCAAGGAAGATATGCATATATAGCTTGTTGGTTATTTATAATTTTTGCAACTTCAGGAGTGGAAAAAGTTTTTGATTATAAAATGAAAAAGAGATTAGGTGAAAGAAATGAACACAATATATCTAGTGGTGCCATGTTATAATGAAGAGGAAGTTTTACGAGAAACAGCAAGTAGACTTAAAGATAAAATGCAATGGTTAATTAGAAATAAAGTAATATCAGATAAAAGTAGAATTACATTTGTAGATGATGGAAGTAAAGACAAGACATGGAGTATTATTGAAGAGTTAAATTCTAATGATAAAATATTTTCAGGTGTTAAATTATCAAGAAATAGAGGTCATCAAAATGCTTTATTAGCTGGATTAATGACTGTAAAAGGTTATTGTGATGCTGCAATATCATTAGATGCGGATTTACAAGATGATATTAATGTAATTGATAAATTTATTGAAAAATTTAATTATGGCTGTGATGTAGTTTATGGAGTTAGAAGTGAAAGAAAAACAGACACAGTATTTAAAAGAACTACAGCTCAAGGATTTTATAAGATAATGAAAGCATTAGGTGTTGATATAGTTTATAATCATGCTGATTATAGGCTTATGAGTAAAAGAGCATTAGATTCATTACAGGACTTTAAAGAGGTTAATTTGTTTTTAAGAGGAATAGTTCCTTTAATAGGATATAAAAGTGATGTTGTGCTATATGAAAGAAATGAAAGATTTGCAGGAGAATCAAAGTATCCATTAAAGAAAATGCTTTCCTTTGCATTTGAAGGAATAACTTCATTTAGCGTTAAACCAATTAGGCTAATATTAATAGTAGGAATATTGATGTTTATATCAAGCCTAGCAGCGATTCTATATTTCTTAATTATATGGATGGCAGGAAAAACTGTTCAAGGTTGGACTACAGTAGTAGCTTCTATATGGATGCTTGGTGGTATTCAATTACTATGTTTAGGGGTAATAGGAGAGTATATAGGAAAAATATATATAGAAAGTAAAGAAAGGCCGAAATACATAATTGATAAGTTTATTAATGAATAATTAGGTAAATATTGAAAAGTATATTTATTTAACAAAAAAAGGATTAATGGAGAAAAAAGTATGAAATTTTTATCAGAAGATTTGTCTAGATTTATTAAATTTGGACTAGTTGGAGTACTAAATACTATAATTAACTGGATTTTGTTTATATTATTAAATAGTATGGGAGTATATTATATAATTTCAAATATAATAGCTTATAGTATATCTACATTAAATAGTTATTTATGGAATTCGAAATGGGTATTTAAATATACTGGTGATAATGTAAATCAAACAACTTTTAAATTTATAACTTTAAATATAATAGGGTTAGTTTTAAATACTATTATTTTATTCTTATTGGTTGATATAATTAAATTACCAAAGATAATAGCACTAATTATTGCAACTGGGGTTGTTATGATACTTAATTATTTTATAAATAAATTATGGGTTTTTAAAAAATAGCAATGAGCTCTGAAATTATAAATGATAGATTGTATTTATCATTTATAATTTGCTTTATTGATTTAAAATTAGCAAGATAACTAATGTATAGCACAACTTTATTAAATTAATTAAAAAAGTTATTCAATATTAGAATAAATTGTTATATAATAATAATTGAAGAATATAAAATGTTGGGAGGAAATTGTATATGGCAGTTTTAGTATCAGGTGGAATGGGATATATCGGAAGCCATACAACAGTAGAACTTTTAAATGCAGGATATGATGTTGTAATAGCAGATGATTTAAGTAATAGTAAGGAGCTTGTTAGAGATAGAATTAAAGATATAACAGGCAAAGATGTTAAGTTTTATAATGTTGACTTAACGGATGTAGAAAAGACAGAAGAAATTTTTAGAGATAATAATATAGATTCAGTAATTCACTTTGCAGCATTTAAAGCAGTAGGTGAATCAGTAGAAAAGCCATTAGAATATTACTATAATAACTTAACTAGTGCATTAGTAGTATTAAAGGCTATGAAGAAATATGGTTGTAGAAACTTTGTATTTAGTTCTTCAGCAACAGTTTATGGAGATGCAAAGGTTGTTCCAATTACAGAAGATTCTCCACTTTCAACTACTAATCCATATGGATCAACAAAGCTTATGATTGAAGATATGCTTAGAGATATTGCTAAAGCAGAGACTCAATTAAATATAGCAATACTTAGATACTTTAATCCAGTTGGAGCTCATAAGAGTGGAACAATAGGAGAAGATCCAAATGGAATTCCAAATAATTTAATGCCATATATCACTAAGGTAGCTATTGGTGAATTAAAGCAATTAAGAGTATTTGGTAATGATTATCCAACTCATGATGGAACAGGGGTAAGAGATTATATCCACGTTGTAGATTTAGCAGCTGGACATGTTAAAGCTTTAGAAAAACTAGCAACTAATCCAGGACTTGTTACTTATAACTTAGGTACAGGTAATGGATATTCAGTATTAGATGTTGTTAAAGCATTTAGTGAAGCATCAGGAAAAGAAATTCCTTATGAAATAGTTGCTAGAAGAGCAGGAGATATAGCTACTTGTTATGCTGATCCTAAGAAGGCTAATGAAGAATTAGGATGGAAGGCTGAAAGAGGAATCAAGGAAATGTGTGAAGATTCTTGGAGATGGCAAAGCAATAATCCTAAGGGATATAATTAAATTTAATTTTAATTGATATTATTTTATAGATAGAATATATATGATTTTATGAAAGAGAACCTATTTACATAGGTTCTTTTTTTGATTTACAGGAAAGTATAAAATTTTTAAAAGACGCAAGGCTAGTTATATTAACAGACTTCAGGACTTAAAACTATAAATTTGATACCACGAAGTGGACGTGGTGATGACCACTTTATTCTTCATGTAATTTAAATTTATATTGATTGAAGTAAAAAAATGTATTATAATAAATCTATGTTCAAAAAATGAACAACAGGAGGAGTTATGAAAGGTAAAATTAGAATTTTAAGAGAAATAAATAAAAATCCAGGAATTAATCAAAGAGCATTAAGTAGTGAGTGTAAAATATCATTAGGAAAAGTAAATACAATAGTAGATTCTTTGGAGATGGATAAACTTATAGTAAAAGAAATTAAAGGTAGACAATATAAATATAGTATTACTAAAAAAGGGTTAATAATATTGGAAAATGAGATTAAAGATAACAAAGAAGTACAGTTAGAATTACATTCTGAAAAGATTGTACCTATAAAAACAGCAGTAATACTTGCAGCAGGAAGAAATAAAAATTTTGATAAGCCAGTTGGAAACCTAGAGATAAATAATTTAACATTACTTGAACGAAACATACACATTCTTAGATACAATGGTATAGAAAAGATAATAATTGTTATTGGTTATAAAGGTGAAGAGATAAAGAATAAATTAAATGATAATAATATTATTTTTGTTGAAAATAGTAATTTTAAGTGGACGGGTACCATGTCATCATTAGTAACTGTAGAAAATAATATAGATGAAGACTTTATTTTGCTGGAAAGCGACATAGTGATTGAAGAAAGTGGAATTAGAGGAATAATTAATTATCCTTGTAGAGATTGTGTATTAATAACAACTGAAAGTGGTTCAGGAGATGAAGCTTTTGTTGAAATAAAAGATAACAAAATATATAAAATATCAAAAGATATTGCACAATTAAATAAAATTGATGGTGAAATGATAGGTGTAAGCAAAATATCTTTAGAGTTTTTTGAAAAAATGATGCAAGAATATAAATTTAATAAAAATCCTTATATGAATTATGAATATATGATGCTTGATATTTCAAGAACTTACTCATTAGGATATATTAAGATTGATAATTTATTATGGCATGAAATTGATAATAATGAACATTACTACTATGTAAATAATATATTATTAAAAAAAATAGATAAGAAGGAAAAATCTATTTATTTAGAAAATCTAAAAGGTATAATTTATGATTCAATGAAGGTTTCTCCAGAAAGAATTAATAATATTTCGCCTATTGGAGGTATGACTAATAAGAATTATAAAATAGAAATAGATAATGAATGTTATGTATTAAGGGTACCAGGTAATGGTACGGGAGAAATGATAAGTAGAGAGGATGAAATAAGGAATGCTGTATATGCTAACGAAGTAGGCGTGGATTCGGAATTATTATATTTTAATGAAAAAAGTGGAATAAAAATTTCAAGATTCATAGAAAATGCTGAAACTTTAAGTCCAGAAGCAACTAAAAAGCAAAATAATATGATTATGGTATGTGATATATTAAGAAAGCTTCATAATTATAATAGGAAAATGGCTAATAACTTTGATATATATGGGAAAATAGAACAATATGAAAATCTTGCTAATGAAGTTAATGCTATATTCTTTGATGATTATTATGAGGTTAAGGATAAGGTATTGCTTCTAAAAAATATTATAGCTGAACTGGATGTTAAGTTAGCTCCATGCCATAATGATACCATTGCTGAAAATTTCATAAAAAGTGGAGAAGATAAGATGTATTTAATTGATTGGGAATATGCAGGAATGAATGATCCAATGTGGGATTTAGCAGCGCATTCTTTAGAAAATAAATTCTCTGAAGATGAAGAAGAGTTATTATTAAATATATATTTTAATGGAAAAGTAGAGGAAAAGTACAAGAAGAGAATTTTAATAAATAAGATTTATCAAGACTTCTTATGGAGCACTTGGACAATTATTAAAGAGGCAAAAGGCGATGACTTTGGATCTTATGGTATAGATAGATATACTAGAGCAAAGAAGAACTTAGAAATTATATTGAAAGAAGGACTGTAATTTATGTTTTATGGATTAATGTCAGGAATATTATGGGGATTAGATACTGTATTACTTGGTATTGCAATTGCAATGACACCTTTTATTGAAACTGAGCAAGCAATATTCTTAGCACCATTTGTTAGTACTTTTTTACATGATTTATTTTCATCAATATGGATGGCTATATATATGATGTTTAAAAAGCAAATAGGTAAAACTATAAAGGCAGCTAAAACTAGAAGTGGTAGATTCATAATGTTAGGTGCAATATTAGGTGGGCCAGTAGGAATGACTGGTTATTTACTTGCTATAAAATACATTGGGCCAGCGTATACCGCAATTATTTCTTCATTATATCCGGCAGTTGGAGCATTTTTTTCATTTATATTTTTAAAGGAAAAGATGAAGCCATCATCAATAATAGGGTTACTTTTAAGTATTGCAGGAATAATAGCTTTAGGTTATGTTCCAAGTGGAGAGGTAAATAATTTAGCTATTGGTTTTATATTTGCATTAATGTGTGTTATAGGATGGGCATCAGAGGCTGTAATATGTGCTTATGGAATGAAAGAAGAAGAAATAACACCAGAGCAATCATTACAAGTTAGACAATTAACATCAGCAGTAATATATGGATTTTTAATTATTCCAATAGTAAAGGGAATCAGATTTACAACACAAGTAGTACCTAATACTACAACTATGATTATATTGTTAACCGCATTTGCAGGAACTGCTTCTTATGTATGCTATTATAAGGGAATACATAAAATAGGTGCTACAAAAGCTATGTCTTTAAATATAACTTACTCAGCATGGGCAATAGTTTTTGGAGTTATTTTATTAGGGAATTCTATAGATTTAAAATCTATAATTTGCTGTTTATTTATAATGGTAGGATCAATTATGGCATCAGGAGATATAAAATCCATATTTAAATTAAGCGTAAATAGCAATTAAATATTAAATTATGAAGTTAATAATATAGAATTTATTAATTTTCAATGAAAAAGAAATTAATAGAGATTATGTAATCTAAAATTTTGTGATAAATAAGAGAAATATATGATAAAATCAATAAAAGAACTAAAATTGATTTATGTATAAATTATGATATAATTATCTTTGTTTATAATATTATTGATATATTTAAATGAATTTTAGTATCATCATTAATATATATAATAAATATAGATTGAAAATATAATTATATAAAGGTGCATTATGAATAAATCTATTTCAAAAAACATATTTTTCAAATTATTATTAAATGTTTTCAATTTAATAATACCAATATTGATAGGGCCTTATGCATTAAGGGTTTTAGGACCTGATAATATGGGAGTTATTAATTTTTCTCAAACTATATATGGATATTTTTATATATTTGCAGGTTTTGGTGTTTATCAGTATGGATTAAGAGAGATAAGTAGAGTAAGAGATAATAAAGAAAAATTATCAAGTGTATTTACTAACTTATTTATATTCACATTAATAACTAATATTATAACTATAGTTATATATATTTTATTTATACGTAATAGTTATTATGGTTCTCAAACATATGTTGCATGTATTATAATGACATTTAATTTAGTGGCTAATGTATTTTATATTGAATGGCTAAATGAGGCATTGGAGAATTTTGGATTTATAACAACTAAAACTATAGTTGTAAGAATAATATATGTAATATTATTAATAAAAACAGTTAACTCAAGCAATGATTTAAAAGAGTACATGATTGTTTTAGTAATATATACATTATTAAATAATATATTAAGTTTCATATATATAAAGAGAAGAATAAAATTTAATTTTTCTAATATTAATTTAAGAAAACATATAAAGCCTATGTTTTTAGTAGTTATTTTATCAAATGCTAATGTATTATATACTCAATTAGATAGGTTAATGTTAGGTGAATTTATATCTACAGTATCAGTTGGATATTATGCTACAGCACAAAATATAGGTACTATGATTAATACATTATTGTTAACTGTAATAACAGTAACAATACCAAGATTATCTAATTATATAGCTAATGATAGTGATAAAGAATATTTGATTCTATTAGATAAGATAAGTAAGCTGTATTTTATGTTTTTATTTCCAGCATCAATAGGTATGTTTTTATTATCAAAAGAAATAATATTGTTATATGGTGGGGTTGAGTATGTTGCTTCTACTCCAATAATGATGGTGTTTTCTCTTTATATTATATCATTAGGATATGACACTATATTAAGTAATCAAGTTATGTACACAAGAAGGAAAGAAAAACAACAAGTTCAAATAATATTTATAGGTGGATTAATTAATTTATTATTAAATATCATATTGTTAGCACTTGGAAAATTTAATGGAACAACAGCGGTAGCAACTACATTATTTGCCAATATATGTGTAATAATAATGGAGAATATTTATGTTAAAAAAGTACTTAAAGTTAATTTTAATATATTTTCAATAGACAAACTGAAATATATGTTTATTTCTTTAATATTCATCCCATTCACAATCATAATAAGGCAATTTACAGGAAACTTGTTTGAATCACAAGAACTAAATGCTATAGTTGTTTCAATAATTACTATAACTATTAATGGATTAATATATTTATTAATTCTATTTATAATAAAGGATGAAAATATAATAGAAGTTAAAAACAAAATTTTAAATAAGATAAAAAAATAGAATTTTAAAGTAACCTTAAATTTCAGATTGAAGGTTACTTTTTTATTTAGAATAATATAGGTTTGCCTTGTGGTTCAGAGTAGTTATAGAAAAAAGATTCTTTTTAGAAAAATATTTTAGATTTACCAACTAAAACATTAAGATCATGCAAAGTTTTTTATAAAAAGTAAACTATAGCTAATTTTGAATAATAATTTTATTAACATAAACGTGCTAGCATAAGTTATTTTTACAATTAATTAGTGTTGTAATTTATTATGAAAAAAACTAGCAAAGGTTTCATATATAAATATTAAAAAATTAGTGTAAAAAATTTATATTAACTTTTTTATTTAAGAGATATGAGAATGAAATTAGAAGTAAAAATAAAAGCAATATTTGGTAGTATAGTGTAAAATTTAGTGTTTATTATAGAAATCAACCCTAATTAGATATATAATTAAAGTTGTTATTTTATGTAATAGGAGGATTAGTGGTGAAAAAAATATTGAATAAATCAATTATAGTTATTATCTTTATTCTAATAATGGTTGGAAATGGACAAGTTGTTATTGCTGATGATACAGTTGAAGAAAAAAATAGTGGAATTACTAGTAGAATTGATGACATTAATTCAAATACAGAAGATAATAATATTCAAAAGAATGGATGGGTACAGCAAAATAATAAGTGGTATTATTTTGCTGAAGATGGAACTTTAAAAAAAGGTTGGCTAAATGAGAATGGTAAATGGTATTACTTAAATGATGATGGAGAAATGGCAACAGGATGGATTAGGGATTTAGGTAAGTGGTATTACTTAGAAGCATCTGGAGCTATGAAAATAGGATGGGTAAAAGTAGATAATAAATGGTATTTCTTAAATAATAGCGGTGCGATGGGTACGGGATGGTTGCACAATGAAGGTAAGTGGTATTATTTAGAACAATCAGGAGAAATGAGAGTTGGTTGGTTGAATGATAATAGTAAATGGTATTTTCTTAAAGATAATGGAGAAATGGCTATTGGTTTCATTGATATAAATAGTGAAAGATATTACATGAGAGAAAATGGTGAAATGGCCACTGGATGGATATATGACAACGGTAAGTGGTACTATGCAAAAGAATCAGGGGTAATGAAAAATGGATGGTTAAATTATAAAGGTAAATGGTATTACTTATATAAAAATGGAGAAATGTCAACAGGTAAAGTAGAGAATAATAAGAATATTTATTATCTAAATGATAATGGCTTAACTTTAATTGGATGGATAAAATTTGAGAATAAGTGGTATTATGCAGAAACTACAACTTCCATGAAAAGCGGATGGTTAAAAGACAATGGTAAATGGTACTATCTATATGAAGGTGGAGAAATGGCTACTGGTATTATTGAGGATAAAGAGAAAAGATATTACTTAAATGGTAATGGTGAAATGATTACTGGATGGATTAGTGACAATGTTACTTGGTACTATGGTGATAGTAATGGTCAACTTGTTAAAGGATTTATTACATTAGGAGTTGATACTTACTATTTTAATGATGACAATAATATGGTTACAGGAAACCAAACAATAAATAATAAAGAATATTATTTTCATAGTGATGGAGCAATGGCTAGATTTGAATTTATAGTAGACAGGTACTATGGAAAAGATGGTATATTTAAAGATATTGCAAATGGAGAAAAACTGACTATAGTATTAGATCCAGGACATAATTATGGGGGGGATGATGGGGCGTACTCACAACATAATGGAATTCAATATATAGAGAGAGACTTAAATATGCAAGTAGCTCTTAAATTAAGGGGACAATTAGAAGCGGAAGGTTATAATGTTATCTTAACTAGAAATCCTGAGGATAAAACTTATGAAACAACAAAAGAAAGCTTAAAAAAGAGAGTAGATTATGCAAACTCAAATGATACAGATTTATTTATAAGTATACATCATGATTCTAGTACTTCATCAAGTGCTAGTGGATTTACAGCATTTTATAGTTCGATAAAGGGAAATTCAACAGGAAAAGATTCTAAAGTAACTAATAAATCAAAAGAAATAGCGACTAATATAGTAAATAATGTTAGTGCTGAATTAGGATATAGAAATAGAGGAGCTAAGGATAATAATTTTTATGTAATAAAAAATACTACAATGCCTTCTATATTATTAGAGTGTGGATTTATTAGTAATTATAGTGAAGCTAAAAAAGCAGCTGATGAAGCTAATCAAAATAAATTATCTGTAATCATTATGGAACAAGTAAATAGGATGTTTAACAAATAAATTTAGGGGGATAAAGGATGAAAAGAAATAAAAGATTAAAATCAATAATGTCATTGATTTTAAGTATATTATTATTATTGCCATCAGTTAGGGTATATGCCACTGATAGTAAGGAGGAATTTAGTAAGAGCATTCAAGATGAAGTTGATCACTTAAAAAATCAGGAGATAAACGATAATGTTTCTGAAGAAATATTTCAAAATGAAGGTGTTATAGTTGATGAAGAGACTATGACAAATAGTGAAATTACTGTAGATGGTAAAATAAGTGATGGTAAAGGTAATGTAGGAGAGTTATATGAAAAAGTAGATTATGCTGTTCCGTATAGTTATGGTGATTCTAAATTTGAAAGAGAAGAATTACAATTAAAATATGAAAATATTTATAATGAAACAAGATTATTAAATAAGACAGAAGATAATTATGAAGTAGCTTTAGCATACAGCGATGGAAGTTATAGTTTTATTGATTCAGCTAATAGTATAGAGGAAGCAAAGGAAAAAGCACTTGAAGAAGAAAAGAAAAGAATTAATGGAGATACAATACCTGTTATTTTAAATAACAATGGACAAGTTGTATATGCAACTTTTGCAATGGGAAGAATATTAAAGCATATTAATGGTGCGCCAGATCCTACTTTTAGTAATAATACTTATGTATACACTAGTTCATCATTAGGAAGTGAATATACTTATGTTAATCATGGATATGTTGATGATGTTCCAGTAATAGAGGATATTGGTTCTGCGGCAAAAGTACAAATTTCAGGATATACTGGATGGGTTAAGAAAGATGTAAGTTCTTCAGAGTATGATTTGCTTATAGTTCCTATAAATCAGGTTTCTAATCCAAGTTATTATATTAATAAAGACGGAGTTTTATATCATTTTATATCTAGTGATTTAACTAATAGTTCACAAAAAGGGTATTTAATAAAGTTAGGAGTGGCTCCAAGTTATTTAAAAGAGGGAGTTAAGTATTTAAGTTATGATGGAAATTATTTCTATGATGGATCTGATATTTCGTTAGGGTTGACTAATTTGATATCTGATTTAAGAAATAATGTTAAAAATAATTCTATAAATAAAAATGAACCTTATCATACTTATTTTAACTATTTACCTTTTAGAAGTACAACTACATATACGGCTGAAGATTTAAATAAATTTATATCGGCAAATACAGATTCTAGTAGTAAATTAATAAATACTGGACAGTATTTTATTAATGCTCAAGAAAAATATGGAGTTAATGCACTTTTAGCATTAGGGATAGCAATAAATGAATCAGGATGGGGTAAATCAACTATAGCACAAACTAAAAATAATCTTTTTGGAATGAATGCGGTCGACTCAAGCCCAGGTGAATCTGCTAATTATTATAAGAGTGTTGAACTTTGTATAAATGAATTTGCAAAATATTATATATCAAGGGGATATGCAGATCCTGCTGACTGGAGATATTATGGTGGATTTTTAGGAAATAAGATAAATGGAGCAAATGTAAAATATGCATCAGATCCATTCTGGGGAGAAAAGGCCTCTGCTCATGCCTTTACAGCTGATTTATATTTATCTAATAATAATGTTACTAATTTAAATGATTATGATGCATTAACAGTTATTAAATATATAGGTGAAAACTCTGTAATAGATAAAAATAAAAAATTACTTTACAATATATCTACTAGTATAAATAGTGCTACTGCTTGTATAAACTCTGTATCTGTTGTAACTGATAAGAATGTTAAACTTATTGATGGTAAGTATTATTTAGAAATTTATCCTGATAGAACTAGTTATATTGGGAATGGAGGATCTGCTAATAAGTTCCAAGGTGAATATAGCTTTAATGATAAGGCGTATGTAGAAAATAAAAATATTGTATTTATAAATGCTAGCAAAACAGATATTTTACCTATAGATCCAAGTAGTGCGAACTCATGGAAAGAGTATAATGGCAATAAGTATTATTATGATAAAAATGGAGTTCTTACAAGAGGTTGGAAGCTTATAGAAGGTTACTGGTATTATTTTGATACAAATACTGCAGCTATGAAAAGGGGCTGGTTATCATATAATGGACAATGGTATTATTTAAATCAAGATGGAAAGATGCAAACAGGCTGGCAAGGGATAGAAGGGACATGGTATTATTTTCTTTCTAGTGGTGAAGCAAAAACAGGTTGGCTAAATGAAAATGGAAAATGGTATTATTTTAACTCGGATTGTAAGATGCAAATAGGTTGGCAAGGGATAGCAGGAACATGGTATTATTTTCTTTCTAGTGGTGAAGCAAAAACAGGTTGGCTAAATGAAAATGGAACATGGTATTATTTTAATTCAGACTGTAAGATGCAAACAGGTTGGCAAAAGCTAGCGGGAACATGGTATTATTTTATTTCTAGCGGTGAAGCAAAAACAGGATGGTTAAATGATAATGGAAAGTGGTATTATTTTAACTCAGATTGTAAGATGCAAACAGGCTGGCAAGGGATAGAAGGGACATGGTATTATTTTCTTTCTAGTGGTGAAGCAAAAACAGGTTGGCTAAATGAAAATGGAAAATGGTATTATTTTAACTCAGATTGTAAGATGCAAATAGGTTGGCAAGGGATAGCAGGAACATGGTATTATTTCCTTTCTAGTGGTGAAGCAAAAACAGGTTGGCTAAATGAAAATGGGAAATGGTATTATTTTAATTCAGATTGCAAGATGCAAACAGGCTGGATTAAGGTTGATGGCAAAAAGTATTATCTATACTCAGATGGATCTATGGCAGTTAATACTACAATTAATGGAATATATTTAGGTAGTGATGGAGCTGCAACAAGGTAAATAAAAAGGGGCTGTGCACTAATTATTTAGTGCGACAGCCTCTTTTTACTAAAAATTAAACCTAAAATTTTATAAATCTAGGATTTATGATAAAATATCTTAATGTCAAAAAAATATTAGCTAAGCTTACTAATTTTTTCTATGAATAGGAAGTAGGGTTATCTCTAGTAGATTTTTTTATGCTAATGTTACAGTCTTTTTTATTTATGTATTAATTTAAAAACGTATGTTATAATAAAAAATAAATAAAATAAATGATTGTAGGAGGCTTTCAATGGATAATTTGAAACTTGCTCAAAATATAGCTTGTTATACTCTGAAAAATATAGATAGGGTATGTAGAAAAAATAATATTGAGTATTTTATTTGTGCTGGAACATTGCTTGGAGCTTATAGACATGGAGGATTTATCCCCTGGGATGATGATATAGATATTGCGATGACAAGAGAAAATTACAATAAGTTCTTAAATATTGCTCAGGAAGAACTAGGAGATGAGTTTTTTGTTCAAACTACTGAAACAGATCCAGGCTATGATATTTTTCATGTAGAGTTAAAGGTTAGATATAATAATTCAAGGGTAAATGATGGAAAGGAACATAATTATCATCAAGGCGTATTTGTAGATGTTTTTGCAATGGATTATGTACCTAATAATAAGTTAATTAGAGTATTGCAAAGAAATCTGGCTTTAGTAGTAGCAGGTGCTGACGCAGCTGTTAATGCAGATTTTAAAAATATAAGTTTTAAAAATAAGGTTTTATATCCTATACTTTGGCTTTTTAGTAAAAAGGTAAGTTTTAAAAATAGAAGAAAATTAATATCTATATTAAGAAAGCTTACAGGAAAAGATAAAGAGTTAATGTCATATGGTTTAGATACTATTTGGAAAACTACCTTTAAAATCACGGATATTTATCCAATTAGAGAAATAGAGTTCGATACTATGAAGGTAAAAGCCCCTAATAATGTACATAATATTTTAGTATCTGAGTATGGTGAAAATTACATGCAATTACCAAAAGAGGAAGAAAGGGTGCCTGAACATTTTATAGGAGTAGAGGTGTTAGATAAAAGAAAGATAACTTAATATGAAGTATAAGGAATATATTGAGTTATATTAGGAGAATAAGTTTGATTTTAAAGTATTTTTTATCAAATTAGGGTGTTTTAATATGGGAAAATTTGCTTTAGAATTGTAGCTATTGCAAAAGGAAAAGCTATAAGTATAATGAAAAAGTTTAAATAACCTAATTTAAAAGATTAAGGAGCCTCAATAAATTTGAGGCTTTTTTGATTTTTTCTGCTAATATGATATAATACTTATGATTATTGTTAGAAATAATAATAAATAATTTCATACAATATTAATATAAATTAATACAAATAAGTGCTATAATTATGTAAATATGAACAAAAGTGAGGGAATAGCTGTGGAAGAGCAAGGAATGATATTAGAAGATTTTTATATTGCGGTAAAGAAAAGATGGATAATGATACTAGTATTAATATTAGTTCCAATTTTAATTGTACTATTTAAGCCTAAAGGCATTATTATTCAAGAATATGAGGCAAGCACAAAATTATATGTTATTAGAACAGATTTAGAGACTATTGCAGATAGTCCAAAAGGAAGTATAGAATACAATTTGTTAAATAGTTTTGTAGAAAGTTTAAAGACTAATAAAACTATTGAAGAGGCTTTAGAAAATGCTAATTCAACTTTAACTATTGAGGAAGTTTCCTCAAAAATATATGCAGGGATTTTTCAAGATAGTAATGTAGTGGATTTATCCCTAAGTGGTACAGATGAAAGAGAAATAATAAGAATTTTAGATGAGATAGTTAAAATTGCTGAAAAGACAGTGACAAATTACATACCAAACTCTGAAATGAGTGCTATAGATACAATTACAGCTTCAGAGGTATCTTCAATAAATAGTGGAGATAATGTTAAGAAATTAATATTGATATTTGGAGCAATGACATTTATAGCATTATTACTAGCTGTTACTCTTGAGTATTTAGATGACTCATTTAAACATGAAGATCAAATTGAAAAAACATTAAAGGAGCCTGTTTTAGCAATATTTTCGAAAAAAAATAAAAATAATAAAATTATTTATAATAAAATAGTTACAAATATTTTATATAATCATAAAGATATGAACAATATATTAATATCAGCTACAACTAATAATGAAGGGAAAGATGAATTCGTAGAAGAGGTTGCAAGAGCTATTGCTGAAAAGGGAAACAATATATTGGTTATTGATGTAGATAGGGGTTTAAGTGAGAACAATGAAATTAAAAAAATAATGGAGGTTGAGGATGTTAATAAATTAATAATTAAAAAGGAATATGATCTATTATCTATTAATAATGATAGCTTATCAGAAGACAATATAAAGAAGTTATTTATAAGTTTAGACGGGAAGTATCAGTATATTTTAATAAATGGAACGCCGATAAATAATGGGGTGTTATCTCAATGTTTTGCAAAAGAAGTTGATGGGACAATTTATATTGTAAAAGGATATAAAAATAAGAGAAAAGTTGTTTTAAGATCGATAAATGAGTTAAAGGCGTATAATAGTAATATAATTGGAATAGTGCTAAATAATATAGAAGCATAAATATTATAATTTACTGCTTTTACTATAGAAGGAGCAAAAAATATGGAAAGCATAAAAGGTTTAAAAACATTTTTACTTGTGCTAATTGATATTATTATAATAATGTTATCTTATATGGTAAGTATTTATATAAGGTTAGGATGGAATTTTGATCAAATATATCTAGATGTATTTTGGAAGTATATAACTATAATTATCTTAATATATATTTCCATGCTTTTAATTTTTAAAATGTATAGAAGTACATGGAGAATAGCAGGAATAGATGAAGTTATTTATGGGGCAACTGCTTGTAGTATTGCAGCAATATTAAACTTTATATTTATGGAAATAGTTCCAGTAAGAATTCCAAGAATGGTTACTATATTATCATTTGTATTTATAACACTTATGATTTTAGGGGTTAGGTTATCTTTTAGATTAATTAGAAGAATAATGGTATATGGAAATATAATGGTAAGCAATGATAGAGAGAGAGTTCTTATAATAGGAGCAGGAACTTGTGCACATTTATTAATTGATCAAATTCATAAGGATAAACACTTTAAGTATAAAGCTATTGGATTAATTGATGATAATCCAGCCAAAAAGGGGAGCTACTTAAATGGAGTTAAAGTTTTGGGGGATAGAAATGAAATATTGGATATATGTGATAAAAAGAATGTTGATTTAATTTTGTTTGCTATATCTAATATAGGCGCCAAAGAGAAATATAAAATATTAGATATATGTGAAGAAGCTAATGTCAAAGTAAAATTAGTTCCAAGTATAAATGAGTTAATAGATAATAAAGTTGCACTAAATAAAATGAGAGATGTTGATTTAAGAGATTTATTGGGTAGGGAAGAAATAAAGTTAGACAAAGATGGGATTAATGAGTATCTTAGTGGAAAGATTGTATTAGTTACTGGTGGTGGTGGATCAATAGGTTCTGAACTGTGTAGACAAATTGCAAAGTTTAAGCCAAAGAAACTACTTATACTAGATAACTATGAAAATAATGCTTATGATTTACAAAATGAACTAACTAGAAGTGAGCCTGACTTACAAAAAGAAGTAATAATTGCTTCAGTAAGAGAGAAAGATAGACTTGATAGTATTTTTGCGCATTATAAACCACAAGTAGTATTTCATGCTGCTGCACATAAACATGTTCCATTAATGGAGGATAATCCTCAAGAGGCAATAAGAAATAATGTTTGTGGAACATTAAATTTAGGTGAATGTTCAGACAAATATAAAGTAGAAAAATTTGTTTTAATATCAACTGATAAGGCTGTAAACCCAACTAATGTAATGGGAGCTACTAAACGTTTGTGTGAAATGATTGTACAGGCGTTAAATAAAAAGAGCAAAACAGAATTTGTAGCTGTTAGATTTGGAAATGTATTAGGAAGTAATGGTTCAGTTATTCCTTTATTTAAGAAGCAAATATCAGAAGGTGGACCTGTAACATTAACACATAGAGATATTATAAGGTATTTCATGCTTATTCCAGAGGCAGCACAACTTGTTCTTCAAGCAGGAGCTTATGCAAAAGGTGGAGAAATATTCATATTAGATATGGGAAAACCAGTTAAAATTTATGATTTAGCTGAGAAATTGATAAGATTATCTGGTTTTGAGCCTAATAAAGATATTGAAATTAAAATAACGGGATTAAGACCTGGTGAAAAATTGTATGAAGAGCTATTGATGAGCGAAGAGGGGTTAGAGAATACAGCTCATGAAAAGATATTTACGGGGAAATTATCAGAGTTTGATTTGGATGAATTAAAAACAGAGATTAATAATCTTTTAGAGGTTGTAAAGACTGGTAATAAAAATATGATTAAAAGAGAAATAAAGAAAATAGTACCTACTTATACAATAACTGAAGTACATTCAAATAAAGCAAATGAAGATGAAGCTGCGGTAACTAAGTAATAGGAGGATTAATCTAGTGAAAAGGGCTTTTGATTTTATAATGAGTTTACTTGGAATTATATTACTATCACCAGTTATTTTGGTATTAGTAGTATTAGTAAAGTTAACGTCTAAAGGACCAATATTATTTAAACAAAAAAGAATAGGAAAAGATAATAAAGAATTTTATATATATAAATTTAGAACTATGAGAGTTGATACGCCTAATGTTGCTACTCATTTATTAGAAAATCCAGAACAATATATTACTTCAGTTGGTAAGTTTATGAGAAAGACTAGTTTAGATGAATTGCCACAATTATTTAATATAATAAAGGGAGAAATGAGTATAGTGGGGCCAAGGCCTGCTTTATATAACCAATTAGATTTAAAAGAGAAAAGAACAAAGTGTGGAATTCACAAATTATTGCCGGGATTAACAGGGTGGGCTCAAATCAATGGAAGAGATGAAATTCCATTAGAATTAAAAGTTAAGTTAGACAAAGAATATTTAGATAAAATGAGCTTTGCTCTAGACTTAAAAATAATATTCTTAACTTTATTTAAGGTTTTAAAAAGAGAAGGAGTTAAAGAAGGAAAGGCTTAATAAAATAGAGGCTGGTGAACTAATATGAAGATTTTAATTACTGGTGTATATGGAATAGTTGGTAGTTTTCTAGCTAGCAATTTAATGAATGAACACGAAGTAATAGGAATTGGTAGAAGAGAACAATATGATGGTTGTCATAAGTATTATAGTTGTGACATAACAAATAAAGATGAAATAGAAAAAATAATTAAAGAAAATAAGGATTTAGATTTTATAATTCATTGTGCAGCATTAGCGCACAATAAAGGGAATGATCTATCTTATGATAGATTTATTAAAGTAAATTATGAAGCTACTGCTGATTTAATTGATTTAAGTAATAAGTACTTAAAATTGAAAGATTTTATATTTATAAGTACAATTTCAGTTTATGGAGAGAGCTTGGATAAGAAGTATTATCTTGAGGATGATTCTTGTAATCCGAGAAGTCCATATGCTGTTGCTAAAAAGAAATCAGAAGATTATATTATTAGCAAATATAAAGGTAAGTATTCTATTTTAAGACTAAACCCAGTATACTCAAAGGATTTTTTACTAAATATACAAAGAAGAACCTTAATAAAAGGTATTACATATAAGGTTGGAGATGGAATGCAAAAGTTAACTTTATGCCATATTAGAAATATATATGAAGCTGTTAACTACTTAATAAATAACTGCGAAAATGAAATTAGTGAAATATATAATATTGGAGATTCAAGAGTATATTATTATAAAGAGTTAGTTGAAAAATTTAATGGGAAAAGTAAAGTTACAATACCTAAATTTGCATTCGCGTATTTATACAAGTTAAATAGTTTAACTTTAAAGAAACAATTTATTCATGAAAATTCAATTAAGTTAATAAGTGATAATATCTATTCATCAGATAAGATAAATAAAAAAGTAAACTTAAAATATACAATTAAGGATATATAAACAATGAAGATTTTAGTAGTATCACAATATTTTTGGCCAGAAGATTTTAGAATAAATGATATTTGCAAGGGGTTAAAGGAAGAAGGGCATGAGGTTACTGTACTAACTGGATTACCTAATTATCCATTTGGAAAATTATATGATGGATATTCATTTTTTAATAGGGGAGAAAAAGAGTATGAAGGTATTAAAATTAAAAGGTGCGCAATGATTCCTAGGGGTAAGGACAATGCAGCAATGTTAGCATTAAATTATATATCATTTATGATAAATGCATCTGTAAAAGTTATTCCATTATTATTTGAGAAATATGATAGAGTATTTGTTTTTCAAGTATCACCTATAACTTCTGCTATACCAGCGATAATTTACTCGAAAGTAAAAAAAGTATCATCGTATATTTATATTCAAGATTTATGGCCAGAAACCTTTTATTCTATTATAAATATAAATAATTCAAGATTAAGAAAAGTATTAAAAAAAATGTGTAATAAAATATATGATTCATTTGATAATTTATTAATTGCATCACGAGGATATGAAGAAATATTACTTACTCAAGGAGTAAGTAGAGAAAAACTTTATTATTTACCACAATGGGCTGAAGACTTTTATAGTAACTCAGATATTAAGAATGAAAAAAAAGATAATAGGTTCACTGTAACATTTGCAGGGAATATAGGAAAAGCCCAAAGCGTAGATACGATAATAAAGGCTGCTAATTTAGCAAAAGATAATAAAGATATTATATGGCAAATAATTGGTGATGGAAGTGAATTCGAAAATGTTAAAAATATTGCAAATGAATTTGGGTTAACTGATACCGTTAGGTTTATAGGAAGAAAGCCATCTTCAGAAATGCCGAAATATTTTTCGGAATCACAAGGGTTAATAGTTACTTTAAGGGATGAAGAAATATTAAGAGTTACTTTACCAGCGAAGGTACAATCCTATATGGCAGCAGGAAAGCCAATTTTAGCTGCTATAAGTGGAGAAGGGAAAAAGGTAATTGAAGAAAGCAAATGTGGTTTAGTTGCCGAGGCTGAAGATTTTCAAGGGTTGTATAAAAATGTAATAAAGTTATACAATATGAATATAGAACAAAGAAGAAATCTAGGGAAACTTGGAAAAGAGTATTTTAATAGCAAGTTTACTAGAACTAAATTATTACAAGATTTAAAGAATATAATTACTAAATAATAAAGGAGAGGTAAATATGATATTCAAAGATAAGGTTCTTTTAATTACAGGTGGTACAGGATCATTTGGGCATGCAGTTTTAAGAAGATTTATGGATACAGATATAAAGGAAATAAGAGTTTTCTCAAGAGATGAAAAGAAGCAAGATGATATGAGAAAATATATTAAAAGTGATAAAGTAAAATATTATATTGGGGATGTAAGAGACTTAGATAGTATTAATTATGCAATGAAAGGTGTAGATTATGTATTCCATGCTGCTGCATTAAAACAAGTACCTTCATGTGAGTTCTATCCTATGGAAGCTGTAAAAACTAATGTTGAAGGATCTGATAATGTATTTAAATCAGCATTAATGAATAATGTTAAAAAATGCATATTATTAAGTACAGATAAAGCTGTTTATCCTGTAAATGCAATGGGTATATCAAAAGCTATGGCTGAAAAAGCGATGATTGCTAGAGCTAGAGCTGCTCAGCCAGGGGATACTGTTTTTTGTGGAACTAGATATGGAAATGTAATGGCATCAAGAGGATCAGTTATTCCATTATTTGTTGATTTAATGAGACAGGGAAAGGACTTAACTGTTACAGATCCAAATATGACAAGATATATGATGTCACTTGAGGAATCTGTTGATTTAGTTTTATATGCATTTGAAAATGGAGAACAAGGAGATATATTTGTTCAAAAGGCTCCAGCTTGCACAGTTTTAGAGTTAGCAACTGCATTAAAAGAAGTATTTGATTCAAATGTAGGAATTAAGATAATTGGTGCTAGACATGGAGAAAAGGCATATGAAACTTTATTAACTAAAGAAGAATTTGTTAAAGTTGATGATTGTGGAAATTACTTTAGAATACCATCAGATAATAGAGATTTAAATTACGCTAAATACTTTACAGAAGGTGAAGGATCAAGAAGAAATCAAGAAGAATACAATTCTGATAATACTAATAGAATTAACATTGAACAAGTTAAGGAAATGCTATTAAAGCTTCCATACATTCAAAAAGAGTTAAAGACTTTCAAAGTAGAAGAAAAAACAGAATGTGATAAGTTATCAGAGCATATGTAATAGGGAGTAATGTATGAATATATTAGTTACAGGTGCTAATGGGTTTATAGGTAGAAACCTAGTAGGTGCATTAAAGAGATTAGAGAACTACGAAGTTATATCAATAGATAGGAATAATTCAAAAGAAGAGTTAGAAGAAGGATTATTAAAATCAGATTTTATTTTTCATCTAGCAGGAATTAATAGACCTAAAAATGAAGAAGAGTTCTTTGAAGGGAATTCAGGATTAACAGGAAAAATTGTGGATTTTTTAAAGTCTAATAATAAAAATACTCCTATAGTAATAACATCATCAATACAAGCTGACTTAGATAATGATTATGGTAAAAGTAAAAAACTTTCAGAAGAAGCATTATTAAATTATAAGAATGAAGCTAAAGCTAAAGTTTTTATTTTTAGATTACCAAATGTATTTGGAAAGTGGTGTAGACCTAATTATAATTCTGCTATAGCAACCTTTTGTCACAATATAGCTAGAGGGGAAGAGGTTTGGATATCAGATCCAGCCAGAGAAATGACTTTAGTATATATAGATGATGTTGTAAATTCCTTAGTTAATACTATGATAAATACTGATAATAAAGAAGATGGATATGTTAAGGTAGATATTGAACATAATGCTACATTAGGTGAAATAGTAGATTTGATAAAATCTTTCGTTGAAAGCAGAAATAGTTTAATGATTCCTAATATGTCAGATCCATTAGTTAAAAAATTATATAGTACTTATTTAAGTTATTTACCAGAAGAGAGTTTTAGTTATCCATTAAAGATGAATATTGATAATAGAGGATCATTTACGGAGTTTATAAAAACTCCTAATAGCGGGCAAGTATCAATTAATGTTTCAAAGCCAGGAATTACAAAAGGAAATCATTGGCATAATACTAAAAATGAAAAATTCCTTGTAGTTAGTGGAGAAGGAGTAATTAGATTTAGAAAACCTAATGAAGATAATATAATTGAATATAAGGTAAGTGGAGAAAAGTTAGAAGTAGTAGATATACCAGTTGGATATACACACAGTATAGTTAATACAGGAGATAAAGATTTAGTGACAGTAATGTGGGTAAATGAAGTTTTCAATCCGAATAAACCAGACACTTACTTTTTGGAGGTATAGAAAATGAAGAAACTAAAGGTAATGACCATTGTTGGCACTAGGCCAGAAATAATAAGGTTAGCAGAAGTTATAAAAAAATGTGATGAATACTTTAATCATATATTAGTTCATACAGGACAAAATTGGGATTATACATTAAATGATGTATTTTTTAAAGAATTAGAGTTAAGACAACCAAATCATTTCTTAGGAGTTGTGGGAAATGATCTTGGAGAAACAATGGGAAATATAATAGCAGAAAGTTATAAGATATTAGTGCAAGAAAAACCTGATGCTTTAATAATATTAGGTGATACAAATTCTTGTTTAAGTGCTATTGCAGCTAAGAGATTAAAAATTCCAGTGTTTCATATGGAAGCAGGAAATAGATGTTTTGATCAAAATGTTCCTGAAGAAATTAATAGAAGAATAGTTGATGTTACTTCAGATGTTAATTTAGCTTATACGGAGCATGCAAGAAGATATTTATTATCTGAAGGTATGAGAAAAGAATATACTTTTGTAACTGGATCACCATTACCAGAGGTATTCTATAAGTATATGAATAAAATTGATGAAAGTAAGGTATTAGAAGAGTTAAATCTTGAAAAGGGTAAATTTATATTAGTAAGTGCTCATAGAGAAGAGAATATTGATAATGATGTTAACTTTAAAAGTTTAACGGATGCTTTAAATGCAATAGCTGAAAAGTATGATATGCCAGTTATTTATTCAACTCATCCAAGAAGCTGGAAGCGAATTGAAAATATGAATATAAAATTTCATGAGAATATTAGACAATTAAAGCCTTTTGGATTCTATGATTATAATAAACTTCAAAAGGAGTCATTCTGTGTTCTTTCAGATAGTGGATCTTTAGCAGAAGAATCAAATATAATGGGGTTTGCCGCTGTATCTATTAGAACTAGTACAGAAAGACCAGAAGCAATTGATAAAGGATCTGTAATATTAGGCGGAATTACATTTGATTCAATTACTCAAGCAATTGAAGTAATAACAAAGCAAAAGGCTTTAGGAGAGGATACTGTAAAAGTTCATGATTATACAGATATAAATGTTTCAACTAAAGTTGTTAATATAGTTCAAGGATATACTGATGTAATCAATAGATTTATTTGGAGAAAATAATATGAAAAAAGTAATCTTTGTTAATAATCCAGCTGCTATTAATGGCGGAGCTTTAACAGTATTAACTCAGTTTCTAGAAGAAATTAAGTTAAGAAAAGATAAAAGTAAATTTTATTATTTTTTTGTTAGTGCAGATTTGAAAAAATACGAATGTGAATATATAAAAATTATTGATGATATAAAAGGTCGTCAAATGATTGATAGAATGAAGTGGGATAAATTTGGAATGAAAGCTTGGGCAAAGGAACATAATATAAAACCAGATTTGGTAATATCATTGCAAAATACAGCTATAAGTTTTAATGGTGTTCCACAAATAATATATTTACATCAATCATTACCATACTCAGAATATTCTAAATGGAATATACTTAAGAGGGATGAGAGAAAATTATGGTTTTATACTAATATTTATAAACATTTAATTCATAATTCAATTAAGAAAGATATGTATGTTTCAGTTCAAACAAAATGGATGAAGGATTCTTTAATTGAAAAAGGAATAAGTAAAGATAAAATTATAATATCTAAACCAAAGCTAAAAGAATTTGATGTAAATGACATAGAAAAGTTACATTTAGATAATAATAAATATATTTATTTTTACCCAGCAGATGAATATAAGTATAAAAACCATAAGGTAATATTAGAAGCTTTAAATCACATTAAAGAAAATTATAAGGATAAAATTAAGAATATAAAAGTAATATTTACATTAGATGAAAAGTCAGATTCCTACAGTTACTGTAAAGAACATGGTCTTTTAGATATAGTAGAATTTAAATCTACGTTAACTTATGATAAAGTATTGCAGTATTATAAAAGTTGCAATTGTGTTTTATTTCCAAGTTATATTGAAACTTTCGGATTACCATTAATTGAAGCAGCAAAGTTTGGAAAAAGAATATTAGTTTCAAACTGTAAATATTCAAGAGAGGTACTTGAAGGATATACTAACGTAAAATTTATATCTCATGATAATTATCAAGAATGGGCCAATAATATTATCAGTTTTGATAAAACAGAAGTAAGTATAGATAGTGATAATTTAGTAAAGGAAACATGGGATGAATTCTTTAATTTAATTAATAAATCCATATAATATTATTTTAATAGCACCAGCGGGGAAATTCCTATTGGTGCTTTAAATAAATTATGTAGAAATTTAGGAGGATACATATGGTTAAGGTCTTACAAGTTCATGGAGGAATGGAAAGAGGCGGAACAGAATCTGTAATAATGAACTGGTATAGAAATATAGATAAAACTGAAATCCAATTTGATTTTACAACTATGCAAGAACAACGTTGTGCATATGATGATGAAATTGAAAGCATGGGTGGAAAAATAATATATGTTCCATCAAGAGCTAAAGTAGGAAATTTAAATCACTTTAAAGCAATATATAAGTGCATAAAAGAAAATGGTCCATATGATGCTGTTCATTCTCATATGAATTATCATGGTGGATTGGTGGCATTAGCAGCAAAACTTGCAGGCGTAAAAACTATTGTCTGTCATGCACACAATACAGAAGATGTAACAGAGCAGACGCTAAAAAGAAAAGTTGAAACTACAGTATTAAGAAATTTAATGCATACGTGTTCAACTAATTTATTAGCATGTGGAAAAGAAGCAGGAAAATTTGTATTTGGAGAGAATTCAAAGTTTAAAGTTATAAATAATGCAGTAGATATAGAAAAGTTTAAACCAGCAAATGACAAAATGAATAAAGAAATTAAATTATTAAAAGATAAATATGATTTAAATGGTAAATTAATATTAGGGCATATAGGGAGATTTAATATACAAAAAAATCATAAATTTATAGTTGAGATATTAAAGGAATTAAAGATTAGAAATAGTGATTTCAAATTTTTATTTATCGGAGATGGTGAACTAAAAGGGGAAATATTAAATTCTATTAAGGAGAATAGATTAGAAAATAATATTATATATTTAGGATTGCAAAGTAATATAAATGTATGGCTTAATATTATGGATATATTAGTATTCCCTTCCCTTTTTGAAGGATTACCAGTAGTGCTAGTAGAAGCTCAAAGTACAGGCTTACCTTGTGTAATTTCTGATAAAATATCTAGGGATGTTGATTTAGGATTAAATTTAGTTAAGTTCTTAAGTATTAATAATGGCACTAATATTTGGGTAGAGGAAATAATAAATAATAACATGAAAAAAGAAAATGATAAAAATAAGATAAAAGAACAGTTGAAAATAGAAGGATATTATTTAGAGGATAATATTGAGATAATAAAGGGCATTTATAAAGACTAAAGTAAATAAAGGGGAATAGTAAATGATATATTTTTCAATATTAATATTATTAATATTATGTGAGTATATTAATATATTAACTAACCATAAATATAAGTATTTAAGTAGTATGTATTTAGTTGTAATAGGGAGTATATTATTTTTGCTTGCAGCATTTAGAGATGGAATAGGTTATGACTACGAAAACTACAGAAGAATATTTAGCTTAATTACTATAGATAAAGTACCACAAGGTTCTAGTAATGTTGAGTGGGGTTTCTATTTGTTAAATGTTATTAGTTATTCTTTTACTATTGTTATATTTATAAGTGCGCTTATAGCTATACCTATGAAAATTAAGTTAATATGTGAATATAGTGAAGATGGATTATTAAGTTTAATAATGTATTTTACAAGTGTATTTATCATGTTTGATATGGGAGTAATTAGACAAGGAATTGCTATTACATTTATGCTATTTAGTGTTAAGTATATTATTAATCGAGATTTCAAAAAGTTTCTATTAGTTATTTTATGTGGATCATTATTTCATATAACTATTTTAGTTACAATTCCATTATATTTTTTAAGTTATATGGAGTTTGATAGAAAAGTAATTTATGGAGCATCTTTTATTGCATTATTATTTTCTATGTTTAAAGTAACTACTATAATTTTTAGATTATTGTCTATGTTGCCATTAGGAACTATATCTTATAAGTTAAATTATTATTTAAATAGTAATCAAAGTAATTTAACTATGTCATTAATAAAAAGAATTATTTTCTTAGTATTATTTGTTGAATTCTTTAAGGTAAAAAATATTAAAGATAAAAAGGCACTAGTATTTTTAAATGGTTACTTCTTATCAATATTAGTAATGGGATTTTTCTCAAGTGTTGATATAATAGGTGGAAGGGGATCTATGGGGTTATATTTTATGCAAGTATTCTTATTTGCTATAATGATTAAGAGAATAGAAAGAAAACCATTAAAGTTAGCTCTTTTTGCAATCGTAGTACTATTATCAATTAATACTATGCTAGGACCTATTAAACATGGTAATAGTTCAAATCAACCATATACACCTTATAAGAGTATATTTAGCAGTAATGATAGTTAGAGTTTAAGTAATAATTAATGATTAGTATAAGATATAAAATAAAAATAGATATAGCTTATTTATATAAAAATTTTATATTTACTGTATTAAGGGGTATATCTAGGTTTAAAAAATTATATCCTATATAAAAGTAGAAAATAGTTATTATAATAGATAATCTTAAAATACATCATGATAAATTATTAAAACTATTTTTAGAATAAATTAAAGACAGGCTCTGCTTAAAACTGTAGAAACTTTATTACGATATATATATAAATAAAAATCATGCAAAATTAGATTTTAAATTCTAACTATGCATGATTTTTATTATATATTAATTATAATTTGAAAAATAGTTTTTATCATATATATTCATTAAAGATACACCAAATCCAAGAATTATAAATATAGCTGTAGATAATTTTAAAGTGCTATAATAGCAATCAAAAATACTTAATAAATTAAAAGTAACGAATACTATAAATATAGATAACATTAATTTATTTATTTTAATATTTCTATTTCTGATATGCTTAAATAACATAATTGAAGTTATTATTAAGAAAACTAGTAATGAAATGCTACCTAGAATTCCTGCTTCAACTTGAAATTTTAAGAACATATTGTGAGGATGTTGAGCGATCCATCCATAGCCTTCCATAGTAGTAAGAGTTTCTTTTGATTTATTTACATAATCCATATATAAAGCTGAATAATTTTCATAACCTATTCCGAAGAGTGGGTGGTCTTTAATCATTAATGCTGTAGTTTTCCAAATTTTATATCTAGAGCTATCAGGTGTAAGAGATAAAAGATTTAAAGCTAATATTCTTATTTTAGGTATAAGTAATAATAGTGGAGACAATGTATAAAAATATAGTAATTTTTTATTGTAAAATAATGTTATTATTGCTACTCCTATAATTATTCCTAAAATAGCATTTCTTGATTGGCATACGACTATATTAAATGAACAACAAGCAAATACAATGCCATAAAATATTTTTAGCACAATATTTTTGGTATCAATAATTAACATTAGTGAGATAAATAAACACATTAAAGAAAATATTCCTAAATTATTGGAATTCTCTAAAAGTGATGCAATTCTATTACTTCTACTAATAGTTAGACCAGTAGAATAAAGTGCTTTAATTTCTATTATTGAATAATATGTAATTATTAAATTAGTAATTAAAAAACTATTTATGAACATTCTTATATTATACTTATTTATGCATATATATGAAATAGTATAAAAAATAAATATGTATAGAGAGAATCGTATACTATGAGTTATGCTTAATCTCTTATCATATGCAACTATAGTTGATATATATAATATTATGTTTAGTATTATTAGGCTAAGTAGTATTCTTTGAGAATAAATAGTTTTTAGTAAATGAAATATTCTTTTTCGTTCAGATTTAAATATTAAAAATCCTATAAGTTGAATTATAAAAAGTAAGTAAATTAAAATATCTGTATTAAGTTTACTAGAACTTAATATTAATGGATTTAATATAATAAATAATAATGTTATAATCTGAATTATTTTAATATATATTTTCATAAGTAACCTCATTTATGTTAAAAATATAAATCTGCTGTATGTTAATTAAATTTTATGCAACAGTTTTTAGTTTAAATGTTTTTATCTTAGTATTTAGTCAATTTTCCTAAGATTCTTAATTGCATTATAATTAGCTTTTTCAGCACCTAATTTATATATTAGTATATTTAAGTAAGTTGTTAGTCTTTTCTTGAATAGAAGCTAATTCAACAATTACTGTATCAGCAAGATCTTTCTTTAAATAAGCATATCTAAAAAATAAATTTCTTTTTTCTGCTATATTCTCAAAAGATAGTATCTATTTTCTTTTATATAGATATTATATACTTTATCATAGTATAAATGCAAATTTACTTATATTAGTTGGAGTATTTGAATTTATATAAGGATTATAGTAATATTAAGTAATTAGTATATAGAAATTTGAATTTTGATATTTAGGAGTGGAGATAAATGAGAGCAATATTATTAGCTGCTGGTATGGGAACGAGATTAAGACCGTTGACTTTAGAAACACCAAAATCATTAATTGAAGTAAATGGAAAAGCGTTATTAGAGAGACAAATTGAATTTTTAAAAGAAAAGGGAATAAATGATATAATTATAGTAACAGGTTATTTAAATGAAAAGTTTGAATATCTTAAGGAAAAGTACAGTTTAAAGCTTATATTTAATGATAAATATGATATATATAATAATATATATAGTATGTACCTTGTTAGGGATTATCTAGCAGATGCATATGTGATAGATGCTGATGTTTATATTAATAGAAACTTTATTTTAAGTGATATCGATAAGTCTACTTATTTTTCTGCATACAAGAAGAATGTAAAAAATGAATGGAAATTATGTTTTGATGAAAATAATAAAGTTAATGATATAAAAATAATTAATGGAGATGGATTTATTTTATGTGGTGTTTCTTATTGGAGTAAAAACGATGGAGCATTAATTAAGAGTAGAATAGAAGAGGCACTTAAAACTACAAATTTTAAAAATCTTTATTGGGATGACATAGTTAAAAGTAATATAAAAGATTTAGACGTTAGAATTGAAAAGATAAATAGTGATGATATTTATGAAATAGATAATATTGAAGAACTTAAATTGGTAAAAAGTATTGTTGAGAGTAAATAATAAAAGTCAGAAATAAGGCTTTGATAGTATAGGTACGAACTATATATAATGTTTACTAATATAGAACAAATATGTTGATTAGTATAGAGAAATTATAGTTTGGAGGAGAAGGTATGCTTTATAAGTTACCATAGATTATAATATCTACTTTATAAGTAAAATTGCTGAGAAAAGAATTAATGGAAATATGTATTAAATTATCATAGATTAATAAAATTAGCCAATATCCGTAAATGATATTGGCTAATTTTAAATAGTTTAATAATTTAAAAAAACATTGCAATCAATTTTTCATCAATTTGTCTTTTAAAGACATACCGTATCAATTAAAATTTATAAAACTTAAATTAGAGTAGTGTACGAGTATGATATTCATGAGTTTATATGGAGTGAAATAAAATAATTATTTTATCAATACTTCTACTCTATTATATTAAGTTCTTTTCTAGGCTTTATAAATAATCCAATAACTAAAGAAAGAATAGTAGGAATTACCCAACCAAACCCAATACTAGCTAATGGAAGAGCATTTAATGCAGTACCAAAGAATGAGAATAAGAATCCACATACTAAAGAAATATAAACAGCTAATCTTATAGCAACAATGTTAGTTATAAATTTATTAAGCATAGTAACAACAATTATTGTAATAGCTACTGGATATAAAACATTTAATATAGGAACTGATAATTTAACAATTTTATCAACACCTTGGCAAGCTATTACATAGCTTATTAAAGAAATAACTATAGCATTAACTTTATATGATAATTTTCCATTAGTTACTTTTTCAAAGAATGTAGACCCTGCAGTTAATAAACCAATTGAAGTAGTTAAACAAGCAAGTCCAATAGCAGCCCCAATTAAAACTAGACCAAATGTTCCTAAAATTTTATTAGCAATGAACACCAATAATGAAGTATTACTAATTCCAGAATCAACTAAATTAATAGTATGAGCACCTATAAATGTTAAACCACCATAAACAAATGCTAAACCAATAACAGCAATTGCACTAGCTTTTAATAGAACTGATTTTACTTCTGTACCTTTATAACCCTTTTCTACTATAGAAGAAGTAATAACTCCTGCAAATAGTAAGGCAGCTAATGCATCCATTGTTTGATATCCTTCAAGTAAAGATGTTGATAGTATGTTAGTAGCACCTGTAGGAACCATTTCTCCAATTGGATCCATTATACCTTTAACAATTACTATAGTTAGTATAACTATTAAAGCTGGTGTTAAAAACTTACCTAGTGTATCTATAATAGAAGAACGTCTTAGAACGAAGAATAAATTTATTAAGAAATAAACTGCCATTACTATTATAGGTGACCATGTAGGGAATAACGGCAATATTGAAATTTCAAAAGTAGTTGCAGCAGTTCTTGGTATTGCTAGTAATGGACCTATAGCAATAAATAGAACTGTTGTAAGAATTAAAGTGAATTTATGACCTATTTTATTTGTAATTCCTTCAAAAGTACCATTTCCTTTAGAACAAGCTAATATAGCAAGTAGAGGAAGTCCAACTCCTGTTAGAACAAATCCTATTATACCTAATAAATATTGATCGCCTAATTTATTTCCAAGTGCTGGTGGGAAAATTAAGTTTCCAGCACCGAAGAACATTGAAAACAAGGCAAAACCTACTACGATGGAATCTCTCATTTTGTTTTTCATGTGTGTACCTCTTTCTAATTTTTAATTTCATTACCTGATTAACAAATTAATAAAAAATAGCGAAAAAAATTCAAAAATTATTGTTAATCTATTAAAATTTGATATAATAATAACATTTTATGAGTATATTTTCAACAAAATATTATAGAAAAAATATTTGAGTATCTTAAAAAGTGTGAATTTAAGATGTTAATATTTAAGAAGAGTTTTTTTATTATCTTTATAATTAAAAGAATAGTATTGATTAAATCATTATGTTATTATAATTTTATATATACTAAAATTTTACTTAGTTAGAGAGGGAATAGAATGAAAGTAAGAAAGGCTATAATACCAGCGGCTGGTCTTGGAACAAGATTTTTACCAGCAACAAAGGCACAACCAAAGGAAATGTTACCTATAGTTGATAAGCCTACAATTCAGTATATTATTGAAGAAGCAGTTGCATCTGGAATTGAGGAAATATTAATAATAACTGGTAGAAATAAAAAATCTATAGAAGACCATTTTGATAAATCTGTTGAATTAGAAATGGAGCTGGAAAAAGCAGGAAAGCAAGAGATGCTTGATTTAGTTAGAGGGATATCAGATATGGTAGATATTCATTATATAAGACAAAAAGAACCAAGAGGGTTAGGTCATGCTATTAACTGTGCAAAATCTTTTGTAGGTAATGAACCATTTGCTGTAATGCTTGGAGATGATGTTGTTGAGAGTGAAGTTCCTTGTTTAAAACAATTAATTGACTGCTTTAATGAATATAAGACGACAATATTAGGAGTTCAAACTGTAGCACCTGAAAATGTTGATAAATATGGTATAGTTGATGGAATTAATATTGAAGATAGAGTTTATAAAGTTAAAAGATTAGTAGAAAAACCAGATATAGAAGAAGCACCAAGCAATGTTGCTATTTTAGGAAGATATATAATTACACCTCAAATTTTTGAAATATTAGAAAATACTAAGCCTGGTAAAGGAAATGAAATTCAATTAACAGATGCATTAGAAACTTTAATAAAAAATGAGGCTATGTATGCATATAACTTTGAAGGTAGAAGATATGATGTTGGAGATAAATTAGGATTTTTACAAGCAACAATTGAATTTGCATTGAACAGAGAAGAGCTTAGAGAAAGTTTTATTGAATATTTAAATACAAAACCTTGGGAAAACAAATAAAATATTAAAAGTTAAAGTGTAAGTCGACTTAAAGCTGCCTTTCACTTTAACTTTTTATTTAAACTGTAATTATTAATTGTATTATCTTGGTATAAGACCAATTTTCTTTTGCATTTTTCTTAAATTCTTAAGAGCTGCATAATTTGCTTTTTCTGCACCTAATTTATAGATTTCCTCTAAAGTCTTTTTGTCTTTAAGTAAGCTATTAACCCTTTCTTGAATTGGCGATAACTCATCGATTATTGCATCTGCAACATCTTTCTTTAATTCAGCATATCCTTTGCCTTCATATAGAGATACAACTTCATCTTTACTATATCCTTTAATGGCAATTAAAATATCAAGTAAGTTTTTAACTCCAGGTTGTTCATCAGAATAGTTAACAACACCAATACTATCAGTAACAGCTCTAGCTATTTTCTTTCTTATAATATCAGGTGAATCCATAATTAATATATAGCTATTTGGATTATCATCTGATTTTGACATTTTCTTAGCTGGATCTTGTAAGCTCATAACCTTAGCACCAACTGGTGGAATATATGGATCTGGAATTTTAAATGTTGGGCTATAAGCATTATTAAATCTATTAGCTAAGTCTCTAGCTAACTCTAAATGTTGTTTTTGGTCAATTCCAACAGGAACTAAATCTGTATTATATAATAAAATATCAGCAGCCATAAGTACTGGATAAGTAAATAGACCTGCAGGTATAGAATCACCATGTTTTTGAGATTTATCTTTAAATTGAGTCATTCTTGAAAGTTCACCCATATAAGTATTACATGTTAAAAGCCAAGCACCTTCAGAATGAGCTGGTACATGAGATTGAATAAATAATGTATTTTTTTCAGGGTCAATACCACAAGCTACATAAATAGCTAAAACTTCTAAAGTTCTTTTTCTTAAGTCTGCAGGAAGTTGTTTAACTGTTATAGCATGTAAATCAACTACACAGAAGAAGCAGTCGTATTCGTCTTGAAGTTTAACCCAGTTTTTTAATGCTCCTAAATAATTTCCTAAAGTTAAATTTCCAGAAGGCTGAATACCACTGAAAATAACTTTTTTCTTTTCTGCTACGTTTTCCAAATATAGCACCCCTTTTCTTTTTTTATAAAACTGTTTTATATAATTATTATAATTTCGTATTTCAATTATAGTTACTATTATAAAATTACCCAAATTTTATGTCAAATGAAACATTAATTTGTTTTTTTATTCATAACTAAAATAAGATTATATGCAAAAAGAAGAGCTGCAAAGCAACTCTTCATTAATTCAAAAGATTTATCTTCTGTCTCTATTCATCTTTTGAGCTTTTCTAGCTCTTCTACAATCAGGGCATCTAACAGGATCATTTTCAAATCCCTTTTCTTTGTAGAATTCTTGTTCCCCTACAGTAAAAATGAATTCCTTCCCACAGTCTTTACAGATAATTTTTTTATCTTCCATTTTATATACCTCCTTAAAATCCATAGGTCTAATCTTGATAACTATTATACACACCTAAGGAAAAGAAGGGGTACTTTAATGATATTATCATAGAATTTCCTAATGATTTTTATTACATTATTATTATAGCATAATTTGGTAAAAATGCAACAAAAATACTTGGGATATATGTTAAAAATGAAATTATTTTTTCTTAAATCTTAATGAAAAAGCAGTAAATGCAATAAGTGGAACTGCTACAAATAATACTAAATTAATATATTCATAATATTTAAGAATATAAAATAAAATATAATTATTTCTTGATAAAAATGTTCCAAATATAAAGATTGCTAAAGTGTAAACTGTAGTAAAATATTTATAATTTTTTATATATTTTTTATAAATTATATAAACTCCATAGGTTGCAATTACATACTTTAGAAAAAAGCCAGCTACTGTTTGATATAAGAAGAAGAAATCTCCAAATTCTAAGAATCCATAAAGCTGAACTCTTTGACTTTGAGTAAACTCAGGATAAAAGAGATTAGTTGCTCTAAGTGGACCAAATGTAGATAATATTCCAATAAGACTGTAAATACAGATAGCACCTAATATTCCTAAGGCTATAAAGCTATGTTTTTTTAAATTTTTTCCGTTGTTTAGATATCTTAAATATGGTAAAGCAATAACAAAAGCAGATAGTGAACCTAAAACTAATAAAAATGTTGATAAAAATTCGCTTGCTATATTACCTGCAAAAACAGGCATAATATACTTTACATCTTTATACCTTTCAGTAATTACAGATAAGATAAAAGTATTAACACCTAATGAAGATATAAGAACTATTACAAAAATTAAAAATGAACGTATATTTTTTCCAATTAGAAAAACTGATGGTAGAAGAAAAAATATAATTATATACCAGCTAGGAGTTTCAAGAAAAAAGCAGGATTTAATTATATTAGTTTCTACTGCAGCAGATTCAAGAGCTGCTAAAAATAAACCTAAGGTAAACAAAAATAAAAATATGTTACCTAAAGGTTTAGATAATCCCTGAGTAAAAATTTCATTTATATTATAAACTTTTCTAGAGTCAATAACATAAATTAAGTACATGGCAAATGCAAAGAAAATTAAATAAATAATTAATGTATATAGCCAAGTGTCTCTTCCCCCTTCTGCAATAAATAATGAGGGGTATGTTTTAAAAGATATATATGTAACACCAAAGACAAAAAGTATAAAGTGTTTTGCTGATAATTTATTCATTTCTTTTCCTCCAATTTCTAAATATATGCTAAGTCTATTTTATTATTCTCAAAAAAATGAATATTAAACATGGTGAGAGGAATAATATCTTTAGGTGATGTAAATGGATAATTTAAATTATGTAAAAGAAAGGTTTGAAGGATGTTTTGATGTCAAATATAGAGATGTTAAAACAATATTAGGAGACGGTACTTTAGTATTCATAGATGATTTATGTAATGGTCAATGGATGATGGAATACTTAATATTGCCATTAAGAGGATTTGGGGAATTAAAAAATACAAGTATAAAGAGTCCAAATGATTTATTGGAAAAGGTACTTGATATAAGTGCAACAGGAATGGCAAAGGATTTAGATGATGCACTTATGCATGTATTATCTGGAGATGTAATATTAATTTTAAAAGATTTTGACGAAATTATATTTTGTGAAGTTAAAAATTTTCCAAGAAGAGGGATAGGAATTCCAGAAACAGAAGCAGTATTAAAGGGACCTAGAGAAGGATTTAATGAACTTATAGTAGATAATGTTGCGTTAATTCGTAGGCGTGTTAAGAATCCAAATTTGAAGTTTGAAACAGTTATAGTTGGAGAAGAATCACAAACTGCAGTTGCAATTACTTATATAAAAGGAATTGCACCAGATGATTTAGTTAACAAGGTAAAGGATACACTTAAAAAATTAGATTTGAGATTTGTTTTAGATTCAAATTATATAGAGGTGAATTTAAAGCAGCAACATTCATTTTTTGATACAGTAGGATATACTGAAAAGCCAGATGAAGTTGCAGCAAAGATTTTTGAGGGGAGGATAGGTATTTTAGTTGATGGAACACCATTTGTAATTACAGTACCATATTTTTTCTTAGAAAATTTTCAAATGCCAGATGACTACTATCTAAATAGATATTATACAAATTTTAATAGAATATTAAGATGGTTTGCATTTTTTATTGCTTCATTTTTGCCAGGAATTTATGTTGCAATTACAACATATCATTTTTCAATGATACCGAGTCTTTTTGTATTTAGGCTGGCAGTATCAAGGGCGGGTGTACCATTACCAACAGTTGTTGAAGTATTTATTATGATGGTAGCCTTCCAGCTTATAAAAGAAGCAGGATTAAGATTACCTCATCCAATAGGTGGAGCAATGAGTATAGTTTCTGCTCTTATTCTAGGAGATGCAGCTGTAGGTGCTGGAGTTGCATCAAGGATTACAATAATAGTAGTTGCAATAAGTACATTAAGTTATTTCCTAATACCTAAGGTATATGGGGCTGTTTCATTTTGGTCAATAGTAATAATGTTATCGTCATCATTACTTGGAGTACCAGGATTCTTATGTGCATCATTAATTTATATTATTCAAATAGCAGAATTAGAATCAGTGGGATATCCATTCTTATTCCCACTAGGTAGTGTAAGTGAATATAGATTTAAAGATGTATTTTTTAGAGGTAAATTAGATAGAATTTCAAGAAAGATAATAGGAACAGGGGGCAAGAAGAATGCTGAAAAATAATAAAAGAAAAGCCTCAATATTCTTAAGTTTATTACTTCTACCATTACTTTTAACTGGTTGTTTCGATTATCATGATATTAATAAAGTTACATTTCCAACAAGTATTATTTTTGATGTAGATGATTTAGGCCAAGATATAGTTTATTTAGATTGTATTAAGCCTTATAGAAGTACTAATGATAGTTCAGATAAAGGGCGAAGGATAATTTATAAAGGTGTAGGTAAAACTGCTTTAGAAGCATTAAGTGATATAAATAGAGCGTCAAGCTATAAATTAGATTACACTCAAACAAGAGCTTATATATTTACTGAAAAGGCTTCAAGAACAGGTATTAAAAAGTTTTTGGATTTAATTAATAATAATAGTGAATTTTCAATGAAACCAAGTACATTTGTATACTATGGTGATGTAGAGGAATTATTAAACACTGTATCTACAGATGAAGAGTATTTAGGATTATTTTTAAATGATTTATCCGGTAAGGAAAAGTATAATCCTATGGCTGTGAAATCAAATATAAACTATTATTTAAGTAATATTTTGATGGGTAGCAACACAGCATTATTAACGTCAATAGCATTAAAGGATAATGCTATAGATAAAAAGATTGAAATACAAGGTTCATCTATTTTTAAAGATAATATTTTAGTGGAAAAAATAGATACGGAGAATAGTTTAATTTACAATATTATGATGGGAAATGCAAAGAGTGGGACATTAGAGGTTGCTAACCCTCAAAGTAAAGAGAATTTTATTACATTACAAATATTAGATAGTAATATGAAGGATAAATTAGAATTTCAGGATGGAAAGTATAAGCTAATAAAAGACATTAATATTGAAGTATCAGTAAGTGAGATACAAGGAGAATTAATAGTGGATGCTAATGCATTAGACTATATTAAAGTAAATGAAGAAGCATATATAAGTGGATATGCTGAATACTTATTTAATAAGTATAAACAAGAAAATCTAGATATTTTTGATATTGATAGATTAGTAGAGATGTACTATCCAAATGAAAATATAGATAACCCATTAAATGTTACTGAAATAGAGGTTAACACTAAATTAATTATAAAAGGAACAGGAGTTGTAAAGGATAGTCTTTAATATTTTAAAAGTATTAATAGAATAAATATAGAAGAATACTATTTAAATTAAATAGATGAATTTAATTGTTAAATGTAAAAGAACAAAGGATAATGCAACAATAAAGTTATTTTCTTTGTTCTTTTTTTTTGTATTATAAATATAATATATTACTATAAATTTTTTATTGAAACTTAGAGCTAAAATTATCAGTTTTAGTTTAGGTTGAATATTATATCTTATAGAGAGTTTAAGGTAAAATATAATGAATAAGAAAAAACTACTATCTTTAATACGACAGAGGGAAGGTACTAAGTTAGATTTTAAGCTAAAAATAGATATTTCATCAGAAGCTGGTAAAAAAGAACTTGCAAAGGATGTATGTGCTATAGCAAACTCTAAAGGGGGAAGAGGATATCTAATAATAGGAGTTGAAGATAAAACAAAAGGGTTAATTGGAATTAATAAGGCTAAATCTTTGGATGAGGAAAAAATCCAACAGGTTATAAGTTCAAGATGTGAACCCCCAATTCCAATAACAGTAGAAATAGTTAATTTAGATGGAATTGATATTGGAATAATAACAATATTTGATGGAGGGCAAAAGCCGTATCAAATAAAAGAAACAGGAGCATTTCATATAAGAAGAGGATCTATTACAGACACTATGAGAAAATCAGAGCTAGTGGCAGCGTTTGAAGAAAATCAACTATTAACAGTTGAAACATGTCAAGTAGTAAATAGTAGTGCTGAATTTTTGAATAGGGAGTTAATAGAAAGATATTTCAAAAGTAAAGAAATAAATATTAATAGGGAAAATGAAAAGTTTCTACTAGAAAGTGCAGGTATAACTTATTTAGACAAAAGGAATAGAAAAGTTAGATGTACTTTTGGTGGATTATTAGTATTTTGTGATAGTAATAATATATGTATCCCTAATAATTCAATAAGAATAATAAATAAAATAAATGATAATTATCCTAGATCAATTATGATAAACGGTAATCTATTAGATATGATAGATAAAACAGAAAAACAAATGTATACGTTGTTACCAAAAGAATACCCAGTTTTTGCTGTTATGGAAGCTGTAAAAAATTCAGTAATGTATAGAGAATATTCAATTATAGATAGATTAATAGAGATAATATTAACTAAAAGCTCAATAATAATTATAAGTCCAGGACAATTAGTATCTAAAAGTAATATGTTTGGGGATATGGGATATAATAAGAGAAATATGTGGATTTATGATAAGCTAATATCTTTAGATGAAGGAAAGAGATTTATTAATGATGGTAATGGATTAGTAAGAATAAAGGAAGCATTCAAAGGAAAAAGAAAGGTACGGTTAATAAATTCAACAGTAGATGATTGTTTTAAGGTTATTTTACCAATGAGCATTGAATAATAAAATTTAATGACTAATAATAACTTTAAAAAAGTGAAGAAGATTTATTGTACTGAAAATTATTTTACTAGAATTTTTAATTATGTGTAAAAAGTTTTAAATTATATCTTTAACAGAAATGTGAAGATAATTAACTATATAAAATAATTAAAAAGAAGGAGTGGTTCCAATGATTCAAGTTTTTTGTGCAAGAAGAGGCTCTGGAAAGACAAAAAGGTTAATAGAATTAGCCAACCACCAACAAATAAGCGCTAAAGGCGATGCCGTTTATATTGATGATGATTCTAGACCAATGTTACAGTTAGCAAGAGGTATACGATTTGTAGATACTAATGAATATAATGTTGATGATTGTCAAAGTTTTTATGGTATGTTATGTGGGATAATTTCATCTAATTATGATATTGAAAATATTTATATTGATGGATTATCAAACATTGTTAGATGTGCTATGAAGGATTCTACAGAATTATTTAGAAAGATAGCTGGATTAACAGATAGATTTAGTATCAATGTATATATTAATGTTAATGTTGATACTGCTGAAGAAGTACCATCATGTATTAAAGAATACGTAGCATAGGATTGAAAATAATTAAATTTAAATAAATTATGAATAAAGCTACTCAAAAATGGGTAGCTTTTAGTTTAAAAGTGTTTAGATATATTCTTAATAAAGTCTAAGTATAATATTTTTAAAAGTTAAATGTTCTTGATAAAACGTTGTAATAAATATATACTAAGTAATATATAAAATTTTATAGGAGGTAAGGATATGGCTAACGTTTTAGACGAGTTATTAGATCGTGGATACATAAAGCAATTTACTCATGAAGAAGAAACAAGAGAATTGCTAGAAAAGGAGAAAATAACTTTTTATATAGGATTTGATCCAACAGCTGATAGTTTACATGTAGGTCATTTTATAGCAATGATGTTTATGGCTCATATGCAAAGAGCTGGGCATAGACCAATAGCTTTACTTGGTGGAGGAACTGCAATGGTTGGAGATCCATCAGGAAAAACTGATATGAGATCTATGCTTACAAAAGAGCAAATCGAGCATAATGTTTCTTGTATAAAGAAGCAAATGGAGAAATTTATAGATTTTTCTGATGATAAGGCTATTTTAGTAAATAATGCAGATTGGTTATTAAATTTAAATTATGTTGACTTCTTAAGAGAAGTAGGAGTTCACTTCTCTGTAAATAGAATGTTAACAGCTGAATGCTTCAAACAAAGATTAGAAAAGGGATTATCATTCTTAGAATTTAACTATATGTTAATGCAAGGATATGATTTCTACGTATTAAATCAAAAGTACAATTGTAAAATGCAATTAGGTGGAGATGACCAATGGTCAAATATGATTGCAGGTGTTGAGTTAGTTAGAAGAAAAGCCCAAGGTCAATCTATGGCAATGACTTGTACATTATTAACTAATAGTCAAGGTCAAAAGATGGGTAAAACAGTTGGCGGAGCATTATGGTTAAATCCAGAAAAGACATCACCATTTGATTTCTATCAATACTGGAGAAATGTAGACGATGCTGATGTTGAGAAATGTTTAGCGTTATTAACATTCTTACCTATGGATGAAGTAAGAAGACTTGGAGCTTTAGAAGGTGCTGAAATAAATAAAGCAAAAACAGTTCTTGCTTATGAAGTAACTAAGCTTGTTCATGGAGAAGAAGAAGCAAACAAAGCTAAATCAGCTGCAGAAGCATTATTTGCTGGTGGAGTTGATATGAGTAACGTTCCAACAGTTACAGTTACATCTGAAAGCTTTGGAAAAACTGTTCTTGATGTTATAGCTGAAACTAAGATAGTTCCTTCAAAGGCTGAAGGAAGAAGATTAATCCAACAAGGTGGTCTTTCTATAAATGGAGAAAAGGTTACAGAAGTAACAAGAGTATTCACTGAAGAAGATATACAAGATGGAGCAGCTTTAATTAAAAGAGGTAAAAAGAATTATAATAAAATTGTAATTGAATAAACTTATGAATTAGAAGAGCTTGTATTAGATGTATAGTATTATATTAATTTAATACATGCTCTTTATTAAGCTCTTTTTATAAAAATTTAAAAGGTAACTAATATAAAAGGTGGAGAAGTTATGGAAATAAATAATGATGTAACAGTAACTAGGTCTATAAATAATAATGTTTTATTAGTTAGGGATAATGGAGTAGAAAAAATATTATTTGAAAAGGGAATTGGGTTTGGAAAGAAATTTGGGGATAAAATAAAAGCTAAAACAGAAGTAAGTAAGATTTTTGTAATATCAGATGATAATAATAGGAAGAATTTTAATGAAATCGTAACCACTGTAGATAATAAATTAATAGGGGTTTTTGAAGAAGCTTTAGGAGAAATACAAGATGAATTAGGGGAAGAGCTAAACGAAAATATACATGTAGCACTTATAGAGCATTTATCTTTTTCAGTTAAGAGATTAAAAAATAAGCAAGAAATAATTAATCCTTTTTTAAATGAAGTAGAAACTTTATATTCTAAGGAGTTTAATTTAGCATCTAAATTAGCAAGAAGGATAGAAAAGGTGGCGAAGGTTAAAATTCCAGATGGAGAAGTTGCTTTTATTGCAATTCATATTCACTCTGCACGTAATAATGGTAAATTAGCAAATACAATAAAATATGCATATTTAAGTAATACAATAGTTGAAAATATTGAAGATAGACTTGGAATTTATATAGATAGACAATCATTAGATTATACTAGATTTTTAATTCATATTAGATTTGCAATTGAGAGAATTATGAACAATAAGAAAATAGAAAATACTCTTAAAGATATTATAAAAGAAAAGTACAAGCTTTCTTACGAAATATCAAAGGATGTAGCAAAGATTATTAGTAAGACATTAGAGTGTGAAGTTTGTGAAAGTGAAGTAGCATATATAACTATGCACATTGAAAGATTTAGGATATCATTATCATATAAATAAAGTAAATATATATTGCAAATAAAAATAATAATTTTAAAAATGAAAATGTTTTAAAATAATCATTGACAAAAAAATTACTAGTATTTATTATATAGATATAAGATATTAATAATGGAATTTAATTCACGTGTGTAATCATAAGTATATTATGAGCATTAGCTGAAAGAGGTTTTCTTATGCCTTTTTCAGCTTTTTTTTTTTTATGAAAAAATGAAAAATTATAGATATTTTTATTTATCTATATTGGTAGGGGGATTTTTATGAGAAATAAGATTAAGGTAAACATAGCAAGGGCATTAGCTGTAACTTGTGTTGCAGGACTGACAGTATCAATACCAGTAGAAGTAAAAGCTGGGACGAATGATTCGATAAATAAGGGTGTTACAATTACAGCGAAAAGCAACACTAATAATCATAGTGTAAATTTAGCTATGGATGGAGATAAGGAAACTTATTGGGAGTCATCAAATCATTATAGATGGGTAGAGATAGACTTGGGTGCCACATATAATTTATCTTCAATTAAGGTTTTTAACAAAATTGGAGGATACTATCATTATAATATATATGCATCATCAGATGGTGAAAATTTCATAAAAATTGGAGCAAAAGAAAATGATGATCTAGCAACAATAGATGGTGATATACATAATACAGGAAATGTAAAGGTTAATAAAATAAGAATAGATGTTACTTTCTCCTCAAACAATGATAATTCAAATATAGCTGAAATTGAGTTATATGGTAAGAAGGTATCTGATGAAGTTGCAAAGAAAACAGCAATAGAAACTACTGATTTTGCAGGTTCAAAATGGGAAACTGAGTATAATAAATTTACTACAGATAAATCATATGCTGATTCAAAAACTGTAAATGAAATGACTAATATGGTTGGAAGAGTAATTGGTGATGAGTATAAAGATAATTTCATATTTGAAATGAGAAGTGCAACTTCAACAGGAAATGATGTATTTGAAGTTGAAGATGGAGCGGATGGGAAAATAGTTATTAGAGGTAATAATGGAGTTTCATTAGCATCAGGGTTTAATTATTACTTAAAGAATTATGCAAAAGTAATGTATAACCCTATAATGGGATCTAATTTAAATATGCCAGAAACAATGCCTTCAGTTGGAGAAAAGATTGTTATTGATACTCCATATGAAGAAAGATATTCACTAAACTTCTGCACTTATTCATATACAATGTCATTCTGGGATTGGGATGAATATGAAGCTTTCTTAGATTGGTCAGCTATGAATGGATTTAACTTAATGTTAGATATAATTGGTCAAGAAGAAGTCTTAAGAAGAACTTTAAATGAGTTTGGATATTCAGATGAAGAAGTAAAAGAATTTATTTCAGGACCAGCTTATTTTGCTTGGTTCTATATGCAAAACATGACAAGCTTTGGTGGACCACTACCAGATAATTGGTTTGAAGAAAGAGCCGAACTAGGAAGACAGCTTCATGATAGAATGCAAACATTAGGAATTAAACCTGTATTACAAGGGTATTCAGGAATGGTTCCACTAGATTTCCAAAGCAAGAATCCAGATGCGCAAATATTACCACAAGGTGATTGGTGTGGATTTGATAGACCTAATATGTTAAAAACTTATGTAAATGAGGGAGAAAAAGATTACTTCCAAGAAGTTGCAGATGTATTTTATGAAAAACAAAAAGAGGTTTATGGAGATATTACAGATTACTATGCAGTTGACCCATTCCATGAAGGTGGAAATACAGGTGGGATGGATAGTGCAAGAATATATGGAACAATACAAGATAAGATGATTGAACATGATAATGATGCAATTTGGGTTATTCAACACTGGCAAGGTAATCCAGACAATACTAAGTTATCAGGATTAACTAATAAAGAGCAAGCTTTAATCTTAGACTTAAACTCAGATTTAAATCCAGATTATAAGAGATTTGATAATCAAGATATTCCATGGGTTTGGAACATGCTTCATAACTTTGGTGGAAGAATGGGATTAGATGGACAAGTTGAAACTGTAGCTACTTCAATTCCAGATGCTTTAGCAAATACAGAGCATATGAAGGGAATTGGTATTACACCAGAAGCTATAAACAACAGTCCAATAGTTTATGAATTAATTGGAGATATGGTATGGACAAGAGACCCAATTAATTATAGAGAATGGGTTAATAATTATATTGAAAGAAGATATGGTGCTGTAAATGAAGATGCTATTGCAGCTTGGGAAATTCTTTTAGAAACAGCATACAAGAAAAGCGACTATTATTATCAAGGGGCAGCAGAATCAGTTATAAATGCTAGACCAGCAATGTCAATTAATAGTGCATCAACTTGGGGACATAGTAAAATTCCATATAATAAGAAAGAGCTTGAAAAAGCAATGGAATTATTTATTAGTTGTTATGATGACTTGAAGGGCAGTGATGCATTTGTTTATGACTTCTTAGATATAACTAAGCAAGTATTAGCAAATTCAGCACAAGAATATCATAAGGAAATGGTTGCAGCATATAATTCTGGTGATTCAGAAAAGTTTGATAAGATTTCAACACATTTCTTAGACTTAATAAGATTACAAGAAAGAGTATTATCAACAAGTCCAGAGTTCTTAGTTGGAACTTGGATAGAGCAATCAAGAACAATGCTTGAAGGGGCAGATGATTGGACAAAGGATTTATTTGAATTTAATGCAAGAGCACTTATTACTACTTGGGGAGATTATAAAAACGGGGGCTTAAAAGATTATTCAAATAGACAATGGGCTGGATTAACTGGAGATCTATATCTTAAGAGATGGGAGATGTGGGTTGATGGTATAAGCAATGAATTAAAAACTGGTAAACCAGCACCAGGTATTAATTGGTACAGAGTTGAATACGAATGGGCAAATGAAAAGACAACTGAAGAAAACCAATATACTACAGAAGGTTCAGGCGAAGACTTAGCTATGTTAGCTAATATAGCTATGGATGAATTTTCTGTTACTAATATGGAGAAATTCTTAGGGGGATCTTCAAGTGCAGTTGAAAAAGTAAATATTGCTTTAGGAAAGACAGTTACATCTAATGTAGAAACTAATCCAGATTATCCAACTACTAATTTAACTGATGGTACTACAGGAACAGCTTGGATGGCTAATGGAGTTACATGGCCAGTAGAATTAACTTTAGATTTAGAAAAAGAATATAGTGTTGATGGAATTGCTTTTGCACCAAACCAAGCAGCAGGTGGATTCGCAATAAACTATGTAGTTGAAGTTAGAGAAAATGGTGAGTGGAAAGAAGTTGCAAGACAAGATGAAGGAACTATAACAGGAACTATTTCAATTGACTATAAGGGAATGGCTGATCAAGTAAGATTAAAATTAAATAGTACTAAGAATCTTTTAGTACCTGAAATGACTGAAATAATGGTTTATCAAGGTCAAGAAGAAGGTGAAAAGGTAGAATATGATAATATTGCTTTAGGAAAGCCAGCAATTGCAAGTAGTACTGAATCAAACAGTAAAGGTGCAGCTAATGTAACAGATGGTGATTTAAGCTCTTTATGGGTAGCTAATGGTTATGAAAATAATGGGGGAATGGGATCATATGTTGAAGTTGATTTATTAAAGGATGAATATGTCGAAAAACTAGAATTAAATTTTGAAAAATCAGGACTTCCATTCCAATTTAAAGTTGAAGCTGATGGTGAAGTTATATTAGATATGACTAATAATAAAGAGATATTAAAGAAGAGTTATACTATAGATGTTAATAGGGAAATTAAAGATATTAGGGTAACTATAACGGGAAATAATGGACAAGGATCATTTACTGGGGCTTGGGCAAGTGTTGCTGAAATTAAGGCATTAAGAAAAAATGAAGAACAAGTTAAATTAGTAAATGTAGCTGAGGGCAAAACTGTAACTGGAACTTCAGAACAAGAAGGAAATCCATTATCTAATGTTACAGATGGAAATACATCAAATATTTGGATAGTAGCAAATGAAGTATATCCATCTTCAGCAAATGTTAACTTAGGGAAGGAGTATTTTGCTGAAAATATTGAAGTAGTATTTGAAAAGCCAGGATTACCATTCAAATTTAAAGTAGAAACAGTAGATTCTGAAGGAAATACATCTTTAGTACTAGATAAGAGCAATAATAATGAAGTTTTGGATAAATCATATACTATAGATGTTAAGGATGATGTTAAGAATGTTATAGTAACCTTTACAGGAAAAGCAGCTGTAGGTAATGCTCAATTAGCGTGGCCAGCAATTGCTGAAATTAAGGTTAACTCTAAGTCTACTCCAAATCAAGGTGTTACTGCTTCAGTAAAAATACCACAAGGAAATATGAGTATTGAAGCAAGTTCACAACATCCAAACGTAGGAAATGAAGGTTTAGCGGAATTTGCTATTGATGGCAATAAGGATACTATATGGCATACTGAATATGGTTCTGGATTTACTCAATTACCACATGATATTACAATTAACTTAGGTAAGGAATATACAATAAATAAATATAGTTATTTACCTAGAAGTGGAAGCAGTAATGGTAATATTACTAAATATGAAATACAAGTAAGTACTGATGGACAAAACTTTGATAAAGTAGCTTCAGGAACTTGGGAAAATAATTCAAATGAAAAAATAGTACAATTTGATAATGTACAAGCTACTCATGTTAGACTAGTTGCTTTAGAAGGTGTTGAAGGATTTGCTACAGCAGCAGAATTAAATGTATATAGTATACCTGATAATATTGCAATTAATGAATCAACTACTGTAAGTGCAAATGTAAATAATGAATCTATAAATAATGTTAAAGATAATAATTTAGAAACAGGGTGGGAAGCAAGTGCAGCTGAAGATAAGGTTGTAACATTCGATTTAGGTTCAACTAAGGATATTGCAGCAGTTGAAATATTAAAGAGTTCAAATGAAGCGTTAAGATATAAAGTTGAATACTCAAAAGATGGTGAAGCTTGGATTAGTATTGCTGATAGAAGTAAAAATGATAAAAATTATAATAACTATGTTGAGGAAATTGATGGTGGAATAATTGCTAAATATATTAAATTAACATTATTAAACAATGAGGTTAATTTAAATGAAGTTAAGATTTATAAGGGTGATTCAACTCAACCATTAGTTAACTATATAAGTGTTGTACAAGGTATTTACAATTCAGCTGTAGTTGGAGATATGGCAGGTAATTATCCACAAGAAGCTAAGGATACATTAGGAGCAGCTATTGAAAAGGCAAAAGCTGAACTAGATAAAGATCCAGATTCAGTAAGAGTTCAAGAGGTAGTTCAAGAGTTAAAGACTTCAGTTTCAAACTTCAGAAAGCAAGCTGTTAAAATTAATAGAATTAAGTTAGCTGTATTAATTGATGAGGTTGATGCTGTCTTAAATAGCTTAAATACTGAAAGATTAGCAGAATTAACAGAGGAAGAAAGAAATATTGTTGAAACTGCTATAAAAGAATTAAAAGTTCAAAAGTCAAGTGCTATAACTATATATGAAACTGTTAAGGTTGGACAAAGCCAAATTGATGGAGCTTATGATTCGTTAAAGGTAGCATTTGATAATTATTTAGAAGTTGCTGATGAGCAAGCTAAATATGAAGCTGCATTAGCAATAGCAAAAGAAACTGTTGAAAATGCTGTAGTTGGATCAGGAAATGGTCAATATACTCAAGAAGCTGTAGATAAATTGAATGCAGCTATAGCTAAAGCAGAAGCTGATTTTGCTAATGTTAGTGATATTAGTGAAATTGCAACTATAGTTGAGGAATTAAATAGTGAAGTAGAAACATTTAAATCAAGTGTTATTATAGTAAATGTTACTGAATTAGAAGCTGCAATAGTTGATGCTGAAGAGGCATTAAGTAATGCAGAAGGAATTAATACTCCAAATGCTATTGCAGAATTTACTACAGCAGTAGAAGTTGCTAAATCAGTATTAACTAATAAAAATGCATCTCAAGTAGAAGTTGATGAAGCTGTTGAAGCGTTAAGGACTGCAAAAGCTAAATTTGATGAAGCGTTAGTTATTGATAAATCAGATTTAAATAAGCTTATTGAAAATGCTGGTGAAGCTATTAATAAGTTAAATAAATATTCTGGAACTGAAAAGTTAGTAGCTAAGATGGAAGCTGCAGTTTTAGAAGCAGAAGCAATTTCAAATGATGCAAATTCTACTAAGGAATCTGTAGATACAGCTACTAATAAATTGGTAGATTTAATAGCAGAAGCTAATGAAAAGTTAGCAGAGCTTGAAAATGATATATTTAAAACTTATTTAATAATTGCTATTGAAGAAGCTAATAAAGTAACTGAAGCTGAACTTTCAAAGGTTGTACCAGTAGTAGTAACTGAATTTAAAGCTGCATTAGCTGAAGCACAAGGACTGTTATTAAATTCAAATGCAACTCAAGATCAAATAAATGCATCATTTGCTAGATTAAGTAAGGTAATGCAAATGTTAGCTTTCGAAAAAGGTGATAAGCAATATTTAATAGCTTTAGTAGAAAGAATTGATGCTTTAGATGGAAATAACTATATAAAATCTACTTGGGATAAGTTACAAGGAGTATTAGCTATTGCTAATGGAGTAATTGCAGATGAAAATGCTTTAGAAGCAGAAGTTAATGAAACTTATACTAACTTAGTTAGATCATTCTTAGAGTTAAGATTAAAGCCAAATAAAGATATATTAAATGACTTAATAAATAAGATGGAAAGCTTAGATTCAAGTAAATATACAAGTGAAACTTGGGCTGTATTAGAAGCTGAATTAGTTAATGCTAAAAATATATTAAATAATGAAGAAGCTACTAGTGAAGAAGTTGATAACGCTGAAAAAGCATTAAGAACAGCATTTGATGGATTACTTGCTAATGCTACTGATGAGAATAATGGTAGCGGAAATGGCGGAAATAACGGAAATAGTGGTAATGGAAATGGTAATAAGCCATCTGAAAAACCACAAAAGCCAGGAAATAATTCAAGTTTACCAAAAACAGGTGGAACACCATCGGTTTTAGCAGTTGTATTTGGAGGAATATTAGCTGCAGGTGGAACATTATTAGGAAGAAAAAATAAGAAGAAATAAATAATTTTATAAGAAGTATATTAGCCTCAGGAAATAATTAAAATATTGAATTTTCCTTGAGGCTAATTCTTTATGTAAAATATTAATTAATATTAGAATTAATAGTGATGGGATTTATGTTAATACTTTTAATGGAAAGTGTGATATAGAGTTAAATCATTTAAAAGCTATGCAATTACTTTTTAGTCCATTTAGTAGTTTTATATTAGAAGATGAAAAGGTTAATAGGGTTATAAATTCATGGTTTCCTATGCCATTGTTTATATAAACTCAAGATAAAGTTTAATTTTATGATGAACTGTTGAGAAATCCATATGTTGTATTGATCCCGTAGGTCGTTGTAAATATTAAATTGACCTGACAAGATTTTTATTTTAAGATTAAGTGGTTATAATAAATAGATAAATTAATTAATTTAGACATAAGATAAGGGGGATGACTATGGCTTTATATGCTATTTCCGATTTACATCTTGCATTAAGTACAGATAAGCCTATGGATATATTTGGTTCACATTGGATTAATCATGATGAAAAGATAAAGAATAATTGGATAGAAAAAATAACAGAAGATGATACTGTTTTAATTGCAGGTGATATTTCTTGGTCTATGAAACATGATGAAAGTAAAAAAGATTTAGATTGGATTGATAGTCTTCCAGGAAAGAAGATTATAAGTAAGGGAAATCATGATTATTGGTGGAGCAGTATATCAAAGCTAAATGCAATGTATGATAATACGAAGTTCCTTCAAAATAATTTTTATGAATATGATGATTATGCTATTTGTGGAACAAGAGGATGGATTGATCCAAGTAGTGATAAGTTTAATACAAAAGATGCAAAAATACATGCAAGAGAACAAATAAGATTAAGATTATCTTTAGATAGTGCTAAAAATGCAGGATATAATAAGTTTATTGTTATGATTCATTATCCACCATTTGGTGAAGAAGGTAAGGATTCTGATTTTATGAAAATATTCAAGGAATACCAAGTGGAAAAAGTTATATATGGACATTTACATGGGCCATCTAATATTAAAGCTATAGAGGGCGACATTGAAGGGGTTGAATATATAATGACTTCTTGTGATTTTATAAATTTTAATCCAGTTAAGCTTTTATAGCTTAAGATATACAAAAAATATTGTTTTATGTTGAAACTATAGTAAGTATTGGTTACACTTTGGTTTATTTCTGATATAATCTACTTGTAGTAAAATTAAGGGTGATGTTTATGGCAATGCAAAATTGGAAGAGTTTCCTTATGCCCTATGAGCAGGCTGTAGAGGAGCTTAAGGTTAAACTTAAAAGCATAAGAAAAGAATATAGAAAGAGAAATGAATATTCTCCAATTGAATTTGTTACAGGAAGAGTTAAAGAAGTTTCAAGTCTTTTAGAAAAGGCAAATAAGTTTGGAATTCCTCTTGATAGAGTAGGTCAAGAAATGGAGGATATAGCTGGTATAAGAATAATGTGCCAGTTTGTTGATGACATAGATACTGTTATTGAACTTATTAGGGCAAGAAGAGATATGCAAATACTTTATGAAAAAGACTATGTAAGAAATGTTAAACAAAGTGGATATAGAAGTTACCATATGATTATTAAGTATACTGTTTATATGGCAGAAGGGCCAAGGGATATATTAGCAGAGTTTCAAATAAGAACTTTAGCAATGAATTTTTGGGCTACAATAGAGCATTCTTTAAATTATAAGTATAAACAGCATATTCCTAAGGAAATACAAGATAAATTAAAAGAGGCAGCGGATTCAGCTTTTAATTTGGATGAACAAATGCTAGAAATAAAAGATGAAATAAAGGATGCTCAAAGGTTATTTGAGGTTAAGTCAGATATAATAACTAATATAATGAATAATATAATGACTTTAATGTCTCTAGGCAAAACAGCAGAAGCAAGTAGGTATCAGATTATGTTAAATAAACTTGTAGATGAAGGAGAAGTTTGGGAGTTAAATAATCTTTTAAGCAGCATCAAAAAAGACATTATACGCTACAAAGAAAGTGAATAATATTGTTCGTCACGTGGAGGCGAAATATTAATTATATAACCTCCAGGAATTGTGTAATTTGCGTTAAGAATTTATATCTTTCTTTCCGTAAAAACTGCTAAAGCTTCGAAAGTCATTTCATTTCCTCAG